>JANXSE010000100.1 GCA_025356695.1 Betaproteobacteria bacterium
CCATGCCACGTCGCCCTCGCATCAAACTCGCAGGCGTTCCCCAGTGGAAATCAAAGTGGTCAGCATCGATTGTTTCCAGTCACCACGGAATACGCTACGCTCCTTCCAAGCTACAGTTCTGCCTGATTTGAAAGCATCTGCATGAACCCCTACTACGCCGCCGGCTTCCTCAGCGCCCTCGTATTCTGGGTATGGCCGGCGTTTCTGTTCAAGCAATTCGATGCAAGCTGGCTGACGGTGCTGGCGGTCTCGGCGATTCTGTTTCTCGGGTTCGGCAAGCTGGCGACCGAGTATCACCTCGAACATATCGCGCCGAAAGAACCGCCGCGCGGGCCGAAATCGCATATGGTGGTTCTGTGCGGGGCGGTGTTTGCGATGGGGTTGGTGATGCGGGTGTTGCATTATTTTGTGGTGGGTGGCGCGTAGCGCCGTAGGGCGCAATAAGCGCAGCGCATTGCGCCGCATGTGGCCGACTTCTTACTTCCACATACCCAACGATCGCCGTGCGTGACATGCATGCGCACATGAATTGCGCGCGTCTTCACCCAGCGACGCAAGACCTGAGCAATCGAACAGCTGATTGGACGTATCAGGCATTTTTCAAGCCGGTCGAACCCGGGATATATTCGCCAGACCGGGCAAAGGATATGACGGAGACGCCTGAATATGATGATTGACATGCGGCGCAATGCGCTGCGCTTATTGCGCCCTACAACACCAAATGAATAAAAAAAGCCGCGGCATTTCTGCCGCGGCTTTTTTCCTGCTGCGATTCCTGTGTTCAGGAACCCGGTTTGTGAAGCACTCTAGTTCGCCGCCCTTCCAAACAACCCCACCAGCCCCGCCGAACCCTTTGCGTGGCCGTTGAGCTTGCCCAGCAACTCGGCGCGCGTGAGTCCGGCCGGCAGCGCGTTCGGTTCGAGATCGGTGGCGACCAGCGTGAAGGTGTAGTGATGCAGGCCGGTGCCCGGCGGCGTGCAGGGGCCAAGGTAGTGGCCGACGCCCGCCGTGCCTTTGCCGCCGACGTATTTGTCGTTAAGCGCGCTGGTTTCGCCCTCGGCAAAACCGGTCAGCGTGGCCGCAATGCCGTAAGCGTTCCAGTGATCGACGCCGAGACCGCCGCGGCCTTCGGGATCGACCATGATCAGCGCGAAGCTCTTGGTGCCGACGGGCACGTTCTTCCATTCAAGCGGCGGCGAAATGTTTTCACCGATGCAGTTCGGGTTACCCTTGATATTGCCGGCATATTTCACCGGCAACATGCCGCCGTCGCGGAATGCCGGCGAGGTCAGCGAAAACGCATTGCCCATCGAGGGCAGATCGCTGCCGGGTGTGGCGCAACCGCCGAGACCCAGTGCCGCCACGCCTGCGGCAATGCCTGCAAATACGTAATTACGTTTGAACAACATAGGCTCCTCCATTGGATGGACGGCGCGGCCACACCGGCGGAATTGCCGGCACCGGCCTTTTTTGTTTCTGCTTGCGCCGTATCGGCAAGACTATACGTGCCTGCCCGCCAAAGGACAAACCGGCTGCGCGCCGGCGCGACATCTGCGGTGGTACCCTAATTGCTAGTTGGTAACAGATAACCCGGGGAATCACCCCGCAGCGCATCCATGAGGTTTTTATGCACCGAATTGCACCGTATGCCGTCCTGCTTTGTATCGCCACGGTGCCCTGCATCGCCGCCGCCGCGACAACGAAGGCCTATCCCGACAAGGCGGTGCGCCTGCTGGTGCTGTCGCCGCCCGGCGGCGGCTCCGACATCACCGCGCGCGCCATCGCGCAAAAACTCACCGAGCAGTGGCATCAGAACGTGATCGTCGACAACCGCGCCGGTGCGGGCGGCGTGATCGGCATGGAAATCACGGCGAAGGCGCCGCCGGACGGCTATACGATGGTGCTCGGTTCGATCGGGCCGGTGGCGGTCGCGCCCAGTCTCTATGCGAAGCCGCCCTACGATCCGGTGAAAGATTTCACGCCGCTGGCGCGCACCGCCAGCGCGCTCAATCTGCTGGTGGTGCATCCGTCGCTGCCGGTGCACTCGGTGAAGGAACTCATTGCCTATGCGAAAACGCCGGGCGCAAAAACCAACTACGGCTCATCCGGCGCCGGTCGCGCCGACCATCTCGCCGGCGTAATCTTCAGCCGCGCCGCGGGTGTGAACATGCAGCACATTCCATACAAAGGCGGCGCACCGGCAATGATCGATCTGCTCGCCGGCAACATCCAGCTGATCTTCGCCACCGTCTCGACCGCGATCACGCACGTGAAAACCGGCAAGATCCGCCCGCTCGGCATGACTTCGGCGAAACGCTCGGAATATTTTCCCGACATTCCGACCATCGCCGAGAGCGGCCTGCCCGGCTTTGCGGTCGATAACTGGTACGGCATCGTCGGCCCCGCCGGCATGCCGCGCGCGCTGACGATCGGCATACACCGCGACATCGGCGCCGCCCTGTCGCAACCGGATGTCAAAGAACGTCTGGCCGGGCTCGGCATCGTCGTCTTTCCGACCGCCACGCCGGAGGAATTCGGCAGCTACATCAAGAGCGAATTCCAGCGCTACGCCGTCGTCGTCAGGGAAGCCGGCATCACGGCCGAATAGCGGCGGCTCAGAACGCGGCGCTGTCGAACGCGAGCACGCTGGCCGCGCCGCCGGTGATTTCTTCGGCGAGCGCCGGCGCCTGCGGCAGGATGTGTTCGACGTAAAAACGCGCGGTGGCGATCTTGGTTGTGCAGAAGGCCGCATCGCCCGCGCCGGCCGCGAGTTTTGAGGCGGCGATTTCCGCAGCGCGTGCCATCAGCCAGCCGCCGGCAACAATGCCCCACAG
>JANXSE010000134.1 GCA_025356695.1 Betaproteobacteria bacterium
GACGGCGCTCGGCGTCACGGTCAACCCGGCCGGCACGCGCATTGTCGTCCGGCTCGTCGACACCGTCGAAGACAGGCAAATGTCGTTACCGCTCGAAGGGAGCGCAGCATGAGCATCCGATTACAAATCCTCAAGGCCATCGACACGGCCGGCAAGCCGCTGCTCGCCAACGAGATCTACAACGGCTGCACGGACGTCGAAACGGCGTCGCAGGTCATGGCCGGCACCTACCAGGCCGCGCACCAGGGCCTGCTCAAGGCGGTCAAGGGTGAAGGCGGCACGCGCTACGAACTCACCGACAGCGGCCGCGCGCTGCTCGCCGGCGAGAAAACGCCCGCGGCCGGCAAAGCGCGCAAGGTAAAAACCGCGAAGACGCGCAAGGTGAAGTCGGCCAAGCCGGCGAAGAAGGCGAAGCGCAAAGGCGTGCGCCGCACCAAAAAGCCCGCTATACCGCCGCGTGTAATAGCGGCCGCGCGCTGGGCCGTGACCGCGGATGGCGCGTTCGTCGACCTGGTGGACCCGACCGTCGAGATCTCCCGCTCGCGCGCCCGCGCGCTGGTTGACTTCGTGCGCAAGCTCGACGCGGCAGAGGTCGCGGCGTGAAGACCGCCGCGCGCTGGCACAAGAAAGGCGAGGCGGACCGCGATCCGCGTGTGCGGCTCGTGGCCGCGCTCAAAGCGGCCCGCAAACGCCTGACCGTGCAGGAGCTGGCCGTCGCCATCAAACGGTCCGACGCAACCACGCTGCAGATGCTCTATGCGCTGTTCGAAGACGAGGTTGTCGATCGCCGCGTCATCAGCCCGCCGAACATCAGCCGCAAGCGCTTCAATTGGGGGCTGACGGGCAAGCCGATCCCGGCCGATCCGTCAATCACCGGCCGCGCGCCGTCCGACAAATTCGACTGCCGCGTGCTCGGCGAGGCGCTCGGCATGGCAACGCTGCCGCCGGCCGCCGTTAACGCGCGCGTCATCATCGAGGGCAAGCGCGTATGAGTTACGCCGCCGTGGTCACCAGCGACGTGCTGCGCGCGCTCGCGCCGCACATCGGCAAGCGTGCCGGCATCGCCGTCAAGGCGCTGGCCGACGAACTGCAAACGAGCCCGCGCCAGGTGCGCAAGCTCGTCACCGAATTGCGGCTCGACGGCATCGCGGTGTGCGGCCACCCGAAGACCGGCTACTTCATGGCCGAGACCGCCGACGAACTTGAAAACACCTGCAAATTTTTGCGCCAGCGCGCGCTGCACTCGCTCACGCTGGAATCAAAACTTCGCCGTATCCCGCTGCCAGATCTGCTCGGGCAGATGCATCTGAAAACATGAAACGAGTCAATCTTAACGGCGCTTTTCACATGGACGTCACGATGCTCGCACTTAAGCAGCTTCGTGAAGCGCAATCACTCGCGACCGAGTTCACCGTCAACAACGAATCGACAGTCGTTTATGAAATACGCATCAAGGAGCTGAACGGGGTACGCATGACTCCGCGCATCCTCAGCAAGGTTGCGCGGGCACTTATCGATAAATCCAAGGAGCTTTGAAACATGACTACCGCAATGCCGCAGGAAATCACCACCATCGACCCGCTCGCGCGCCAGTACGCCGATGCGCAGCTCGCCCTCGATGCGCTCACCAACGAACTGAAGGTCGAGATCGACGCCGCCGTGCGCCGCCGCTGGCCCGACCTGAAGCGCGCCACCGCGCGCACCGCCGAGCGCTACGAGGCGCTGTTCGCGGCCGTCAGCGAGGCGCAGGCCGCGTTCGACAAACCGAAGACGCGCATCCTGCACGGCGTGCGTGTCGGCTTTCGCAAGCAGAAAGGCAGCATCGTCGTGCTCAACGAAGAAAACACCTGCGCGCTGATCCGCAAGGTGCTGCCCGACCAGGAACAGGTGCTGATCGCCACCAGCGACCGCGTCGTCATGGCCGCCCTCGAGCCGTTCGACAACGACATGCTGCGCAAAATCGGCTGCAAGCGCGTGCCGGGCAAAGACGAAGCCGTCGCCAAACTCGCCGACACCGAAATCGACAAGGTCGTCGCCGCGCTGATGAAGGGCGCGATCGAGAAGGCAGAGTCGGAAGCGTGATTCGCAAGGCGGCATCGGTAAAAGTCGTGCCGCTGCATGAAAGGAAAACAATCGTGAAACGCTGCCCCATCTGCGCCACCAAGATCGACCGCCACGTGCTGATGTGTGTTCGGCACTGGCGCCTGGTGCCGGCTGAATTGCAAATCGCCGTGACCGAGAAATGGAACCGGTACCGGAGCGATCTTGCGCGCCGGCCGCGCTACCACGCGCGCTTTTTGGCGTCGGCGCGCTTTTTTACGTCGGCGCGCGCGCTGCAGGTGGCGCAACAATCCGCGATCGATTCCGTGAAAGCAATCGCGGCGGGAGCGCGTGCATGAACGAATTTACGCCGCAGGAATACGAGCAGATCATGCAGAAAGACGCCGAGGTGATGGAAAACCTGCGCGCGTTTTACGATCAGAACACGCTCTATGTGATCAGCGAGATAGCTAACCTCGTCAACGTCAGCATTATGGCGGTGAAAACAGACTCGCCGTTGAAAGTCATGATCGCGGGGAATCTCGCGCATCTTGTGCCGGTGGTCGCGACCGCACTCAAACTCGACCAGAAACGAATGGTCGCCGATATCAGCACATTGGCGAGCGTGCGGAGATTCGAGAAATGACCGGCGCCGTCGATCAACAACGCATCGTCGCTGCTTTGGCGGCCGCGGCCGATCGCCACTGGCGCGAATACATCGGCCTGCTCGAAGTTTCGATGGGCCGCACCGGCAGCGTCGATCGCCTGACGCCCGAGCCGATAAAGCAAGAGCGGCTGCCGACATGATTTCTTCAGCGACCCAAGCGGAAGGTGGGGCTAATAACCACCGCAAACAGCAACGACAGCCGGTTCGTATTGAGCAGACATCGCTCCTCCAGCCAGCCGGCTGCCTTTCCGCCCGCAAGGGCGCCTCGGGTGCTGTTACCGGCGCGCGTGCCAAACCGCGCGCCGTTCTTATTCTGACCCGGTCGGTGGCGCCGAGCGAACGAATGTTCGCCGCGCCGGCCGGGTGGTCGGACCTCGACGGCAATGTGGTTGACTACTATGCCTAAGATGCAAACCGTCGCCGCCGCCGATCGCAACGCCGACCTCGCGCGCATTCACGTTGCCAAAAAGCAGCTCGGCCTGGACGACGACACCTACCGCGACATGCTGTG
>JANXSE010000145.1 GCA_025356695.1 Betaproteobacteria bacterium
AATGCGCTACGAATTTAAATAGGAGCATGCCGTGAAGTCGATCTTCTGGATGGTGTCACTTGCTTCTTTATTGACGATGTCATGCGGCGCACGCGCGCAAGAGGTTGCCGGGCGCCTCATAGTCGCCGTCGGCGATGTATCTATTTTGCGCGGAGACAGCAAAATTCCAGGACTAAGAGGCACCGAGGTGCGCTCCGGCGACACATTGCAATTGGGGCCGCAATCGAATGCGCAGCTTTTGCTGACCGACGATTCCGTTATTGCCTTGCGGCAGGAAACGCTGTTCAAGGTCAGCGACTACGCATTCCAGGCCAAAGACCCGGATTCCGGGCGGGCGATCTTCAATCTGCTCAAAGGCGGGTTGCGCACGGTCACGGGGCTCATCGGCAAGCGCAATCGCGACAATTACAGCGTTAATACACCGGTAGCGACGATTGGCATTCGCGGCACGCACTACAATCTGGTTCATTGCGACAGCAACTGCCGCAATCCGAACGGCTCGCTGGCGCCAAACGGAACATACGGTGGCGTCACCGACGGGCGAATCGGCGTAACCAATCAATCCGGCGAACATCAATTCGGGCACGATCAGTATTTTCACGTGGCGTCGCAGGTCAACGCGCCGCAACCCCTGATTGCACCGCCCGGATTTTTGCGCGACAAGCTCGAGGGACGACTGTCTTCAGCGCGCAAGAACGGGGATGCGGCGGCCGGCCAACAACAGGGTCAATCGCAGTCGCAACAGGGGCAGCAGCAGTCGCAGGGCCAGCAGCAGTCGCAGGGCCAGCAACAAACGGTAACCACTGCGCCGGGGTCTGATCCCGGCATCACCGCAACGACCGCAACCAACGTGACGACCACGGCGTTGACCACAAATACTTTTCAGGTGGGGAACAATGTCGGCAATCCGGGCGGTCTCACGGCACTCTTGCAGCCAACGTTCACCGGTACGGTTTTCTATCGGATCGGCGGCGCGCTGAACATCGTGCCGACGTCGTGCGGAGGTCCGACCTGCAGTACCTTCGTGCTAGGCGAAATCACGCTGGGAATCAACTATGCGGCCGGGCGCGCCACAATCGGGGTCAGCCTTCAAGAAACCGGCGGCGTCGGGGTATTCAACTACAGCACACCCGCAACATCAGGAGGCGTGCCGATTTCAATCAGTGGAAATCGAGTCACTTTCGGCGGCACATTCAACCTCGTGGATTTCCCGCAAAGCCAGGGCGCCTTCCGCTGCAGTGACTGCGGTCCCGGCGGCACGCCCGGATTTGCAACCCAACTGAGTTTTTCCGGGACGATCAGCGGCGCACAGGCGACCGTAACGCTCACGGCCGTGGAGCCGAGCGGGGGCGGCAGCATCACGGTGAGTCTGCCGCAAGCGACGCCCCCTAACAATTCCGCGGCGGCGGTCGCATTGCCAAATTTGGCCGGGGGAACCAATGCCAGATCGGCCGCTTATTGGAATGTGCAACTGGACGGCGCCGGCCGCCTGCTGGATTTCGGCCCGCTCGTCGGAGGGATCAAAGGCAACGTCAGTTCGGCGGCCAACACCATCGTAGGTAGCGCGCCCGCCGTAGGCAATCTCGTGTGGGGCACCTGGGGAGCGGGAGCGCAGGTGACGGATTTTAATTACGCGACCTTTACGACGGCGACCGTTCAGCCATGGATTACCGGGGACGCCACAAACTCCATCCCGGCGTCGCTTGGAACGCAGACCTTCACTGTCATTCCCAACGCGTGGGTAGTAAATGGCAGCGCCACCAATGGGACGGTAAACAGTGGCAGTCTCACCGCGGATTTTTTAAACAGAACCATCAACCTGAGCCTGAACGTATCCCGAAACACCGGGCAGTTAAACACTTTCCAAATGAATGGCGGCGGCGGGTTCACACCAACCACCAGCCGTTTTTCGCAGGGCTTCACAAGCGTTACTTGCACCGGACCGTGCACTGGTCCTGCCCCGTCCGGCAACTTCGGCGGATTTTTCGCGGGATCGCAAGCGCAGGGTGCTGGAATCGCGTTCACCGCCGGGAATAGCACCGGAAATGGTGTAACCGGCGTGGTGGGCATGAAGCGCTGACTTTCTGAGTCTTTGTCGTCCGGTCCGCTACAATTAATAGCTGAGGACGGGCAGCGTTTTTACGGGCTCGATTTCGACCGACACGGATTCCGTGTTATCGCCCAGCCAAACTTGGCCGTCTTGGATCGTGCAGTTAAGTTGCATATTGCGATCGGCTAAGCCAGCGAGCGCCTTGCTGGCCGGTTGGGCAATTGATTTCACCGTAAGATTCCGCGTGCGCTCGAGGTTATCGCTGACGTGGTTCCACCAAAGCTTGCTCGCATGTCCGCCGTAGCAATACACATAAACCCTGCCGGCACGGCCGCACGCTCTGCGAATGCGTTTATCGTCGGGCTGGCCAACATCTATCCAAGTCTGAATTGAGCCAGTCAGATCTTTTTGCCAGAGGTCGGGTTCGTCCTCATCGCTCAATCCCTTGCCGAACACCAACGCTTCGTTCGCATGAAGTGCAAACGCAAGTATACGGATCATCATGCGCTCGTCAGTCTCTGAGGGATGTCGCGCAATTGTGAGCACATGGTCGCGATAATAGTTGCGATCCATGTCGGCGATCTGTAGCGTCGCTTTGCAGATAGTTGCTTTAAGTGCCATGGATGCATGATGCCACAGCGCAAGCAGGGCTCGCGCGGTAACATCGTTCTCCAGCTCGCCGAAGGTCTAAAGGCCGCGTTACCTCAACACAAAATAAAAAAGCCGGATGCGTGAGCACCCGGCTTTTTAAGCGTGCGATTGCTTGATAATTCTAGATCATGCCACTTCGCGTTTTGCCTTGCGGCGTGCAATGAAACCAAACAGTCCCAAGCCGGCGAGCAACATTCCGTAGGTGTCTGGCTCCGGAATTGGGGTAAGCGAGAACGTAGCATTGCCGCCACCACCGTCAACGCGCAAGCGCGTCGTATTCGGGCCGCCTGCAAACTGCGTAATCACGGTGCCGGTCGAGGTGAAGGCCGCCGTTGCAGTAAGGGGAACTGATGCCGGTGGAATTCCAAAGAACGAGGCGAACGCCGGGTTGAACGCCGGGTTGGACGAAGCCGCTACGCGGAGAAAGCAGTGATGGTGATTGGGATACACAATGTAACCTCGCCCCCTCATCCGAGGGGTTGTTCGAAACGAACG
>JANXSE010000171.1 GCA_025356695.1 Betaproteobacteria bacterium
GTTGGCTCTTATTCTCAATTGCCGAGCTGGATGGTCTGGCCGGTGCGCGCGGACTCTTCGATCGCGAGCGTGATTTCGAGCGTCTGCCGCGCTTCACGCGCGGTGGCCATCGGGCACGGACGGTTGCGCGACAGGTGGTCGAGCCAGACCCGCGATTCATCGGCGACCGGGCCCCAGTAGTCGCCCAGATGCCAGTTGCCGGGCGTTGAAGACGACAGGAAGGCGGTCTTGAACTGCAGGTCGGGGATGTAGGCGTGCGGTATGCCCTTGTTGGTGATCAGCAGCTCATCGGTGTGGTCATCGTTCAGAATCAGTGAGCCTTCCGAGCCATAGACTTCGATGCGCACGCCCATGCCGAGCTGCGGCGCATGCGAGGGCAGCGCGAAGTAAACGCCAAGATTGACGACCGCGCCGTTTTCATACGTGATAAGGGCAAAAGTTGCGTCGTTGACATCGAAGCCGGCTTCGCGAAACACCGTGCCGTGGCCGCGCGCCGTCACTTCGCGCGGGCGTATGCCTTCGAGAAACCAGCCGGCCACGTCGACCCAGTAAGTCAGCACATCGACGACCGGTGTCGCGGTCGCCGAGCGTTTCAGTATTTCGATGCCCTGCGCGCGCGTGTTGCAGGCGCGGCCGGTCAGCGCCGTGATATCGCCAACGCGCCCGGCGAGGATCTGGTCCTTGGCCGACAGATAACGCCGCTTGAAGCGCTGCGCATAACCGACGTAGAGCGGCGTGCCGGTGGCTTCCGACTTGGCGATGATCTGGTCGGCGTCGGCGAGCGTGAGTGCGATGGGTTTTTCGACCAGCACCGGTTTACCGAGTTCAAGCGCCTGCAGTACCGGCAGCAGATGCTCGTGTTCGCTGGTGGACACGATCACCGCATTGACCTGCGGGTGCGCGATCACTGCCATGTTGTCGGCCGACGAAAAATCCGCGCCCGCCTTTTCGGCCAGCGCGGCGGCACGATCGGCACTCAAATCGGAAACGGCGAGAAATTTCACCGCCGGATGCTGTGCGGCCATCTGCGCCCGCAGCGAGCCGATGCGGCCGGAACCGACAACTGCGATGCCGAGATCACGAGTATCCATAAATCCCCTCACGGAATTCCCGCCGGCGGATGCAGGCGGGGTTTTGTGACCGCTATTGTCGCATCGCGCGCCGCCGTCGGCACGCGGCGGCGCGCCATCGCGGCGACAGCGATTGAAGTATCATCGCTGCATTCGAGGTGCCGGACGCGTGTTCAGGCGCCCGCCGCGAGGGAACAACAGCATGATCTACACGAAAAACGGCAGCGAAACGACGCGCCGGGCAGTAACGTCGCGCGGCACCGGGCTGACGCACTGGAGCGCCGAATATTTCGGCCCGCGCGACACGACGACCGAGGCCGCGCGTGGCGTGCATGCGCTGGTGACCGACATGGCGCCGGATGAAACCATCCTGCCGCACTTTCACGGCACGGCGCAGTTCCAGATCTTTACCGGCGGCTGCGGAACCATGGCACGACACGACGTGCAGCCCCTCGTTGTTCAATTCAAGGACCACCACACCGCCTATGGCCCGGTCGTTGCCGGTGCGCAGGGTCTGACTTTTTTTGCAATGCGCATGGAAGGTTATGGTTCGGCGCCGGTCTATCTGCACAAGCCCGGCTATCGCGAACAGTTGCAACCGAGCCGGCGGCGCAACCTGCTCTCGGCGCCGCTGGTGCTGTCGACCGCACCGGTGCTGCAACACCGCAGCGTGATGTCGTGCGTACCGGTGTATGCAGAGACCTACGACGACGGTTTGTCGGCGCACCTCCTGCGCCTCGGCGCCGGCATGACCGCCATGACGCCGGACCCGCAGAGCGCCGGCGGGCTTTATCTGTTCGTCGTCAACGGCAGTCTTGCATTTAACGGCGCGGCTTTCCCGCTGTGGTCGATGATGGCGCTTGAACCCGGCGAAGCAGCGTTCGAGATCAGGGCCGGCCACCAAGGGCTCGAAGTGCTGCTGCTGCAGTTTCCGCGCGAGAGCGCCTGACCATGCGGCATGCCGACACCACCGCAGGCCCGCGGATGCTGCGAATTGCCTGCGCGCTTGGCGCGCTGCCGTTGCTGCTCTGTGCAGCGCCGCGTGATTGCGCGGCGCAGACAAAAAGCGAAACATTCCCATCGCGGCCGCTCCGCATCGTCGTGCCCTATCCGCCGGGCGGCGGCGCCGACATCCTCGCGCGTATCGTCAGCCAGCACATGTCCGACACTTTCGCGCAACCGGTGATCACCGAAAACCGCGGCGG
>JANXSE010000224.1 GCA_025356695.1 Betaproteobacteria bacterium
GCGGCGTTGGTGTTGCCGGATACCAGCGTCGGCATGATGGACGCATCGATCACGCGCAAGCCGGCAAAACCGCGCACGCGCAAACGTTCATCCACCACCGCGCGTTCGTCCCGTCCCATGCGGCAGGTGCTGACCGGGTGATAGACGGTCGAACCGCGCCGGCGGATGTAATCGATAAGGTCTTCGTCACTCGCGCAAGCCACGCCGGGCTCGGCTTCTTCGGCGATGTGTTGCGCCAGCGCGGGCGACTGCACGATGCGGCGCAGCGCGCCAAGGCCGGCCACCAGGGTGTCGCGGTCCTTCTGCGCCGCAAGATAGTTCGGCTGGATCGCCGGCGCAGCGCGCGGATCGGCCGACTTGATGCGGACAAAGCCGCGGCTTTCGGGGCGTAACAGCGTGCACACCGCAGTAATGCCGGAGAACGGATGCGATTGCTCGCCGATGTTCTGTACTGAATAAAGCGCGAGCGACGCCTGGACGTCGGGTGTGGCGGCCGACGGCAGCGCCTTGAGGAAACAACCCGCCGACAGCGCCGGAATCGCGAAGTAGCCGCGACGCAAAAACGCGTATCGCAACACGGCGGCAGCGCCGCGGTGCCACTGGCGCACCGCATCGTTGAGCGACAGCGGTTTTTTGCAGCGCAGAATGATGCGCGCGAAGTAGTGATCGCTGAGGTCGGCGCCGACACCGGGCAGATCGGCGATAACGTTGATGCCGTGCTCACGCAACAGTTCCGCCGGGCCCAGCCCGGACAATTGCAGCAGTTGCGGCGTATTGATCGCGCCGGCGGCGACGATGACCTCGATGCTGGCCATGGCCTTGCGCGTTTCGCCGGCGACCACGTATTCGACGCCGGTCGCGCGCCGCTCTTCGAACAAAATGCGCGTAGTCAGTGCGGCGCAGACGATCTTGAGATTGGCTCGCTTGCGCACCGGATCGAGATAAGCCACGGCCGTCGATGAACGCACGCCGCCGCGCGTGGTGGTTTGATAAAAGCCCGCGCCCTCCTGCGTGGCGCCGTTAAAGTCTTCATTACGCGGATGGCCGCACTGCTGCGCGGCCTCGACAAATGCGGTGGCAAGCGGATGGCGGTCGCGCAAATCGGATACACCGAGCGGCCCGCCGGCGCCATGCCAGGCATCAGCGCCGCGCTCGTTGTCTTCCGACTTGATGAAATACGGTAGCACGTCGTCAAAGCCCCAGCCCACATTGCCGAGTGCGCGCCACTGCTCGAAGTCTTCGTGCTGGCCGCGGATATAGATGAGGCCGTTGATCGAGCTCGAACCGCCGATCACACGGCCGCGCGGCGCGACGATATTGCGGCCGTAGCAGTCGGGCTGCGGCTCGGTGTTGTAACACCAGTTGAAGCGCCGGTCGGTAAAGAGCTTGCCGTAACCCAGCGGAATGCGCAGCCATGGATGACGGCTGTCGGGCCCCGCTTCGAGCAGCAAGACACGGTGTTTGCCAGAGGCGGTTAACCGATTGGCCAGCACGCAACCAGCGCTGCCGGCGCCGACGATAATGAAGTCGAAGGTTTCCGGATGCTGTGTCACGACGATCGCGCCGGCCTCTTCGATGGACGCGGTGGCCGCGTGCCTAGGACTTGCGCTCCTTGCGCGCGAACTCGCCGAGCTTTTCCTTCCACGCATCCGAATGCATGCAGGCGATCCACGCCTCGTCATCAAAACGCAGGCCCTGCGACAGTGCGGTCTCCATTGACTGATTCATGGCGCGTTTTGCCTGGATCACACCCATTGACGGATAGGCGGCGATTTTTTTCGCCATTGCCATCGCTTCTTCCAGCACTTTGTCGGCGGCTACGATCTGATTGACGATACCGAGCTCTTTGGCCTCTTTCGCCTCGAAGCGCCGGCCGGTGAGGATAAGCTCCTTCGCTTTCTGATAACCGACGATGCGCGGCAGGCGCTGGCAGGCGCCGCCACCGGGGAAAAAACCGTGGGTAACTTCGGGCAGAGCAAAGATGGCGTTGTCGGCAGCGATCGAAATATCGCACTGAAGCACGAGTTCGAAGCCACCGCCCATGCAATAGCCTTTGACCGCGGCAATCACCGGTTTACTGACACTCGCCACCGCGACAGTGAATTTCGGAATCACGTAATGGCGGTCGTGCACCATGTCGGCAGTGGTGCGCGACGAACGTTCCTTCAGGTCCGCGCCGGTGCAGAAAGCCTTGTCACCCGCACCGGTAAGCACGATCACGTTGACGTCGTCACGCAGATCGAGCGCGGGAAAGAGTTCCAGCAATTGCAAACGCAAATCGCGGTTGATCGAGTTCATCGCCTGCGGGCGGTTGAGCGTGACGAGAGCAACGCCGTCTTCGACGCTGAGCAGATATAAAGGGTCCGACATGATGACTGTCCTTGCGTGTATGTGGTTCGATGAGTGACGGCGGATCAAATACAAAAAACGTTCCCAGCCGCACCGCCGGCACCGGGCCGAAGACACTATACTATGGCAGACAATTTTTTTTACACGGCTGCCCGCCCCGATGCAGATGACGAACCACCGCCGGAACCCCGCACTGCCGCTGCTTGTCGCCACCGTCTTCGCCGGCGCAGGCATCGACGTGCAGGCGCAAACGCGCCCCTATCCGGAACGCCCGATCCGCCTGATCGTGCCCTACCCCGCCGGCGGTGGCGTCGACATTGTCGCGCGCGCGGTGTCGGGTTCGCTGGGCGAACGCCTGGGTCAATCCATCGTGGTGGACAACCGGCCGGGCGCGGGCTCCGTCATCGGCGTCGATCTCGCCGCCAAGGCACAGGCCGACGGGCATACGCTGTTGTTCGTCAATCTCGCCTACGCCGTGAACGCAACGCTCATTCCTAAGCTGCCCTACGATCCGCTGCGCGATCTCTACGCGGTGTCGCTGCTCGGCACCCAGCCGCACGTGCTGGTAGCACATCCGTCGGTGCCGGCGAAATCGGCGCGCGAGCTGATTGCTCTGGCACAGGCGAAGCCGGGCCAGATCACTTACGCCTCGTCGGGTGTGGGCACCGGCCCGCATCTCGCCGCGGAACTGTTTGCCATGATGGCGGGCGTGAAGCTCAATCACATTCCGTATAAAGGCGCGGCGCCGGCGATCACCGACGTGATGGGTGGACAGGTGCAGATCAATTTCTCCACCATCGTCACGGCGATGCCGCATGCGCAGTCGGGTCGACTGCAGTTTCTTGCGGTGACCTCACCGCAGCGCGCGCAGGTGCTGCCGGCGGTGCCGACGATCGCCGAATCCGGCGTGCCGAAATACGAGGCGCTGGGCTGGTACATCCTGATGGTGCGCGCCGGCACCGCGGCACCGGTGCTGGCGCGCATACACGCCGGCATCGTCGGCGCGCTCAAGGATGCAGCCGTGCGCGAGCGCCTGATCAAGGACGGCGCCGAGGTGGTGGGCAACAAACCCGACGAAGCTGCGCGCTTTTTGCAGGCCGAAATCGCGCGCTGGGGCGCGGTGGTGAAATCCGCGGGGCTGAAAGCGGAATGAGCGCCGGCGTGCTGTCAAAAATCACCGTCATCGACATGACCGAAGGCGTGGCCGGCCCCTATGCCGCGTCATTGCTCGGCGACATGGGTGCGAACGTCATCAAGGTCGAGCGCACCGAAGGCGACTGGTCGCGCACAGCGGGCAAACACAGCGTCGGCAATGTCGGCAACACACAGTTCGTTGCACTCAACCGCAACAAACGCGACATCAGCCTCGACGTCGGCACACCGGATGGTCTGCGCATCGTCGAGCGGATGGTTGAAAAATCAGATGTACTGCTGTCGAATTTCCGCGCCGGCGTGATGGCGAAGCTCAGCCTCGATTACGCGCATTGCAAAAAACTGCGCGCCGATCTCATTTACTGCACGATCTCCGGCTTCGGGCAGGACGGCGCTTACGCGCAGTTCCCCGCCAGCGATACGGTGCTGCAGGCGCTGAGCGGCGTAATGAACCTCGTCGGCGAAGCGGATGGTCCGCCGCTACGCGTCGGCTTTCCGCTGATTGATCTTGCGGCGGCCAACAACGCCGTGCAGGCGGTATTGCTCGCGCTCTACGGCCGTCTCTCGGGCCGGGGCGGCCAACAGATCGACGTCAGCCTGATGGCGGCGGCGATGGCGTTGATGAACGTCACCTTCACCGATTACCTCGCCAGCGGGCGCCTGCCGCAGCGCCACGGCAACCAGAATGCGCAGCATGCGCCGGCCGGCGCCTTTGCCGTCGCCGGCGGCCGTTACATCACGGTTGCCGTGCTGCGCGATACACACTGGAGGAAATTCTGCGCGGCACTCGACCTGCCCGCACTGGCCGGCGATGCGCGCTTTGTCTCGAACGCACTGCGCGTCGAACATCGCGCCGCGCTCGACGCCATCATCGCGCCGATTTTCAAAACAAAGCCGGCGGAATTCTGGATCGGTGTTTTGCGTGCCGCCGACATCCTGTGCGGTCCCGTCAACACCTTCGCCGACATCATTGCTGACGCCGATCTCGCGGCCTGTTTGCCTTTGATCGATCCGCAACTCGACGGCGTGCCACGCATGATGGGCAACCCGATCCGCATTGACGGCGAATACTTCGGCGCGGCGCGACCGGCGCCGGCGCGCGGCCAACACACGCGCGAAGTGCTCGCCGAGTTCGGCTTCGACACGGAAGAAGTCGAAGGTTTTCTGCGCGCGGGCAGCGCGTTTGCGGCCGCGTAGCCCGCCTCAGCGCCCCACCGGCATGGTGATCTGCGTCAGTTCCGGCGCCCCCGGCACGAATGTGCCCTCGACCTGCAGGCGGCGGCCGATCATGCGACCGCGGCGCGTGAAGTCCTGCGCGATGGCGACATGTTCGCGCTCCCAGGCGGCGAGGTGCGCCGCGATGTCGCCGGCGCATTTGGCGGCACTTAACGCGGCGGCCAGCCCCCAGGCGGCGCGCATGGCGCGCGCGGTGGAGGCGCTGACGTGCGGGCGCGTGGCGGCGGCCGCGTCCCCGACCAGCACCTGCCGGCCGAACACCATGCGCGAGGGTTCGACATCGTTGATGGTCGTGACAAACGGCTCCGAGCGCGCGAACACTTCGACCGCCGCCGGCGGCAGTTCCACCTCGACGGCGCGGCGGAACTGGTCGATGTAACGTTTTTTCATCAGGCCCGCCCTGATCGAGGTCGCACGGTGCGTGCCTTCGCGGTCGGTCATCAGCGCATCCAGTTCGGAACGCGCATCGACGTTGCGGTACCAGATGGCGTTGATGCGCACCTCACCCGCACCATCAAGGCCGGGTTCGCCGGGCACCGGGTAGAGTATGGCGTGGCTCAATTCCGGCACGATGAAAATACGCGCGTCCCTGAGCAGCGCACGCGTCTCTGCGCTGAGATCGGTTTCCGCCACCATGCCGCGCCACGCGACGTAGCCCGCATATTGCAGGCGCGCCGACGGGTTGAGCTGGTGGCGGCCAGTCGAGGCGATGCCGTCGGCGAACACCACGAGATCGGCGGTTTCGCAGAGGCCGCCGGCGAAATTCACCTCAACCTTGTCGGCCACCTCGCGCGTGCCCACGCAGCTTTCGCCGCAAAAATAATTGCCGTTGCCAAAACGCGTAAGCAGTGCACGGTAGAGGCTGCCCCACGAGGCAAAGTCGCCGTCCTCGGCCTTCTCGTAGACGATGCGGTTTTGCGCGCTGTCGCGGCGCGGCGCGAGATGACGGTCGAAACGCGTGTGCGTGGCGAACTGCGCAAGATCGATCTGCGCTTCGCGCTGCAGCAGGTCGGCGAGCAGCGGCTGCACGCGAATGCCGGCGCCGGTGCCGCGCAGTGTCTCGGGCGCGCGCTCGAACACGCGCACGCGGAACCCCGCGTTCTGCAAGGCGATGGCGGCAAAGAGCCCGGCGTGGGAGCCGCCGATGACGATGATGTCGTTCAGGGCCGCGGGCATCGCGCCGCTTCGCTGGCTGAAATGACGGCGTGTTTATTGATCACCGAAGCGCAGGATGCGACACCCGTTAATACTGGCAGGATCCCGGTCCATCCGGGCTACCGCAACCCTGACAACCCGCCGGCAGCGTTTCAAGTGAGGCGGAACTCGACACTGCACCGAAGGCCGAACGCGAGGTCGAGGAAAAAGTTGAAATCTTTTTCTGCAGTTCAGTACTGTTGCAGGCGGGGCATTCCGGCGCGGGCGAGGAACTGCGCACGAGCTTTTCAAATTCCTTGCCACAGGCGCTGCATTGGTATTCGAAGATGGGCATGGTGATGTGCCTGACAGTGTTGAGTGGCGTTAGTTTACGGCCAAATACCGGCGGCCGGCGTGTTGCCTCTTATTCTCAATTGCCGAGCTGGATGGTGCGGCCGCTGCGCGCGGACTCTTCGATCGCGAGCGTGATTTCGAGCGTCTGTCGCGCTTCGCGCGCGGTGGCCATCGGGCACGGCCGCTTGCGCGACAGGTGGTCGAGCCAGACCCGCGATTCGTCGGCGACCGGGCCCCAGTAATCGCCCAGATGCCAGTTGCCCGGCGTCGATGAGGAGAGGAAGGCGGTCTTGAACTGCAGGTCGGGAATGTAGGCGTGCGGTATGCCCTTGTTGGTGATCAACAGTTCGTCGGTATGGTCGTCGTTCAGAATCAGCGAGCCTTCCGAGCCATAGACTTCGATGCGCACGCCCATGCCGAGCTGCGGCGCATGCGAGGGCAGCGCGAAGTAAACGCCGAGATTGACGACGGCGCCGTTTTCATACGTGATGAGCGCAAAAGTCGCGTCGTTGACATCGAAACCGGCGGCGCGGAACACCGTGCCGTGACCGCGTGCGGTGACTTCGACCGGACGGATGCCTTCGAGAAACCAGCCGGCGACATCCACCCAGTAGGTCAGCACATCAACCACCGGTGTTGCGGTCGCCGAGCGTTTGAGAATTTCTATGCCCTGCGCGCGCGTGTTGCAGGCGCGGCCCGTCAGTGCCGTGATATCGCCGACGCGCCCGGCGAGGATCTGGTCCTTGGCTGACAGATAGCGCCGCTTGAAGCGCTGCGCGTAACCCACATAGAGCGGCGTGCCGGTGGCCTCGGACTTGGCGATGATCTGGTCGGCATCGGCCAGCGTCAGCGCAATCGGTTTTTCGACCAGCACCAGCTTGCCGAGCTCGAGTGCCTGCAGCACCGGCAGCAGGTGTTCGTGTTCGCTGGTGGACACGATCACCGCATTGACCCGCGGGTGCGCGATCACCGCCATGTTGTCGGCCGACGAAAAATTCGCGCCCGCCTTTTCGGCAAGCGCGGCGGCGCGATCGGCACTCAGATCGGAAACGGCGAGAAATTTCACCGCCGGATGCTGTGCGGCCAGCTGCGCGCGCAGCGAGCCGATGCGACCGGAACCCACGACGGCGATACCGAGCTCACGAGTGTCCATTTTTTCCCCTCACGGATTTCCCGCCCGCAGGTGCAGGCGCGTTGTTGTGACCGCCATTGTCGCATCGCGCGCCGCCGGCGGCACGCGGCGGCGCGCCATCGCGGCGACAGCGATTGAAGTATCATCGCTGCATTCGAGGTGCCGGACGCGTGTCCAGGCGCCCGCAGCGGGGGAACAGCAGCATGATCTACACGAAAAACGGCGGCGAAACGACGCGCCAGGCGGTAACCTCGCGCGGCACCGGGCTGACGCACTGGAGCGCGGAATATTTCGGCCCGCGCGACACGACGACCGAGGCCGCGCGCGGCGTGCATGCGCTGGTGACAGACATGGCGCCGGATGAAACCATCCTGCCGCACTTTCATGGCACGGCGCAGTTCCAGATCTTTACCGGCGGTTGCGGAACGATGGCGCGGCACAACGTGCAGCCCCTCGTCGTGCAGTTCAAGGACCACCATACCGCCTATGGCCCGGTGATTGCCGGCGCGCAGGGGCTGACCTTTTTTGCAATGCGCATGGAAGGTTATGGTTCGGCGCCGGTCTATTTGAACAAGCCGGGCTATCGCGAACAGTTGCAACCGAGCCCGCGGCGCAACCTGCTCTCGGCGCCGCTGGTACTGTCGACCGCACCGGTACTGCAACACCGCAGCGCGATGTCGTGCGAACCGGTGTATGCAAAGACCTACGACGACGGTTTGTCGGCGCACCTCCTGCGTCTCGGTGCCGGCATGACGACCACGACGCCGGATCCGCAGAGCGCCGGCGGGCTTTATCTGTTCATCGTCAACGGCAGCCTTGAATTCGACGGCGCGGGCTTTCCGCTGTGGTCGATGATTGCGATTGAAACCGGCGAAGCGGCGTTCGAGATCAGGGCCGGCAACAGCGGGCTTGAAGTGCTGCTGCTGCAGTTTCCGCGCGAGAGCGAGTAATCATGCGGAATACCCATACCACCGCAGACCTGCGGATGCTGCGAATTGCCTGCGCGCTTGGCGCGCTGCCGCTGCTGCTCTGTGCAGGGCTGCGTGATTGCGCCGCGCAGACAAAAAGCGAGACGTTTCCGTCGCGGCCGCTCCGCATCGTCGTGCCCTATCCGCCGGGCGGCGGCGCCGACATCCTCGCGCGTATCGTCAGCCAGCACATGAGCGACACCTTCGCGCAACCGGTGATCACCGAAAACCGCGGCGGCGCCGGCAGCATGATCGGCATCGAATATGTGATGAAGGCGCCGGCCGACGGCTACACGCTGCTGATTGCAACCACCGCATTCGTCATCAATCCGACACTCTACAAAAAAGTGAACTACGAGCCGCTGCGCGATTTCGCACCGGTGTCGCTCGGCATCCGTTTCCCCTATCTGCTGGTGGTGCATCCGTCGCTGCCGGTCAAAACAGTGAAGGACCTGATCGCGCTGGCGAAAACGCGGCCCGGGCAGATCACCTTCGCGTCAAGCGGCACGGGCCAGGCCAATCATCTCGCCGGCGAGATGTTCAAGGACGCCGCCGGCATCGACATTCTGCATGTGCCTTACAAAGGCGGCGGCCCCGTGCTCACCGACATGATGGGCGGCCAGGTCTCAATGACTTTCGGTACGGTGCTGCAGACCCTGCCGCAGGTGCGCGCCGGCCGCCTGCGCGGACTCGCCGTCAGCAGTGCAAAACGCGTCAGCTTCGCCGCCGATCTGCCGACCATCGCGGAAGCAGCACTGCCCGGTTTCGAAGCGATCGGCTGGTATTCGTTTGCCGTGACCACCGGCACGCCGGCCGCCGCGGTGGCGAAACTCAATCAGGAAGTGGTGCGCATCCTCGGCTTGCCGCTCGTCAAGGAACGCCTGCTTGAACTCGGTACCGAGCCGCACCCGTCCAGTGTCGACGAGGCGCAGAAGTTTTATGCGAGCGAACTGGCGCGCTGGAGCAAGGTCGTGCTGCGTGCCGGACTCAAGGGCAGCGAATAAAACCGCTGATACAGCGCGAAACCCGCGTTAATTCTCGCCCGCTGCCTTTTTGCGCGGCGCCGTCTTCGGATTAGCGGCACGCGTTTGCACACGCCGGCCGAAAGCATCGACATCATCGTCGACGCGCAATTGCATTGGCATAGTCCCCGCCATGGCGCGCGCAGCGACCTGCGCGTTGAGCGCTGCATTGAGCACAGCGTTGCGCCCCGCCCAATCACCGATCGCAATACCAATGAGCAACACAGCCATTGCGCCAGCGATCAACGCCGCGCGCTGCGACAACGCCGCCTTTGCGCGCAACCAGATGCCGGGCGTGGACGGTCGCGCCTGCGGCGGCGCGTCCCGTTCAACTGCGCGCTGCGCCTCCAGCGCGGCACGTGCGGCGGCCGCCTGCGCGGCGGCTTCTTCGGCGCGCAACCGGTCGCGTTCGCGCGCGGCGGCGCGGCGCTCGGCTTCGGCGCGTGCGGCGATCTCCGTTTGCAACGCGGTCTCGGCCTGCGCACGCGCTTGCGCCGCTTCCGCTGCCTGCGCCGCGGCACCTTCGCGCGCGCGCGCCGCCGCAACCGCCTCCTGCTGCACGACGACGTTGCGCCGCGCTGCTTCTTCGGCCTCGCGCTCGCTTTTCGCGCGTGCCACCGCTTCGTCCGCCGCCTGCCGTTCAGCGGTAATGCGCGCGTGCGCGGCGGCTTCCGCGCGCTGTTCCGCCTCGATGCGCTCCAGCGCAAGCTGTCGCGCCGCGGCTTCCGCCTGTGCTTTGCGCTGCATCATCGCGGCGGTACCGCGTTCCACTGCCTCGCGTGTCTGTGCCGCGCCGATCGCATTGTGCGCGGCTTCCATTTCCCGTTTGTCGCCGGCTACCACCGGCACTGCGGCGTTTGCACCGGCGGCCGATGCCGCCGTCGCATTGATTTCGTTGCTCCGCCGCATGGCGCTCAACAGCGGACTGTCGTCGCCCGTTGCAGCGCCGTGCGGCGCCGCTGGTTCACCGGCAGATGCCGCGGATTTCTCACCGTCGAGGGCGCGCCGTGCCGCGGCTGCATCCCGGATGCTGTCGAGCAGTTTGCTCAAGACGTTCCCGGCAACCGCGTCATGCCCGGCTGTCTTGCACAACAGTTATCACGGATCGGCATGATAATGAGACCATAGAGGTTGGGCGCCGGTCATTTTACGGCCAAATGAAAAATTTCACCCCGTTTTGGCTGCCACAACGTTTATATCCGGTGAAACTGTCCAACCAACCGAGGCCGACCATCATGCTTGAACGAATTGTGACTCTCATCATTACCGCCGGCTGCGCGCTGGCCGCCTTCACCGCGGTGGCCGCCGAACCGGCACCGCGTTACAACAGCGTCGAACTGCAGGCCGAGGCGCAGCGCGAAGTACAGAACGATCTGCTCAACGCGACGCTGTTCGTCGAACTCAACGACAGCAGCCCGTCGGCACTCGCCAATGCGGTCAACAAAAGCGTCAATGAAGCGCTGCGCATTGCCAAAGAATACAAAAATGTGCGCGTGCGCTCAGGCAACAATCAGACTTATCCGGTCTACGCCAAGGCCGGCGTGCTGCAGGGCTGGCGCGGCCGCGCCGAGATCCGCATCGAGAGCCGGGATTTTGAGGCGGCCTCCGCGCTGATCGGCAAATTGCAGGCGAACCTGCAGCTCGGCAATCTGAATTTTTCGGTCTCGCCGGAGGCACGCCGCAGCGTCGAGAACGAATTGATCAGCGAGGCCATCGCCGCCTTCAAGGCGCGCGCCGAGATCGTGAAGGCGGCGCTTGCCGGGCGCGGCTACAAACTGCAGCGGCTGAACGTGGCCACCGGTTACAACGCGCCGCAGCCGCGTTTTGCGGTGGCGGCACGCATGGTGGCCGCAGCGCCGGAGGTGGCAGCGCCCAATCTGGAAGCGGGCGTCAGCGTGGTGACGGTGAATGCCAGCGGGGCGATTGAAATTCTTGAATGACCGGGGTCGCGCCAATGGCATTCCGTATTTGAATACTGCGAATTCGACTCATTGAAGGCTGGTTTGATGCGAGCATCCGTTTGCAAGTGAATACCTCCCCCGGCCGTATCATCACTGCCATCTGCAGCGCAGAAGTGCTGAGCATGACGGCGTTTTCGGGCTTCGCGGCGCTGCTGCCGGTGCTGGCGCCGGAGTTCGGTTTGAACAATTCACAGGCCGGCCTCGTCAGCGGTGTGGTGCTTGGCGGTTACATGGCGGCGGTGCCGTTTCTCGGTTCGCTGACCGACCGCATCGACGCGCGGCGTGTGTATGCCGCGGCGGCCGTCGTCGCCGCGGGCGGCGCGCTGGGTTTTGCTTTTTTTGCGCAAGGGTTCTGGTCGGCCCTGCTGTGCCAGATCATGATCGGCTTCGGCCTCGCCGGCACCTACATCCCCGGCATGAAGGCGCTGACCGACCGCATCGAAGGCCCGTGGCAGAGCCGCGGCGCGGCGATTTACGGCGCGGTATTCGGTGTCGGCACCAGCGCTTCGCTGATACTGTGCGGAGCGATCGCTGCTACCTGGGGCTGGCGCCCGGCCTTCATGGTGGCGGCGGCCGGGCCGCTGCTTGCCGCCGCTACCATCGTTTTCACGCTGAAACCGTCGACACCGCACGCCGCGGCACACCGCGCGCTGCTCGACTTCGGCCCGGTGCTGCGCAACGCCGCCGTGCGCCCCTATCTGTTTGCCGCGGCCGCGCATTCGTGGGAACTGCACGGCACGCGCGCATGGCTGGTCGCATTCCTCACGTTCGCCGCCGGCCTGCAGGGCGGCAGCGACGGTGTGCCCGGCGGCATCGCGCTGACGGCCGCGCTGATTCTGCTGCTCGGGCCGATCGCCAGCGTCAGCGGCAACGAATTGGCGCTGCGCTTCGGCCGCGCGCGTTTGATGACCATCGGCGCGGCGGGCTCGGCAATACTCAGTTGCATGATGGGGTTCCTCGCCGGCTCGCCGTGGCTCGCACTGCTGACCTTCGCCGTCGTGCAGATGTACTTCGTCGGCATCGATGCCGGCACCATGACCGCCGGCATGGTCAATGCCACCGAACCGGCGAACCGCGGCGCGACGATGTCGCTCTTCTCGCTGCTCGGCTTCGGCTCCGGGTTTATTGCGCCCGCGGCCTTCGGTGCGGTGCTCGATCTCGCGGGCGGCCGCGGCAACAGCCTGGCCTGGGGCCTCGCCTTCGCCAGCCTCGGTCTCGTTGCGCTGCTTGGTGTGATCCCGGCACGCATGCTGGCACGGCGCGAGAAACGAACCGCGCCGCGGGTCGCTTGACCCGGATATTCTCCGGTGTTACTTTGGTAACAACTTCGGAGAATCGCCATGCCCGTATCCACGACTTTAAAATTGCCAGAACACCTTAAAAAACGCCTCGGCCCGCTGGCAAAGTCGGCGGGCAAAACACCGCATGCATGGATGATTGATGCGCTTGAAACACAGGCCACGCTCGCCGAGCTGCGCAGCAGCTTTATCAAAGACGCGCAGACGGCAGAAAAAGAAGTCGGCGAATCCGGCACGATATTTCGCGCAGCCGATGTGCATCGCCACATCAGTGCCCGCGCTGTTGGAAAAAAGAGCGCGCGCCCGAAGCCCGTCAAGTGGTAACGCACGTCAATGGCAGCCGTTAGCTATTCACGGCGCGCTTTGTCCGATCTGGAGAGGCTCGTAGACTTTCTCGTTGAAAACGATCCGCCGGCGGCGACGCAAACCGCCGCGTTGATTGTGTCTGCCGTCGAAGCGCTCGAACATCATCCGTTGATAGGACGGCCGGTCGAGTCGAACTTTCGCGAACTCGTGATTTCGCGCGGAAAGACCGGCTACCTTGCACTCTATCGTTACGACGAGGCCCGGAACCGCGTGCTCGTACTGACCGTGCGCCATCAACGTGAAGCCGGTTATACGAATTGAACCGCGGCGAATCACGTATCATCCCGCATACGCAATCAAGAACCCGATGAACACCCCCTCCTCATTTACACCCGGCGACTGCCCGGTCGGCCCCGATTCGCTGACGCAGATCACCCGCCGGCAGACCAATCCGACGCGCTGGCACGGCACGGGCTGGACGGATTTCTGCGTCGCGCTGCGCGCGGCCGGGGTTGAACTGCTCGAATCGCTGGCGGCCTGCGGCGCGTTTGCCACCGATGCAGGCGGCACCGCCTACGGCATGCCGCACGGCGTGGTGATCGCGCGCAGTGCGCAGCAGATTTCCGCCTTGCTCAAAACCGCACAGCATTACGGCGTGCCTGTGACCGTGCGTGGCGGCGGCCTCACCACCGAAGGCGAATCGGTGGCCTTCGGCGGCGTGCTGCTCGACATGACCGGCATGAGCCGCGTGCTGAAAATCGATGCGGAAGCACTCACCGTACGCACGCAATGCGGCATCTTCTGGCACAGCCTCGCCGAGGAACTGCGCCGCGAGGGGCTCGATTATCTGTCGGCACCGCTCAATCTGACTTCGACCGTGGGCGGCTCACTCAACGTCGGCGGCATCGACGTCAATTCGCCGCGCCTCGGTTGCAGCGCCGATCAGGCCAGCGCCCTGCAAATAGTCACGCCGACCGGTGAGATCGTCGAATGTTCGGAAACCGAAAACGCCGAACAGTTCCAGCGCGCCATTCTCGGTTACGGCCAGTTCTGCGTGATCACCGAAGCCACGCTGAAGATCCGCCGCTACACGCCGGTGCGCATGCAGTATTTCTATTATTCGTCGCTCACCACCGCGGTCGAAGACCTGCAAGTGCTGGATCGCGACGACGCCTCGGATTATTCCGGCATTCTCACCATCATGGATTCGGCGGTGAACCTGCTGGTGGCTTTCGATTCAGATGAACGCGAAGCGTCCTTCAACCAGCGTTGGAAAGCACAACTGCGCGGCCACGGCGAACTCGGCTTCGCGCTGCGCGCGCTGCCGCGTTACCTGCTGCAGCCGTGGAAATGGCCCGAAGCACTGTATCTGTTGCGGCGTAAAAATCAGTTGTTTCCGGAATTCCGCCGCCCCGAGTACGTGCGCGACGGTTTGATGCAGGACCGCACCGTGGTGTTCTCGCGCGCAGTATGGAAATACTGGGGCAGCCGCCAGATGGTGATTCCGGATCTCGCCACCTCTGCCGAAAAATTCGTCGCCGCCGTCGCGCGCGGCAATTCAGTGTGCCGCAAATATTTCCCGCATTACACGCTCTACTGCGTTGGCATCAAATTGCGCGACGATCACAAGCCGCATTACGAGCTGTCGTGCATTCCGCCCGATGCGAATGGCTGGGCCTACGGTTGCGAATTCGAACCGATGATGGACCGCGTCTACAGCCGCGACCATCTGCAATCGTTCAAGAACGAAATCTACGACATCGGCCTCGACATCGGTGCGAGCTACTACCGTTTCGGCGGCATGATGAAGGGCTACATCCGCCGCGCCTTCGGCGACGCAGTGGTCGACGGCCATCTGGCCATGAAGCAGCAGGCCGATCCGGCGATGATCCTCAACCGCAACGTGGTGTTCTGATGTTCGACATCTTCGCCAAAGCGGCGCCGGCACCGCGCGTCTACGCCGCCTGCAGCGGCTGCAGCCTCTGCCTGCTGGTCTGCCCGGTGTGGCGCAAAACCCGCGATCTGCGTTACACGCCGCATGGTCGCGCCAAGGCACTGCAACACGGCGTGGCCGCCGCCGACCTCAGGGATTCGATCGACAGCTGCACGCTGTGCGGCGCCTGCGTGCCGGCCTGCCCCGAGAACATCGATCTTGTCGCCATGACGCTGGGCCTGCGCCGGCAACTGCCAGCGGCGCGGCCGCTCGCCCTAAGCACGCACGGCGTCAAAACAATCGCCGACTACAACAGCCAGACCGTGTTGCTCGCCGGCGCGGCCCTGCGCGAACACGACGCCGCATGCCGCGCAGCCATGCAGCTGCTCGGCTGCGCGCCGGCGCTTGATGACGGCGACGACATTGCGCTGGCGCTTGAAGCCGGCGCGGAGATTTCATCCGCGCGACGGGAAGAATTTCTCCAGCCGCTGCGCGCGGCCGCTGGATTCGTCGTCGCCGATGCCCTGCTCGCACGCGAACTCAAGGTCTGGCTGCCGCAAATGAAAATCGGCAACCTCGGCATGGCGCTGAGCCGGCGCGCCGACCTGCGTCGGCAACTGCGCAGCGACGATCTCTACGTGATCGAGCCCCGCGCCTATCACGCCGATTACGAAGCGAGGGTACGTTATTACGACGACCTGCGCCACGTCACCGGCTGCGCGATGAATCTCGACCTGCAGCGCATTGCCATTCCCGCCACTGCGCGGAACCTGCCGCAGCGGCTGGGCCTCGAAACACCTGACGACGCAGAACAAACGCGCTGGCTGCTGCAGGGCCGCAGGATTGCGCGTATTGTCGTCGAAGACGCCGGCGACATTGCCGCGTTCAAACAGATCGGCAAGCTGCCGGTCGTGCATCTGGCGGAACTGGCCAATGAATAAGCCCCCCCTCACCCTAACCCTCTCCCTCAAGGGGAGAGGGAACTCATTCGATGCGTAAGGTCGACGTCATCATCGTCGGTGCCAGCCTGTCGGCGGCGGCGGCGGCCAAGCGACTGATCGACGCCGGGCTTGAGACCGTGATTCTTGAACGCAAATCGCTGCCGCGCCACAAGATCTGCAGCGGCATCCTGTCGCCGCGCGGCCACCGTTTCCTGATCGAAAACTTCGGGCCGCTGCCGCGCGAGGCGCTGCACGAACCGACCGCCTGCCGCGGCGTGACCTTTCATTTTCCATCGATGGTCTCGATGTCGATGGATTTCTTTGGCGGCACCACGCCGCATTTGCATCGCAAGTACTCCGATCACTGGGCAATCCAGCAAAGCCGCGCCGAGGTGCACGACGAGACTTCGTTCGCCGGTCTTGAAGACCGCGGCGACCACGTGCTGGTGCACGCGCGCAAACACGGCGAGCCGCTCGAATACCGCGCGCGCTGGGTGATTGGCGCTGACGGCCCCAGTTCGCTGGTGACACGCGCCGTTTATCCCGATTATCCGAAACAGATTCCGTGGTTCTTCGTCGGCCAGAAATTCCACGACATCATCGACTGCCCGCTCGACGAGCAGTACTTTCATTTCTGGTTCCACCCGGGGCTCGGCCACTACACCTGGAGCCATGCGCGCGACGGGCGGCAGATTGTCGGCGTCGGTTTCAAGCGCGGCGACAACTTCGCGGCAAAACACGCCAACGTCGTCAACTATCTGTCGGAAAAACACGGCGTGAAGCTGCAGGAACACACCGACGACGAAGGCTGCGCCGAAAACTTCGGCCCTTCTCTCATCAACCGCTATGTCTTCGGCAAGGGCAACGTGCTGATCACCGGCCAGGCGGCGGGATTTCTCAACATGATCGGCGAAGGCATGAGCTGCGCCCTGCATTCGGGCGCGATCAGCGGCGAGGCGGTGGTCGAGGCACAGCTCAGAAACCTGCCGGTACAGGAGATGTACCGCAAAATGATCGTCTCGGAAGTGCGCCGCACCTCCGACCAGTGGAACCCACTCAAAATCGCGTTCGACCGACCGCACGAGGCCGACTTCCCAGCCGCACTGGCGGCGCTGTCGTGGCGCGAGCGCGGACTGGTGCTGCGCGACCTCTGGCGCTTTGTCGTGCTCTACAAGGAATTCAAGTGGGGCCGGCAGATTGCCAGCGCCGCCCTGCAGCGGCCGTTGCTGGGCGGCTATTCGATGATGAAATGGCTGTAGCCGGTTATGGCTTGATTTGCGTCAACCGCCTGCGCGGCCGGCACGTTGTGTTTTGAATGGCCCTCACCCGCGAAGACCTGGAAAACGACGCCCTGCGTAAGCAGTACGAAGGCCTGCGCGACCACGTGCCGCTGGTGCCTGAAGCCGAATTCAACGCCTCGCTCGAAGCTACGCTGGCCGGCTGGGACGCAGCGCAAGACCTCTGGGTGTTCGCCTACGGTTCGCTGATCTGGAACCCGCTGATCCACTTTGCCGAGCAACGCCGCGCCCTGCTGCACGGCTTCCACCGCCGCTTTTGTCTGCGCTCGCGCGGCGCGCGCGGCACGCTCGCCAACCCCGGCCTCGTGCTGGGCCTCGATTTCGGCGGCTGCTGCAACGGCGTGGCCTTCCGCATCGAGGCGGCGCGCGCGCGCCACGAACTGAAAATGATCTGGCGGCGCGAAATGGTGCTCGGTTCCTACGCACCGCGCTGGGTCAACCTCGCCTGTGAAGACAGCAGCGTGCGGGCAGTGGCCTTCGTGGTCAATCACGCACACCCGCATTACGCCGGCAAGCTGCCGACTACCGAGTTGACGCGCATCCTCGCCACCGCCGGCGGCACACTCGGCAGTTGCGCCGATTATCTGCACCAGACCGTCGAGTGCCTGATCTCCAGCGGCATCCACGACCCGCATCTGGTGGACTTGCGTGCCGAGGTCGAGCGCATGACGGCGGCTGCGCCTTAGCGCCGTTTTGCCAACGGCTCGCTGCGCGGTGTAATCTCCGCAGGCTGCGCCGCACCCGCGGCGGCTTCATTCACCGCGAAGATTTAGCCATTGGACACCACCACCGAAAAACTGGTCGCGCTGGCGCGCACCCTGCGCTACGCAGACCTGCCCGCTGCCGCGCTGCGCGCGGCCAAGGCGCGCATTCTCTCCACCCTCGCGGTCAGTCTCGCCGCGTATGACATGCAACCGGTGCGCATCGCGCGCAAACTCGCGCAACCGGTCGCCGCCGGCCCCGCCGCGCGCATCTTCGGTTCGCTGGTTGCCACCACGCCCGACATGGCGGCCTTCGTCAATGCGGCGATGGTGCGCTGCCTCGACATGAGCGACAGCTATGTGATGGCGGCGGTGAGCCATCCGGCCGATGCATTTTCCGCGGTCCTCGCCGTCGCCGAGGCCGAACACTGTTCGGGCCGCGACCTGCTGCTCGCCACCGCGCTGATCTATGAAGTGCAATGCCGCTTCGTCGAAGTCGTGCCCTACAACCATCACGGCTGGGACCAGACGCCGGTGGTGGCGCTGGGGGCGGCGATCGGCTGCGCGCGTCTGCTCGGTCTAAATGAAACGCAAATGCGCCATGCGATCTCGCTCGCCGTGACACCCAACCTCGCGCTCAATCAAACACGCACCGGCACGCTGTCGATGTGGAAAGGCATGGCCGGCCCGCAGGGCGCGCGCGGCGGCGTCTTCGCCGCTTACCTCGCGCGCGAAGGCATGACCGGGCCCGACGACGTGTTCGAAGGCAAATTCGGCCTGTGGAAACAGATGATGAACGGCGAACACTTTGATCTGCCGCTGCCGTTGGATTTGAAAAACCACACCTTCGCCGTGCAGCAAACCATGATCAAATCGTTTCCGACGCGCTTCAATTGCCAGGTGCCGGTGTTCACCGCGCAAAAGCTGCGCACGATGCTCGACATCAACCAGATCGCCTCACTGAAAATCGAATCGATCCGCCAGGCCTTCGCGCGCTGGCTGGATCTGCCGGAGATCTGGAAACCCGCAACGCGCGAGACCGCCGACCATTCGCTGCCCTGCACCGTGGCCATGGGCCTCATCGACGGCACCATTACGCCGGCGATGATGCAAGGCAACCGTTTCAAGGACGCCGACGTGCTCTCGCTGATGGCGAAATGCAGCATCGAACTGCCCGACGAATTCGCCGATCTCGCCCCCGCAACACGTTGCTGCCGCCTCACCGCCACCCTGAAGAACGGTGACACGGTCGTCGCCGAAACACGCCGCAGCCTCGCTGACGATGTCGCCGATCCGGGCTGGTTTCAGGCAGTGGAAAAATTCAAGGCGCTGACGGCGTCGCTGCTCGACGAGCAGGCCCGCGCCTGTCTCGTCACCTGGGTCGACATGCTGGAACTGCACGCCGGCGTCGGGGACCTCGTCGAACTCACGAAAATGTAGTGTCGCAAGCGGTCGCCGCGGTATTGCCGCTGCCGGCCGTTACATCCGGTAAATCCGGCCGCCGTCGATGCGCACGCGGTCGCCGGTGCGCAGGTCGTTGATATCGTCCTGCTTGATCGTCTCGGTGGCGCCGTTGTCGAACCGCACGGTCACGCGAAACATCTCGTTCGCACCGCGCGTGCGTTGCTGCACCTGATTGCCGGCCACCGCACCGCCGACGCCGCCGATAATGGTGGCGGCCGTCTGGCCGCTGCCGGCGCCGATCTGGTGACCGAGCAGGCCGCCGGCAATCCCGCCGATAACAGTACCGGCGATATTGTTGCTGTCGCCCTTGCGCACGACTTCGATGCGGTCCACCACGCCCTGCGTGTAGCGGGGCGCATCATACTGGCGCGACTGAGGCGCCGCACATCCGGCAAGCAGGATTGCCGCCGCGGCGACAGCCATGCCCAATTGATGAATCGTTTTCATGTTGATCTCCTGTGGGTCGGTTGCATTGCCGCGACTGCCGGCGGGCGCCTGCACCTGCGGCGCCCCTGCGATCACATCTGGTTCTGTGGTGGCTCGACGACAGCCGGGCCGGCGCGCAGGGTACTGTGGCTTTTCAGAAACGCGACGGCCTGCGTCAGTTCATAGTCGCTTTTGGCGACGACCGCACCGGGCTCCGGTACCAGATCTTTCTTGTCCACGCCCTGCGGACGCGCCGCCGGCGTGAAGTTGAACACATTGCCGGCCGGCGCCTGCACTGCCGTTACCGGTGCGCTTTTATTGGCGAGGTGCCCGTTCAGATCGGCTTCGTGCAGATTCAGCCCGCCGTCGACCGGACCGGCATCGAGCATGATGTCCGGCACAATGCCCTTGGCCTGGATCGAGCGGCCGTTCGGCGTGTAGTAACGCGCTGTCGTCAGCTTGATCGCCGTGCCGTCACCCAGCGGCATGATGGTCTGCACCGAGGCCTTGCCGAAGGTCGGCGTGCCCATGATGACGGCGCGATGGTAGTCCTGCAACGCGCCGGCGACGATTTCGGAGGCCGACGCCGAACCGCCATTGACCAGCACCACCATCGGCACGTCCTTGACCGCCGGCGGCAATGCCGACAAATAGTCGCGCCCGCCGTTGAACAGGTAGTTCTGCGGATTGGCGGTCAGACGCATCTTGGCGTCCTCGGTACGGCCGTCGGTATAGACAACGAGCGCGTCTTTCGGCAGGAATGCCGCCGAAACGCCCACCGCGGCATTGAGCAGGCCGCCCGGATCGTTGCGCAAATCAAGCACGATGCCTTTCATCGCGCCGTCGTTCTTTTTGAAGGCGTCCTGAATCGCGCCGGCAAGCGTTTCGCCGGTCGGCCCCTGGAACTGCGAGACGCGGAAATAGGCATAACCCGGCTCGAGCAGTGTCGATTTCACGCTTTGAATCCTGATGACAGCGCGCTTGAGCGTGAACAACAGCGGTTTCTCCTCGCCCTTGCGCGCAATCGTCAGCGTGATTGCGGTGTCCGGCGTGCCGCGCATCAGCTTGACCGCATCGTTGAGGGTGAGGCTCTTGATAAAAACATCGTCGAGCTTGACGATCATGTCGCCCGACTTGATGCCGGCGCGGGATGCCGGCGTGTCGTCGATCGGCGAAACCACCTTGACGAAGCCCTCTTCCATCGCCACCTCGATGCCGAGGCCGCCGAACTCGCCGCTGGTGCCGCTTTGCAATTCGCGGAATTCGTCCTTGCCGAGATAGGCCGAATGCGGATCGAGCCCCGCAACCATGCCGGAGATCGCCTGCGTGATGAGCTTCTTGTCGTCAACCGCCTCGACATAATCGCTCTTGATCCGTCCGAACACCGCGGCAAAGGCACGCAATTCCTCGACCGGCAGTGTGTTCGCCTGCGGCTGCGCAATACCCGCGACGTTGACCGAGATCAACACACCGGCAAACACGCCCAGCGCGATGAGTTTCAGTTGCTGCATTTTCCCGTGCATGACTTGTTCCTAAAAGGATTTCGCTGCAATCGGTGCCGAACCCGGACCAGCGGCGGACCGTTGTCTATTGCACGTCGTCGCGCCGGCGCCGCGGACGACCGTCGTAGCCGTCCGCGTTGGCGAGCGGCGGGCGCGCGTTACGATCGCTATCGCGGCTGTCGCTGCGGCGGCCGCTGTCGGTACTGCGATCGTCGAGTATGGCCGCAACTCCAACCGTGAGCGTGGTCCCCGGGTTATACGGCAGAGCGACGTTCACATCGCGACCGTTATAGCGATAGACGACGTCGTAGCCGTTGACCACTTCGTGTGAAGACTCGATCGTGCGGCATTGCTGCGCCGGCGGTTCGCCCGCGCGGTTACCGATCACCGACCCGGCGACGGCACCGCCGGTCGCACCGATCACGGTCGCTGCGGTCTGTCCGCTGCCGCGCCCGACCTGGTGCCCGAGTAAACCGCCCAACAAGCCGCCGACGATGGGCGCGACAATACTGCCGCTCTTCTGCGGAGCCGGTACGTTATCGCATTCCTGCCGCGAATCCGACACCCGCTCGATGATCGGCTTGGCCGAGATCACCTGTGCGGTATCGACAAAATCGCTGGCGCCCTGTGCGCCACCGGCGGCACATAAAACCACCAACGCTGCAAACGATGTCTGTTTCATGGTGATACTCCTTGTGTGTACATACCGCCATTAACTGCCAGGCGGACCGGCTTGGACACTATGTTTACAACTTATTACACCTGGCGGGCGCGACTGCCTAAACGGGGCAAACGGCGTCATTCATCGCAATCAGAGCGTCCGCACTGCCATTGCCGGCGATGACCCGGGCGTTGGACAGCTGCTTGCCGGTTTGATTCAAAAAAATATCGGGCCGCGGCCACCGGTTTACGCAGAAACCGCATGACAGGCCGGCGGCACTGCCCGATACTGGCGGCGACGCCCTGGTTACGCGGGTCGTATCTCCCACTACATCCGCAATCAAGGCGCTCACATCGTGTCCGCAGCAACCGGCCTGGAAGCACTCAAGCGCACGCTCATCGACCGGCACGTCCGTCCTGACAACCGCGAGGCCTTCATCCTCGTAATAACCACGCTGCTGCCACTGGCGGCGCTGTGGTACGGCGCGGCGCTGAGCGCGCCGGTTTCGTGGTGGCTGACCGCCTGTATCGTTTTGCTAATGAGCCTTTTCGTGCTGCGCGCCTTCGTACTGATGCACGAATGCGGCCACGGCAGCCTGTTCCGCACTGCGCGACTGAATAAAATCTTCGGCTTTATCTTCGGTGTGGTCACCGGTATGCCGCAGTTCCTGTGGTCGGCCCACCACCAGTTTCACCATTCGACCAACGGCAACTGGTCGCAGTACCAGGGGCCGCTCTCCGTCATCCCCGCGAGCGAATATGCGGCGATGACCGCGCGCCAGCAGCGCCGCTACTGTAATGCGCGCAACATCTGGCGGGCGCCGCATGCGGGATTTTTCTACCTGATCTTCACGCCGCGCCTGGTCTGGCTTCAGGGCAGCTGCAGTCTGCTGCTGCACGTGGTCCGCCGGAAACTGGCGCAGCCCGGCGTGTCGATTGCAGCGGCCGCGGCGGACTTCAAATCACCGCATTGGGACAATGCACGGGAATACCGGCACTTGTGCTGGACCAGCGTCGCGCTGCTCTGCAGCTGGGGATTGATGGCCTGGCTGGTCGGACCGTTGCTGTTTTTCGTCTGCTACGCCGTCAGCGTTTCGATCGCCGGCTGGGCCGGCATCCTGATCTTCACCGTGCAGCACAACTTCGAACACTCGTACGCCAGTGGCGACGACAACTGGAACTACAACGATGCGGCGATGCAAGGCACGAGTTTCCTGGTGTTGCCGCGCTGGCTCAACTGGTTTACTGCAAACATCGGCTATCACCATATCCACCATCTATCAGCGCGCATTCCGGCCTACCGTCTGGCCGCCTGTCACGACGAAAACCGCGCCTTGTTCAACGACGTCAGGCGTATCCGGCTCGCGCAGATTCCGCACGCGCTCAAATACATTCTGTGGGACACCGCGGCGCGACGGCTGATTTCGGTCGCCGAATTCGAACTGCAAGCGATACCGCGCAGCGCCGCCGTCGCGCGATAGCTGCGCCCGCTTCCGTCGTTGACCTGCGTCAAGCCGCGGCAAGGAGCGCGGTTTAGAGTAAGCAGAGTGCAAACGGACGGTATCGCGGGAAAGGCGGTCATGCAGGACAAACAGTCCCACGCCCGGCCACTCGACGAGCTGGCCGGCAGCCTTCAAACCGACCTCGCGCGCGGCCTGAGTCCGCGCGAAGCGCTGCAGCGGCTCGAACAGTCTGGCCCCAACGAACTCTCCGAGCGGCCGCGGCCCGGCTTTGCGGCGCACCTCGGCGAACAGTTCAACAACTATCTGGTGATACTGCTGATCGTCGCCGCGCTGGTGTCGCTGGCGCTCGGCGAATACATCGACGCCAGTGCCATCCTCATCATCGTCGTCTTGAACGCGATGGTCGGCGTGATCCAGGAATCGAAGGCCGAGGAAGCCCTCGCCGCGCTGCAGAAGATGGCCGCACCGAACGCCCTCGTCATCCGCGACGGCCGGCACACAACCATCCCCGGCCGCGAAATCGTCTGCGGCGACATCGTGCTGCTGGAAGCGGGCAATCATGTGCCCGCCGACCTGCGTCTCATCGAGAGCATCAACCTGAAGATCGAAGAGGCTTCTCTGACAGGCGAATCGGTGCCCGTCGAAAAAAATGCCGCGGCGGTGCTCGCCGGCGACATCCCGCTCGGCGACCGCCGCAACACCGCCTTCATGGGCACGGTTGTCAGCTACGGACGCGGCAAGGGGATGGTCACGGCCACCGGCATGCACACTGAAATCGGCCTCATCGCCGAAATGCTGCAGTCGGTCGAACACGAGGCGACACCGCTGCAGAAAAAGCTCGCGCATCTGGGCCGCGTGCTCGGCAGCGCCTGCCTCACCACCTGCGCCGTGGTGTTCGTCTACGGCCTTTACCGTGACACCCATCTGGCGGTTGCACTGAACGGCGACGCGCTCGGTTACGTCACGGCGGACAAGACCCTGATCATCAACCTGTTCATGACTGCGGTGAGCCTTGCCATCGCCGCGGTGCCCGAGGGCCTGCCCGCCATCGTCACCATCTGCCTCGCGCTCGGCATGCAGCGCATGATCAAACACCATGCGCTGGTGCGTAAACTGCCGGCGGTCGAAACACTCGGTTGCGCCACCGTCATCTGTACGGACAAGACCGGCACGCTGACGCAAAACGAGATGACCGTAATGACGGCATGGAGCGGCGGCCGGACTTTTCACGTCACGGGCGAGGGTTATAGCCCGCACGGCGAATTCCGCAGCGACGGCAAACGCGTCGATCCGCACAGCGACGCCGATGCAACACGGCTGCTGCAGGGAGCATTGGCCTGCAACGACGCGCGGCTCGAAGAAGCGCGCAACGCCGCCGGCGCGCGCGCCTGGCGCATCATCGGCGACCCGACCGAAGGTGCACTGGTGGTAGCCGCGGCGAAAGGCGGTTTCCAGCGCGCCGCACTCGAGCTTTTTCTGCCGCGTCTGCACGAGTTCCCGTTCGACGCCGAACGCAAACGCATGACAACCATCCATCGCAATGCCGACGCCGCGGCAAAGGATTTTGACGCGGCGCCACTCGTGGCCTTCGTCAAGGGCGCGCCGGACCTCGTGCTCGACCTCTGCAGCCGCTATCTGCAGGCAGGCCGCGCCCTGCCACTGACCGCAGCACTACGCGCAACGGTGCTCGCACAAAACCGCGCAATGGGCGGCGCTGCGCTGCGGGTGCTCGCGGTGGCGTGGCGCCCGCTGCACAGCGTGCCGTCCAGCGCGGAGGCGGTCGAGAACGATCTCATCTTCATCGGCCTGCTCGGCATGATCGACCCGCCGCGGCCCGAGGTGATCGCGGCACTGAAAGTGGCGCGCGGGGCGGGCCTCCGGTGCATCATGGTGACCGGCGATTACAAAGACACCGCCGAGGCCATCGCGCGCGACATCGGCCTGCGCACACCGGGCGGACTGGTGCTGACGGGCACCGAACTGGAAAAAATGGACGCCGCGGAACTCGCGGCCTGCGCCGACCGGCTCGACGTCTGCTGCCGCGTTTCGCCGCAGCACAAGACGCGCATCGTCGGCGCGCTGCAGGCGCGCGGCCACGTGGTGGCGATGACCGGCGACGGCGTCAACGACGCACCGGCGCTCAAACGCGCTGACATCGGCATCGCCATGGGCATCACCGGGACCGACGTCGCCAAGCAAACTGCGGACGTTGTTCTTACCGACGACAATTTCGCCAGCATCGTCGCCGCCATCGAGCAGGGCCGCGTCATTTATTCGAACATCCGCAAATTCGTCTACTTCCTGCTCGCCTGCAACGTCGGCGAAATTCTTATCATCTTCGGCGCCATGCTGGCGGGCATGCCGCTGCCGTTGCGGCCGGTGCAGTTGCTGTGGCTGAACCTCGTCAGCGACGGCGCGCCGGCATTGGCACTGGGGCTGGAGAAAGGCGACGCCGATCTCATGCAGCATCCACCGCGTTCGTCGTCGGAGCCCGTCGTCGACCGCCGCATGGCCGTCGCCATCGGCATCGTCGGTGTCGTCGATGCGCTGGCGGTCCTGACGGTGTTTTTCCTCGCCCTGCGGCGTTACCCGGACCAGCTCGCAATGGCACAGACCATCGCCTTCGTCACGCTGTGCACCTCCGAACTGCTGCGCGCCTTCACGGCGCGCTCGGAACACCACAGTATTTTTTCGATCGGCGTGTTCTCCAACCGCTGGATGGCATGGGCGGTCGGCGCCTCCTTCCTGCTGGTCATCGCGCTGGTTTACCTGCCGTTCCTGCAGCCCTTCTTCGACACGGTGCCGCTCGGCGCGAAGGACTGGCTGCTGATGCTGCCGTTCTTTTTCGCCGCGCCGGCAGCCATGGAACTGGTCAAGGTTTACCACCGCGCCGCACGCCGGCCGCAACCAGCAGCACAATCCGCCGTCTGAGCACGCGTCAGGCGACGCAACCCAGCGCGCGCAACTCCCGTTCGCATTGCGCCGCATTCTCGAAGCGGATGGTTTTGATACCGCAAGCCTGCGCCGGCGGCAGATTGACAGCGGTGTCGTCGATGAACACCGTGTCTTCGCCGCGCAAACCGAAAGTCTCCAGCAGGTGCTTGTAGATCGCCGGCTCCGGTTTGATCAGCTTGATGCGCGACGAAATCACCGCGCCACTGAACACGTCCCAGTAATCGTGCTCGCGTTCGAGCCAGGCAATCGAGGCGTGCTGCATGTTCGACAGGCAGTAGAGCGAGTGCCCCTGCGCGCGCACGCGGCGCATCAGCGCGACGGTTTCCGGCATCACGGTGAGTGCGGGCGGCACACAGTCGAGAAAATCCATGACTTCCCTCGCGGAAAGCCCGGTGCGCTGCGCGCCGCGCGCGGCGGCCTCCGTTTTTTCCAGCACACCGCGGTCGAGCGCCAGCCAGTCGGCGTGGTCGATGATTTCGCGGCGCACGCTGGCGCGCACCTGCAGGTCGTCGAACACCGAAGCGATCAGTGCGTCGGGCTGCCAGCGCACAACCACACCGCCGAGGTCAAACACTACGTTCATGACTTCTTCCATTGGCAACGGGCAGAAGTGAAATCATTTAACATATCCGCCATGCTCGTTCAATCATTCCCCGTCGGCGCAGCCTTGCTGGCGCTGGCGCTGTCTGTCCCCGCCGCAGTGCAGAACTATCCGGACAAGCCGATCCGTGTCTACACCACCGGCGTCGGCGGCAGTTCCGACCTGTCGACGCGCATCATCGCGCAGGCGATGGGTGGCGCTTTCGCCCAGCGCATGATTGTGGAAAACCGCGCGCTGGTCAGCGTCGAGACCGTCTCCGGCGCGCCGCCCGACGGTTATTCGCTCCTGCACTACAGCAACGTCGTCTGGCTGATGCCGCTGTTGCAGGCGAACGTGCCGTGGGACATTTTTCGCGATTTCGCGCCAGTCGTCCTTACGGTAAACACGCCGAATGTGCTGGTCGTGCATCCGTCGCTGCCGGTGAAATCGGTGAAGGACCTGATCACCTTCGCCAGAGCCCGCCCCGGCGCACTCAATTACGCCTCGACCTCGTTGGGCGCCGGCAACCACGTCGCCGCCGAACTCTTCAACAACATGGCCGGCGTGAAAATCGTGCGCATCAATTACAAGAGCATGGGCGCGGGCTTCACCGACGTCGTCAGCGGCCAGATCCAGGTGATGTTTCCGAGCGCAAATTCGGCCACGCAGTACGTGAAGTCGGGTCGTCTGCGTGCACTCGCGGTGACCAGCGCCGAACCCTCGGCACTGGTGCCCGATCTGCCCACTGTTGCAGCGGCGGGCCTGCCCGGCTACGAATCGGTGGCGATGACGGCGATGTTCGCGCCGGCAAAAACGCCGGATGTGATCGTGCGCAGACTCAATCAGGAAATCAACCTTGCCTTGAAGAAGCCGGAGACGCGCGAGCGTTTTCTCACACAGGGCACCAAGGCGATGGGCGGCACGCCGGAACAACTGACTGCCGTCATCAAAACAGAGATCGCGCGCCTGAACAGGATCATCAAGAGCACCGGCCTGCAGTAACAATAATAATGCGGAGGACGCAGTGGATTTTTCACTGAATGAGGAACAACGTGCCTGGCAACTGAAGGCGCGCCAATTTGCCGACGAAGAAATACGCCCGCTGTCGCTGCAACGCGATGCCATTGCCGCGCCGCGCGAGACCTTCGACTGGGCAATCATCAAGCGCGGTTCGCAGCTGGGCTTTCGTACCGCCGCCGTGCCGAAGGCGTGGGGCGGCGCCGGCATCGATTACGTGACGCAGGCCATCGTCATGGCCGAACTCGCCAAAGCCGACAGCGCGATTTCCAAGACCTTCAGCCAGTGCTGGAAGTGGAGCCAGCTGATCGCCGAGTTCTGCAGCGAAGACCAGAAACAACGCTTCCTCGTCCCGTTCATGGCCGACGACGGTTATCTGCTCGGCAGTGCCAGCACCGAACCGAATGCGGGCTCCGACAAGCGCATTCTGGTCGACAGCGATATCAAGTCGGGCTGGCGCCTGAAAGCGGAGCAGCGTGGCGACGAGTGGATATTGAACGGTGAAAAGACCTTCATCGCCAACGGGCCGATCGCCAAACTTTTCTTCGTCAACACGCGCAGCAATCCGCATGTCAGCATCAAGGAAGGCACCACCGTGTTTCTGGTGCCCTCGGACACGCCGGGCTTTCGCGTCGGCAAGGTCTTCAACAAGCTCGGCTGGCGGTTTTACCAGAACGCCGAGCTGATTTTCGAAGATGCGCGCGTGCCCGCGGCCAATATGGTCGGCAAGGTGCACGAGGGTTACAAAATGCGCGGCGGCGGCTTTTCGGATTTCGAACTCGCCGCCAATGCCGTCGGCGTCTGCGATGACGCCGCCGAAACGGCATTGCGTTTTGCCAAGCACGAAAAGCGCCACGGCAAACCGCTGGCCGATCAGCAGATCGTGCAACTGAAGCTCAATCAAATGTGCATGCTGACCGAGGCGCTGCGCAGCTTCGTCCTGCGGGTGGCCGCCGAAACCGACGGCAAATGCGACCGCAAATCGCCGGCCGCCAACGTGCTGGTGATGAATTTCGCCTCGGACGTCATCCACCGCGTCACCGCACTCAGTCTCGATATCCGCGGCATGGCCACCGGCGCGCGCATCGATTCGCACGCCGACAAACTGGTGCGCGACGGCATCATCTGGACGCATCTGGCCGGTGATTCGGTACAGCGCATGAAAGCCGTCGACAAACTCAAGGGCGAGACGAAGCAATGAAAGCAGTGTGCGCCTGGGGTGCGCTTGCCGCGCTTTGCGTGATTGCGGCAACGCCCGTCCGCGCCGAATATCCGGAAAAGCCGCTGCGCCTCGTCGTGCCCTTCCCGCCCGGCGGCAGCACCGAACCGCTGGCGCGCGTACTCAGCCAGAAACTCGGCGAGGCCTTCGGTCAGCAACTCATCGTCGACAACCGTCCGGGGGCGGGCAGCACCATCGGCGCGGAAATCGTCGCCAGATCACCACCCGACGGCTACACGCTGTTCCTCGGTTCGATCTCGAATGCCATCAGCGCGGCGCTTTATCCGAAACTCAATTTCGATATCGTGCGCGACTTTGCGCCGATCACGCTGCTGGCCACCACGCCGGGCGTGCTCGTGGTACATCCGGCGCTGCCGGTGAAAACCGTCAGGGAACTGCTGGCGCTCGCCAAAGCAAAACCGGAACAGCTCGCTTATTCCTCGGCGGGCAACGGCACACCGCCGCACCTCTCCGCAGAATTGTTGAGTTCGATGACGGGCATCAAGCTGATCCACGTACCGTACAAAGGCGGCGGTCCCTCGATCATCGCGCTGCTCTCCGGCGAGGCGCAGTTGTCGATTGCGTCACTGCCCTCGGCGATCGGCCATATGCGCAGTGGCAAGCTGCGCGCGCTCGGTGTGACCACGCCGCAACGCACGCCCTCGGTGCCGGAACTGCCGACCCTCTCCGAGGCGGGCGTGCCGGGCTATGCGGCGGAAACCTGGCTGGGTCTTGCCACGGCCGCGCGCACGCCGAAAGAAATCGTCGCCCGGCTGCATGCCGCCACCGTGAAGGCGATGACGCTGCCCGACGTAAAGGAACGGCTCGATACGCTCGGCTACATCGTGCGCGTCGGCAGCCCGGAGGAATATTCGGCTTTCGTGCAGAACGAAGTCGACAAATGGCGCAAGGTCGTCAAAGCGGCCAGCCTGCGCGTGGACTGAACGGAAACACTGGAGAACAACATGGTTGAAATCCCGCCGATCCTGAACCGTGACATGGTGATGAAGGAACTGGCCTTCGAAAAAGACGGCCGCTGGGCGGTGCCGGTGCTGAACCGCATGTCGGTGGTCGATCCGAATGTGCCGAAGCACAAGGTCATCATCAAGGACGACACCTTCCGCGAATCAACCAACATGCCCGGTGCCTCGCCGACCAATGCGCAGAAACTGGTGCTGGCGAAAAAACTCGAGGCCGTCGGCATCACCGAAATCGTCGCCGGTCACGCCGGCCTCAAAGATCAGTGCGACTTCATGCGCATGGTGAAGGATTCGGGCTCGAAGCTGATGGTGCATGCCTATGTCGATTTCGGCGACTGGAAAAACGGCATCGAAAAAGCCGTGGCCGCCGGCGCCGATGCGATCTGGATGCCGGGCGCGCTGAACCCGAGCCCGATCTTCGCCGCCAAGCTCGGCTCGAAGTACGGTTACTGGAGTGCGGACTTCGATTTGTCCACCGTGCTTCAAACGATGGATTCCGCAATCAAACTCGCCAAGGACCACGGCAAGCTCATCACCGTCGGCCGCGCGCCGATGATCCCGGGCATCTTCGACAAGGCGCTCGACGCCTACGTCAAAGCCGGTGCTGACCGCATTTGCATTTTCGACGACCGCGGCAACTACACGCCGCAGACCATGGGCCACGTCGTGAAAATGCACCGCGATGCCGTCGGCCCCGACGTCAAACTCGAAGTGCACTGCCACAACGACTTCGGTCTCGCGCTGGCCAATTCGCTCGAAGCCGTGCGCGCGGGGGCAGACGTCGTCGATTGCGTGCTGAACGGCTACAGCCACCGCTCCGGCAATTGCGCGCTCGAACAGATCGTCGCCGCGCTCGAAGTGCTCTACGACCTGCGCACCGGTTGCGATTTGAAGCAGATCATGTCGCTGTGCCAGCTCGCCGCCGATGTCTTCGGCGTGCCGATCCCGCAACAGGCACCGCACGTCGGCGCCTCGGCCTTTGCCTATGGCGGCGTGCATATCAGCGCGCTGCTGCAGGAAGGCTGGTTCGTGTGGGAAACCATGCAGGCGGAGACGATCGGACAGCACCGTCATGTCGTGTGGACACCCACCGCGCTCGAACGCCACGGCATGGCCGGGCCCGTCGCGCTGAAGATCAAGCGCATGGGCCTCACGTTCGACGAAGCGCAGCTTGAACAGGTCTTCGCACAGATGCGCACGGCAATGGCGTCGAAGAAATTCGCCACCGACGAAGAGCTCGAAGCTGTCGTGCACGCAGTGCTCGGCTGATCGCCGCCGCGCCTGCGTCCGCGGGCGCTTGCTTTCCCGCTAAGCGCTTGTTTTTCTGGCGCACTGCCGGACGCCGGCACACCCCGCAGAACCGGTTTAACTTTTCCACGCTCCGGCCGTTAATTCACGTAATAGCCCGTGTGCCGTTTGGGATCTGCGCAGCATGTCCAGACGCACGGCGGCAACCGAGGGGAATACCGTGCCGGTATACAAATGCAGGACCCTGATTTCCACGCCGCAGGACCTGCTGCGTGTCGCCGGCCGCGTGCCCAAACTGTCTTCGGTTTATTCGCGCGTGAAGCTGCTCGCCTCGCGCGCCGAGGTGCCGCTGAAAAGAATCGAGCGCGAGATTACGCGCGATCCGGCAATCTGCGCGCGCCTGCCGCGGCTCGCCCGCGCCTTGTACCCCGCGCTCGGCCAAGGTGCCGCCGGCGTCACCGAGGTGCTGGCCATCCTCGGCGGTGAGCGCATCAAGCATCTGATCCTGATCACCGCAGTCGCCGCCGCTTATCGCAAAATCAAATCGCCGCAAATCGACATGCGCCGTTTCTGGCGGCTGGCGGCGCGCCGCGCGCTGCTCGCGCGCCTGATCGCGATGGAAGCCCCGCACGTCGATCCGACCCGCGCCTTCGTCGGCGGACTGCTCGCCGACATCGGCCACCTCGTGCTGCATCTGGGCATCCCGGTGCCGGCGCTCGACGCGCAGACGCGTGCCGCGCAAAGCGGCCTGCCGGTGCACGAAGTTGAGCAGGCGCTGCTTGGTTTTGATTACACCGCGGTCGGCGCAGTGCTGATGCGCCGCTGGCACCACCATGCCGCCATTGAGAACGCGATCGAATACCAGATGCGCCCGCTCGGCGCACCCGAGGCCAGGGGCGACGCCTGCACGCTGCATATTGCGACACGTCTGGCGCTGGCGATCGAGGATGGCGTCGCGCCGGAAAACCTGATTGTGGCCATCGACGCGCAGGTCTGGAACCTGGCCGGACGCAGCTATCAGCTGCTGGCACAAATTACCGCCAACGCAGCACAGGATTTTGACGAACTGTCGCAGGCCCTGTCACCGGAAATCGTCATGCCGGGCACGACACGCCCTGTGCCGGAAACGCTGCCGGCCGACGGCGCGGTACCGATCGCGCAGGCGCGCGCGAAAAAGCTGCTGCGCATGCCGCCGGCCGCAAATACCGCGGCGATGCAGCGCAAGGTCAGCTAGCGTTTAATCCGCGCGGATGCCCGCGTCCTTGATCAGCTTGCCCCACTTCGTCATTTCCGACTTGACGATAGCGGCAAACCGCTCCGGGGTCGTGCCCACCGACTCCACGCCGGCACTCAAAAACTTTTCCTTTACCTCCGGCTTCTGCATGCAGCGCTGGATTTCCGTGCTCAAGCGGTTGACGATGGCCGCCGGCGTGCCGGCCGGCACGAACTCGCCGAACATCGCCACGTATTCGTAACCGGGCACGCCGGACGCGGACATCGTCGGCAGTTGCGGAAACAGCGGTGAGGCCTGCGCCGTGGTGACGGCGAGCCCGCGCAGCTTGCCCGAGTTCACATGCGGCATCGCCACCGCCGCCGGCGCGAACATCATGTGCGCCTGATTGCTCAACATGCCGATCACCGCCGGCCCGCCGCCCTTGTAAGGAATCGGCACGATCTTCAGACCGGCCATCACATTGAACAGCTCGGCGGAAAAATGCGTCGGCCCCGCCGGCGCCGCGCGCGCGTAATTCAGTTCGCCCGGCTTCGCCTTCGCCAGCGCAATCAGGTCCTGCACATTTTTCACCGGCAGCGTCGGCTGCACCAGCAGCACGTTCGGCGACTGGTCGATCATCGACACCGCAATGAAATCGCGCTGCACGTTCCAGCCGAGATCGGCCTGCACGAAGGGCAACAGCCACAACGCGCTGCCGTTGTGCACCAGCGTGTAACCGTCGGGCTGCGCCTTCGCCACCACTTCATTGGGCATCACGCCGCCGCGGTTCTCGACGACCACCTGCTGGCCGAGCGCGTCGCTGAGCGCCGGTGCGATGGTGCGCGCCGTGATGTCCACGTTGCCGCTCGGTGGCCACGGGACAATGATCTTCACGGGCTTGTTCGGGAAGTCCTGCGCGTGCGCGCCAGTCTGCAGCCACGCTCCCGATGCAAGCACCAGGGCGAGCGTAATTTTTCTGATCATGAGTTGTCCTCCTCCACGTGTAATGTACCCTATCGGAATGGAGGGGGCAGCATGCTGAAAGACCGTTATGGGCTCGGGTTGTCGACGGCCTCGCAGTCCGCGCGCGACGCTTACGTCGAAGGCGTGGACCTGTTCCTGTCGGCCAATTTCGGGTCCGAGGCAGCCTTCGAGCGCGCCATCGCTGCGGACGAGGGATTCGCCCTCGCGCATGCGGCCCTCGGCCGGACACGCCAGTTGTATTCCAAGGCGGATGCAGCGCGCCAGTCGGTCGCCCGTGCCAGGGCGCTTTCGGCGGGACTGGGCAGGCAGGAACGCGCCAATGTCGAAATCCTCGCCACGCTTGTGGACGGCAACGGCCCCGCGCCCTTGCCGTTCGCGTTGGAGCACCTCGCGGCGTTTCCCCGCGACGTGATGGTGCTGGCGCCGTGCGCCGGGGTATTCGGGCTGATCGGGTTCTCGGGCAGGAAGGGACGCGAACTCGAGCAGGTCGCGCAGCTCGATGCGCTGGCCGGAGTGTACGGCGACGACTGGTGGTTCCTGTCCTCGCACGCGTTTGCGCTGGGCGAAGTCGGGCGGCTGGCCGAGGCGCGTCGCGCCATCGACCGCGCACAGGAAATCTACCCTCGCAATGCGCACGGCGCGCATGTCTATGCCCATGTGCTGTACGAGTCCGGAGAGGACGCCGCGGGCCTTGCATATCTTGAGGGGTGGCTGCCGCGTCTGCCGCGCGAGTCGCAACTGCACTGCCACCTCAGCTGGCACGTGGCGCTGTGGAATTTCGATCTCGGCAACATCGAGGCGGCGTGGCGCGTGTATGCCGCGGACGTGAAGCCCGGCGCTGCATGGGGTCCGGCCATCAATTCCCTGACCGACTCGGCTTCGCTGCTGTGGCGCATGCAACTCGCCGGCCAGGCGGTAGACGCCGCACACTGGCGCGAGGTCCGGGACTATGCGTTGCGCGAATTTCCGAAGGCAGGCATCACCTTCGTCGACGTACACACCGCGTTGGCCTGCGCGGCGGCGGGGGACCCGGACCGGCTGCGGGTGCTTGTCGCGCAACTGCGCGAGCGCGAGGCGGCAGGCAAGCTCGCGGCGGGTCCGCTCGTGCCGGCGCTGGCCGAAGCGTTAGGCGCCTACGTGCGAGGCGACTGGGG
>JANXSE010000237.1 GCA_025356695.1 Betaproteobacteria bacterium
TACGACGCGATCAAGGATTTCGCGCCGGTGATGATGGTGGCCGGCTCACCGATGGTGCTGATCGCCAACCCCGCGCACAACGTGCGCTCGCTGCCGCAACTCATCGAACTCGCCAAAGCAAAACCCGGCTCGCTCAATTACGCCTCGTCGGGCAGCGGCGCGATCACGCATCTGGGCATGGTGCGCATGATGCGCATGACCAACATCGACATGGCACATGTGCCGTTCAAGGGCAGCGTGCCGGCAACTTCGTCGGTGATCGCCGGCGAAACCGCGGTGGCCTTCTCGACCATACCGGCGGCAGTGCCGCAGGCGAAAGCGGGCCGCCTCAATCTGCTGGCGATATCATTTCCGAAACGTTCGCCGCAACTGCCCGAGGTGCCGACCATCGCCGAGACCGTCGGCGAATTCGACCTCGGACTTTATTCGGGGCTGTGGGCGCCGGCCGGCACGCCGCGCGCCATCATCACGAAGCTCTACAGCGAATTCAACGCGGCGATGGAACAGCCCAAGATCAGGGAAGTGCTTGCCGCCAATTCCGCCGAGGTCAGCCGCATGACCACGGCGCAGTTCGGCGATTATGTGGCACATGAAATCAGCGTGTGGGGCGAGATCATCCGCGCCGCCGGCATCAAGATCGATTAACCAACTTTTCAATTCAGGAGCATCAGCATGGATCTAGGCATCAAGGGCCGCGTTGCAATCGTGACCGGCGGCAGCCGCGGCATCGGCCGCGAAACGGCGCGTCAATTCCTCGAAGAAGGCGTGCGCGTCATGATCTGCGGCCGCAACGCGGAATCGATCGAAAAGACGCGCGCCGAACTCGCCAAACAGACCGGTGGCGAGATCAAGTGCATGGTCGCCGACCTGACGAAGGAGGCCGACATCAAGAAACTCGTCGATGAAACCGTCAAGCAGTTCGGCACCGTGGACATCCTCGTCAACAACGCGGGCCAGATGTACTCGGGCCGCTACGAAGTGATGACCGATGAAGGCCTGAAGGAACAGCTTGAAACGAAGCTCTTCGGCTTCATCCGCGCGATCCGCCTCGTCTACCCGATCATGAAGGCAAAGAAGTGGGGCCGCATCGTCAACACGATCGGTGGCGCCGGCAAGGAACCGGACCCTTACATGTTCGGCAGCGGCATCACCAACAGTGCCCTGCTCAATATCACCAAATCGCTCTCGACCGAATTCGGCGAAGACGGCGTACACGTCAACGCCATCTGCCCGGGCTGGGTGGACACCAACCTGTGGCAACGCAATGCGCAGGGCCTGAAAGCCGAACTAAACGCCAAAGACGAAGCCGAAGCGCGCAAACTCGCCGCGCGCCGCAATGCGCTCAACCGCTTCGGCAAACCCGAAGAACTCGCCAACGCGACGGTCTTCCTCTGCTCCGAGCGCGCGAGCTATATCACCGGGGTGTCGCTGAATCTCGACGGCGGGCGGTTGAAGGGGCTTTGGTAAGCCTCAACCAGGAAACACCGTAGCCCGGAATACGCTGCGCCCGTTCCGGGCTACACCATCCAATCCGTGTTGATGTTAAATTCGGATTTCACGTGACCCGAAGCGCCGCATTCCGGCGGCGCGAAACAACAATCAACCACAGAACGCACCCCCATGGATGAACTCAAAAAAACCCAATTAATCGCGGCCTGGATCCTGGCGCAGGAAGAAGAAGACGACGATGCCCAGGCGATCCAGACCTTTGCGCTGCTGCCGAATGAAAATCCCGCGCTTTGCTGGGAGCTCATCCTGCGCATCCATGCCGAGCCGATCTCCAAAAGCGTGCGCGCCATTCTGGCCGCCAGCCCGCTCGAAGACCTGCTCGTCTACCACGGCAAGGAATTTTTCCCGAAGGTCAAAGCCGTGGCGCTGAAAGACCCGCTGTTCCGCCAGATGCTGGGCGAGGTCTGGCTCGACAAAAAGAAGTCGCCGATCTGGCAGGAATTTTACGAACTGGCGGGCGTGACGCCGAAGTTTTCCTGAGGCTGGCCGGGGTTTGAACAAGGGGCATGGAAAACATGAAATTTCAAACGATTTTTGCCTTGCTGCTTAGCGCCACCCTTGCCGCGTGCGCGACACCGGCGCTGACGCTGAAAAACGATAAAACCGGGCAGGTCGTGCAATGCGGCGGCGACGCCACCGGCTCCATGGTCGGCGGAATGATCGGCTACAACGTGCAGAAAAACAACGACGAAACCTGCGCCAAGAATTACGAAGCCCAGGGCTTCAAGCGCGTCAAATAGATATCGGAGCGCTCCGCAAAACATCCGCGGCTGCAGCCTCGTAGGGCGCAATAACTGAAAGGCATTGCGCCGGATTTTTGTCGTGGCCGTGTCATTCGGCGCAATGCGCTTCGCTTATTGCGCCCTACGCGCGACCGGCGCTAATCCGCCTTGATGTTCATTTCGCGGATCACCTTGTTCCATAACGCCGTGTCCGCGGCGATGGTCGCACGGAAGGCCTCCGGTGAACTCGCCACCACCTCGGCGCCTTCGCGCGTGACCCGTTCGGCAACTTCCGGCGCGCGCGCGGCCTTCACCGCGTGTTCGTTGAGGAGCTTGATCAGCGCGGGCGGCGTGGCAGCGGGAGCAAGCACGCCGACCCAGGTATTGAACTCGTAACCGGGCACGCCCGACTCGGCCACCGTCGGCACATTGGGCAGCGCCGTGATGCGCTGTCTGCTGGTAACGGCGAGCGCGCGCAAACGCCCTGCACTGATCTGGCCGCCCATGGCGACCAGCGTCTGCATCGAGAGATCGCATTCGCCGGAAATCAGCGCGATCAGCGCCGGGCCGCCGCCCTTGTAGGCGACGTGCACGAGATCGGTCTTCGTCATGTAGCGGAAGAGTTCGGTGGCCAGATGCGGCAGCGTGCCCGCCCCCGACGAGGTGTATTTGAGTTCACCCGGCTTCGCCTTCGCCAGTGCAATCAGCTCTTTCACCGTGCGCACCGGCACCGACGGATGTACGAACAGCACGCTCGCGCCGTTGATCACCAGTGAAATCGGCGCGAAATCGCGCTCGGGCTTGAACGTGATATTCGGAAACAGACTCGGGTTGGCGACGATCGGCACAGTGTTGATGAGCAGCGTGTAGCCGTCGGGCGCGGCGCGCGCCACCGCCTCCATGCCGATGTTGCTCGAGGCGCCGGCGCGGTTGTCGAGCACCACGCTCTGGCCGAGCGACTCGGAAATTTTGGGCGCAATCAATCTTGCCACAGTGTCGACGCTGCCGCCGGGCGGAAACGGCACGATCATGCGGATCGGCTTGGCAGGATATTGCTGTGCCAGCGCGCCAGGGCTTATGGTGCACGCAATCGCGATGGCAGCACACAAGCTTGCGCCGCGCGACGGGAGATTCGACATCATTGCCTCCATCCGGTAAACGTCGGCGCGACCATTCTGCGGATCATCTGCCCGGGTTTCATTCTACTGCGCCAGCGCCCTCAACACAGCCACCCTGCGCGCTACAATGCCGCCACAAGAATGGAGGAGACCGCATGGACCGTTTGCCTTTTCTGTGCGGCGCACTGAGCGCCGTCCTGCTGCCCGCCGCCACCGCCGGCGCGCAGCCCTATCCGGACAAGCCGCTGCGCATCATCGTCATGAGCACGCCGGGTTCGGGCGCCGACATCGTCACTCGCCTCGTCGCCGCAAAAATGACCGATGCGTTCGGCCAGCAGGTGGTGGTCGACAACCGACCCGGTGCCAGCGGCAACATCGGCGCCGAGACCGCGGCGCGCGCCGCGCCCGACGGTTACACACTGGCGATGATCACCTCGCAGCAGCCCAACGTGGTCGCGCTGCTCGACAAGCTGCCCTACGATCTGGTGCGCGACTTCGCGCCGATCAGCCTGCTCGCATCGGCGCCCTACTTCATGATCGTACATCCATCGGTGGCCGCCACCAGCATCAAGGAACTCGTCGCGCTCGCCAAAGCCAAACCCGGCACACTGAGCTATGGCTCGGCCGGCTCCGGTTCGTCGCCGCATCTCGCCACCGAGGTGTTCAGAAGCATGACCGGTATCACCCTGCTGCACGTGCCGTACAAGGGCACCACCCCGGCGCTGACCGACACCATGGCCGGCCAGATCCACCTTGCGATTCTCGTCGCGCCGCTGGTCCTGCCATCGGTCAAGGCCGGCAAGGTGCGCGCGCTCGGCGTTACCACCCTCAAGCGCTCGGCACTGGCGCCGGAAATGCCGACCATCGCCGAATCGGTGCCGGGCTACGAATGGTCCGGTTGGTACGGGATCGTCGCACCGGCGAAAACGCCATCCGCGATCATCGCGCGGCTCAACGCGCAGCAGAACGAGTCGATCAAGTCGGCCGAGTTCAAGGAGCGCCTTGCCGGCGTCGGCGCCGAACCGATCGGCAGCACGCCACAGGAATACGGTGCGCATATCAAAACGCAGCTCGAGAAGATGAAACTCGCCATCAAGCTGGCGGGCGTGAAGGCGGATTAGCGCAGAGGCCATATCCCGCTTGCATTTTCAGGCCGCATGCGTAGCATGATCGTCCGGTCACCGGAAAATCCGGGGCCACCGACCAATAACGGGGGAGAACCATGCTGAAATTTTCACGTCTGCTCGTCGCCATCGCCATGCTGTCGCTGGGCTTCACGCAGGTTGCACGCGCCGCGGATAGCGACACCGCCTACATCGTCACCTATTTCGACACCAACTTCGCCGACAAGGACAAGGTGCGCCCGCTCGCCAAAAAACTCAGCGACGCCAGCATGAAGGAAGCGGGCAATCTGCGTTTCGAAGTGCTGCAGCGTATCGGCCAGCCTGACCAGTTCGTGATTCTGGAAGCCTGGAAAGACAAGGCTGCGCTGACCGCTCATGCGGAAGCCGCGCACACCAAAGAATTCCGCGAAAAGCTTTCAGGACTGCTACGCAGCGCCTACGACGAGCGCCCGCACTCGGCGCTCGGGATCGGCGCGGTAAACACACCAGCGGCGCAGAGCAAAGGCGGGATATTTGCGGTGACCCACGTCGATATCGTGCCGACCGAAAAAGAACGCGGCATCAACCTCGTCAAGGACATGACCGCCAACAGCCGCAGCGACGCCGGCAACATCCGCTTTGAGGTGCTGACGCAAATCAGCCGCCCGAACCACGTGACGGTGGTCGAGATCTGGAAAAACAAAGCGGCGAGCGATGCCGGCGAAGCGGCACCGCACAAGGTGAAGTTCCGCGAAACACTGGCGCCGATGAGCGGCAGCCTCTATGACGAGCGTTTCTACCGCTCGATCAACTAGATTTCAGCGATGCAACAACGCGCCGGCGCGGCGATGTTCACTGCCGCCCTCGGCGCGTTTTTTATTGTGAGCGCTGGCGCGCAGACCTTCCCGAACCGCGCGCTGCGGCTCGTCATCCCGTTTGCCCCGGGCGGCACCGCCGACATCATCGGTCGCCCGCTGGCGCAGAAAATGGCCGAAGCCCTCGGCCAGCCGGTGATAGTCGAAAACCGTGGTGGCGCCGGCGGCGCGGCGGGTGCGGCCAATGTTGCGTCGTCGGCCCCGGACGGCTACGCGCTGCTGCTTGGCGTGAACGGTTTTCTCACAATCCTGCCGGGTTTTACCGAGCTGTCTTACGACCCCGTGGCGGACTTTTCGCCGATTGCGACCATTGCCTCGTCGCAGTTTGTGCTGGTCGCGCATCCGTCGGTGCCTGCGCGCAATCTGCAAGAACTGCTCGCACTGGCGAAGTCGCAACCGGCACGGCTCACGTTCGCCTCGACCGGCAACGGCACCGTCAATCATGTCGCCGGCGAACTGCTTAACAGTATGGCCGGCATCAAGACCACACACGTGCCTTACAAGGGCACCGGCCCGATGATGCTTGATTTGCTGGCCGGGCATATTGATTTCGGGTTTCCCGGCGTGTCGTCGGTACTGCCATACATCAGCGCGGGAAAACTCAAAGGGCTTGCCGTCACCGGCGCCACGCGTTCGATCGCGCTGCCCGCGGTACCGACGATAGGCGAAGCTGCACTGCCCGGCTATGAGGCCACGTCGTTCTGGGGCGTGCTGGCACCGGCGAAAACGCCCGCCGACATCGTACGGCGCCTGAATGCCGCCGTGCTCGATGCATTAAAACATTCGGAGCTGCGCGATTCGTACACGCGCCAGGGCAACGACATCACACCGGGCACACCCGAGGCCTTCGCCGCATTGATCCGCAGCGACACCGTAAAATGGGCGCGCGTGATCAAGTCAACCGGCGTTCGTCTCGATGGACTGTAGGGTGCGCATCGCGCACGCGGGACGCCGTTGAATGGTGTGCAGTGCGCACCCTGCACCATCCGAATTGCCGCGAGCGGCGGAGTTTTTGCCCGCCCCTGTGTTAACATTTTTGCATTCCCCAACGCATTTTTTGAAAGGCAATCATGGCCGGTTCGCATACTGCCCCGCCCGAAACCCTCGATCGCGATCTAGACGTCGGCCCGGAGGATTTCAGGGAGCGTGATTTTTACCAGCTGATGACGGGAATGGTGATTCCGCGCCCGATCGGCTGGATCTCGACCATTTCGGAACAAGGCGTACCCAACGTCTCACCCTATTCGTATTTCAACCTGATGGGCAGCGACCCGTTTTATTGCGCCTTCGGTTCCACCGGCGAAAAAGACAACGTCAGCAATCTGCGCAAGATCCCGGAGTTCGTCGTCAACATCGTGTCGATGGATCTGATCGAGCAGATGAATTTTTCCTCGGGCGATTTTCCGCATGAGGAAAGCGAATTCGAATGGGCCGAGCTCACCACAGTGCCGTCGGCCAAAGTGCGGCCGCCGCGCGTCGGCGAGGCGAAAGCACACCTCGAATGCAAGGTCATGCAGATCGTTGACGACAACAACACCCACATCGTGCTGGCGCGCATCGTGCACGCGCACGTCAGCAAGGCGGTGTGGAAAAATGGCCGCATCGATCCGCGCCTGCTTGATCCGGCCTGCCGTTTGTCCGGTTCGGCCTACGCGCAGCTCGGCGAAATCGTCAATGTCGCGCGCCCGGTGTGGGCCGACCTCAAGGGCACGCCGAAGGGCACGGCCAAAATGCCGCGCATCGTCAGACGCAAATAAACAGCGCGACGGAGGAGAATCAATATGAAGCGAAACCTTTTATGCACAATAACAGCGGTCGCCGCCTGCGCGTTGGCTTTACCCGCATTTGCGCAGCAATACCCCAGCAAACCGATCCGCCTGATAGTGCCCTTCCCGCCCGGCGGCGGCAATGACATCGTCGCGCGCGTCATCAACGTCAAGCTGCCGTCGCTGCTGGGCCAGAACCTGATCATCGACAACCGCGCGGGTGCGGGCGGCAATCTCGGCGCCGAACTCGCGGCGAAGGCGCCGGCCGATGGCTATACGCTGTTCATTGCCAACAATTCACTGACGACGAACCTTAGCCTCTACGCGAAACTGCCGTACGATCCGTTCAGAGACTTCGCGCCGATCGCGATGGGCGCGACTTCACCCAACATGATCGTCGTGCATCCATCACTGCCGGCGCGCAACGTGAAGGAACTGATCGCGCTGGCGAAAGCCAAACCCGGCGAGATGACCTTCGCCACGCCCGGCCCCGGCACGCCGACGCATCTGGCCGGCGAACTCTTCCGCGCGCGCACCGGCACCGATGTGCTGACCGTGCATTACAAGGGGGCGGGCCCTTTGATGGTCGACCAGATCGGCGGCCACGTCATGGTCAGCTTCACCGCGCCCATCGTCTCCAAACCGCATGTCGATTCCGGCAAGCTGCGCGCCATCGCCATCACTACCGAGAAGCGCTGGTCCGGCATGCCGAATCTGCCAAGCGTCGCCGAATCCGGTTATCCGGGCTTCGACGTCTTCGCGTGGTTCGCCTTCTTCGCACCGGCGAATACGCCACGCGAGATCATCACCCGCCTCGCCTCCGACATCGCCAAAGTGCAGCAAATGCCCGAGATCAAGGACCGCCTCGCCAGCCAGGGCATCGACACCGGTGCCACCGGTACCCCTGAAGCACTGGCCGCGTTCCTGAAAAAGGACTTCGAACTGTGGGACAAGCTGATCAAGCAACAGGGGATACGGGTCGAATAGAAATTAGTGACCTGTAAAGGGAAGCGCAATTCCCGCAGTACATCGACGATGCGAAGTTTTCAAGTTTCCCCTTGAGAGCCGCCGAGCAGCAGAGAGACATCGGGGGAAGTCGGCGAGCACTGTCTGAGCCCTTGTCGTTTTTTGACAAGGGCGAGTTGCGCAGCCGCCCGATGTATCGAGCAGCGCAGGGAAGTCCGCAGGACCGGCGAATTTGATCTTGAAGCACGAGATAATTCGAAGCAACATCCATCCGGCGGAATGCGCTTCGCTTTTCCGCCCTACGAACCATCCGCGTAAGGTTACGCAGCAATCCCCCCCATCCCCTCCTTCCCCCTCAAGGGGGGAAGGAGCCAAACCAGTGGCCTTGAACAGGGAAAAGTGAGCGAAACTGGCTCATTTGAACAGCAGCGGTATCCCGCAAACAAACAAGGTCACACACACCAGCTTGCGAAACGCCTGCTCGCTGATATTGACCTGAATACGGTCGCCGATATAGATGCCGACGAGCATCAACGGAAACGCCACCGCGAACATGAGCCACGCCTCGAGCGTGAATTCACCGACCGCGTAATAACCGACGCCGCGCGCGATGCACAGGAGCAAAAGCATTGCCGAGGTGGTGGCGCGGAAGGCATCCTTGGCGACGGCACGCGCGTCGAGATACATGGCGAAGAAGACGCTGCCCATCGAGCCGAACATGGTGCCGACACCGCCTGACAATATTCCCGCAACCGGCTCGATCACGCGCCGCAGCCAGCGCGGTGGTGCGCCCCGCACCACGCCGACCAGCGATTGAACCGCGTAGAGCAACACCACGATGCCGAGCCCGCGCGTGAGCATGCGTGCATCAAGCGATTTGAAGAAATAAAGCCCCACGGCAATGCCTACCGCACACCACGGCATGAAGGCGATCATCGCGCGGTAATCGACGTGTTTGCGGTCGCGACCGAGAATGGCCACCGACGAGGCAAAGCCCAACAGCGTCCACACCGGCACCAGCACCTTGATCGGCAGTACGAGGGCGAGCAGCGGCATGCCGAGCGCACCGCCAAAGCCCGTGCTGCCGCGTAGCCCGTAGGCGAGCAGCATGACGAACACGCAGTACGCGATCTCAATGGTGCTGAGATCAGCCATCGACGGCCAGCTTGTAGGCGCGGATCAGTTTGCCGAGGCGTTCGACTTCCGATTTGACGTAGGCCTGAAAAACCTCCGGCGCATCGCCGACGGTGATGTAACCGAGATCATTGAGACGGCGCAGCACCTCTGGGTTGCGCAGTGCCGACACCGTCGCGTTATGCAGCACGACGATGACTTCCTTCGGCGTTCTCGCCGGCGCCATCACACCGTACCAGGTACCGAATTCGTAACCGGGCACACCAGCCTCGGCGAGCGTCGGATATTCCGGGAACGACGGCACGCGTTTCGCCGTCGATACCGCCAGCGCACGCAGCCGGCCCTGCCGCGCCTGCGGCAAGGCAGTGGCGAGCGGCAGAAAACTCACCGAGGTTTCACCGGAAACCACCGCGGTCACCGCTTCGGCGCCGCCGCGATAAGGCACGTGCACGATGTTGATGCCGGCCATGCCCTTGAAAATTTCGAACGACAGATAAATCGTCGAGCCCGCGCCAGACGACGAATAATTGATCGCGCCCGGCTGCGCCTTCGCCAACGCGATCAGCTCCTTCACCGATTTCGCCGGCAACGACGGATGCACGACCAGCATGTTCGGCGACTGCACGAGCTGCGACACCGCGGCGAAATCGCGCGACAGTTCGTACGACAGGTTTTTGTAGAGGCTCATGTTGGCGGCCAGCGGCATACCGGCCTGCATCAGCGTATAGCCATCGGCCGGCGCGCGCGCGGCGAACTCGGCGCCGATGTTGCCGGCCGCGCCACCGCGGTTATCGACGATCACCTGCTGCCCGAGCACCGGCCCCATGCCCGCGACGACGATGCGCGCCAGCGTGTCCGCACCGCTGCCGCCAGTGAAGGGCACGACGTAACGCACCACCTTCGTCGGGAAATTCTGCGCAAACGCATTGCACACGGTAAACGCGCATGCCACTACGCTCAGTAAGCACCAGCCCGCAGCCCGGAAGGAGCGCAGCGTATTCCGGGATGCAAGCAATCGCGCCACTGCATTCACTGCACGTTCTGCAACAGCAGGAACAACCCGCCGAGAATGGCCATGTTGTTGAGCAGCATGATGCGCCCGATGTTGCGCCGCATCGGATCGGCGACCTGCCAGAAACGGTGAAAGATCGCCGTGGCGGCGACGGTGAACACGATCAGGAACCAGACACCGATATCGGCATGCCAGCCGGCGACGATCAGCATGCAACCGGAAAATTGCAGAAAAATGCCGAACCAGAACGCCAGCGCCGGCAGGGGCGTATGCGCCGCCGCCATGCGGTCGATATGGTCCTTGATTTTCTGCGGCGTCATGTTGCCCAGCCCCGCCACCAGAAAAAACAACACGATCAGCAGCCGCCCAGTCAGATCGAGCAACGTTGTGTCCTGCAACATATCTTCCCCCCAATGCGATTCACGGCGCAGTCCGTTGCCGCACCCTGTTACAAAAGTTTACATCTTGTGCGGGACTGAAACCCGCCCTCACGCGTTAAATACTCACAGCTGCGGTATTCCAGCGGCAAACCGAGTGGAGGCGACCATGAAAACCCTGGTGATGGCAACAGCAGCACTTGCAACCCTTGCCGGATGCGCCGAGGTTCCGGTCTACGAACAAGGCTACTACCGCCAGGCGCCCGCGTATTACGAACCGGCCCGCGTGTTCTACGCGCCGTCCCCCGTCTACGTCGAACGCACCACCATCGTGCAATCAGCGCCGCGCGTCATCCGAGAACCGGTGATCGTGCGCGAACCCGTCGTGGTCCGCGAACCGGCGCGCATCGTCCACGAAGCGCCGCG
>JANXSE010000259.1 GCA_025356695.1 Betaproteobacteria bacterium
TTAGGGTGGGGGGTATTCGACGCCTGCTGTCCCCCCATCCCTGCCTTCCCCCTCAAGGGGGGAAGGGGCCTGCTAATGAATGCCGCTGGTTTTCATTGTGCATCTACTGCTTATTTTGAACGTCGATGCTAACGAGTCCTACTGGTTTCATTCCCTCCCCCCCTTGTGGGGGAGGGTTAGGGTGGGGGGTATCGGCAGCATGTTGCCCCCATCCTTGCCTTCCCCCACGAGGGGGGAAGGAGAAAACCATTTGCGAATTACGCCGTCGGCACCCACGGCAACGGCGCCTGCACCGCGAACTCGGTCTTCACATCGATCACCGCCGGCAAATCCGACGCGATTGCCTGCTCGAAAGCCTTGCGGAAATCCTGCGGTTTGCCGACGGTGACGCCGAAACATCCAAACGACTGCGCGACCTTGGCGAAATCGGTTTCGAGGTATTCGAAGCACTCGCCTTTGCGGCTCTGGTCGCTGCGGCCTTCGTAGGCGATATTCAGATTGCGCAGCCCCTGCGATAAACAATGGTTGTTGTTGACGATGGTGACGGTCTTGATGCCGCGACGGCGCGCGGTTTCGAGTTCGGGCAGGTGATAGAAGAAACCGCCGTCGCCGCAGAAGCAGATCACCGGCTTGTCGGGTGCGGCGCATTTGGCGCCGAGCGAAGCGGGAAACGACCAACCCAGCGAACCGGCGGCGCGGTGATATTGCTGGCCGGGGTGATTGAGATAGAGCAGCGTGCCCGTCCACAGCGCGGCATAACCGGTGTCGGCGATAACGATGGCGTCTTTCGGCAGCACTTCGTTCAATTCGCGCACCAGACGCTCGGGCCGCATCGGCTGCGCTTCGGAGTTGCGTGCCTTTTCCGCTTCGACGCGCCATTCGTCGACGTATTTTTGCGTGTGGGCGAGCCAGTCGTCGTGTTTGGCCGCATCGGCCATCACGGCAAGCGCTTCGAGGCCGGCGCGCACATCCGACAACACGCCGATGGTGCCGGCGTAGTTGCGGCCGATTTCGAGCGGGTCGATGTCGATCTGGATGATCTTCGTGCCTTGCTTCGGCATCACGTAGTTGGCGGTAGTGTGGTCCGAAGTATTGCTGCCGACGTAGATGACGAGATCGGCTTCATCGACGACGTGATTGGCGCAGCCGCGGCCGTAGAGGCCGACGGTGCCGCGGAACAGTTTGTGGTTTTCGACAATGATGTGTTTGGCGTCGAGTGTCGCCACGACCGGCGCCTGAATGCGCTCGGCGAGTTGCACCAGCGCTGCGCCGGCGCTGGAAATGATGGCACCGCGGTCGGCGATGATGACCGGGCGCTTGCTGGCCTTGATCGCGGCGACAGCGCGTTCAACGGCGGCGGGATCGGGCGCGGGGCGGAAGGCCGGGAAGCGCGTGTGCGCTTCATCGGCCGTCATGTCGAAGTCGGCTTCGGTCGGCGTTAACGCGTCACCGGTGAAGCCGGCAATATCGAGATGCACCGGGCGCGGCGTGCCGGTGGTGGCTTCACGGAAGGCGGCGCGGAACAGATGCGGAATCTGCTCGACGTTGTCGATGCGGCCGTTGAATTTGGTTACGGCGTCATAGAGCGGGCCGTGATCGACTTCCTGATAGGCGTTGCGGTATTGGAAGGGCGCGACGTGGCGGCCGGTGATGGCGATGACCGGCGAGTGGCCGAGATAGGGGTCCTGCATGCCGGAGGCGAGATTGGCGGCACCCACCGATTGCGCCATGCAGACGCCGGGCTTGCCCGACACGCGCGCATAACCGTCGGCCATGTAGGCGACGGCTTTTTCCGAGTGGCCGAGCACGCGCGTGATGCCGAAGTCTTCCATTTCGGCAAGCGCGCGGCGCAGCACCGCGTCCATGAAGAAGACATGCGATACGCCGTGGGCCTGCAAGAGTTGCGCGACGGCGCGGGCGCCTTTCATCTTTGCCATTTTTTTGCTCCCTGGTTGATACGTAAAATTGTTAAAGGTTACGTTGTTGCGAGCATCTCCCCCCCATCCTGTCCTTCCCCCTCAAGGGGGGAAGGGACCCCCTAATCCAGGCGCAAGGTATTTCATGCGCACTGGTTTTGTCCCCTCCCCCTTTGAGGGGGAGGGCTAGGGTGGGGGGTAGGTGTTGCCTATTCGACCGGCGTTTCCTTAACCAACAGTTCCCTCAACTCACTTCTTCTCCGGATCAATCGCCAGCGCCTCCAGAAACCGTGACACCAGGTTGTAGGCGGCAACCAGCGCGGTGAGTTCGGTCATCTCGCGCTGATCAAAATGTTTGCTAACCGCGGCAAAGGTAGCGTCGGTGACATGCACGTCCTGCGTCATCGCCTCGGTGTAGGCCAGCACCGCGCGGTCGACGTCGGTGTAACAGTTCGCGGTTTTCCAGGCATAGAGGCTGTCGACCTGCTCGTCGCTGAGGCCTTCCTGTTTTGCATAGGGCACGTGCGCCGTGCGTTCATATTCGGCGCCGTTGATGATGGCAACCAGCAAAATGGCCAGTTCGCGGTAGCGGCCTTTGAGCACTGTTTTTTTGCGCACCGCGGTGAGCAGGTTCAGCCAGCCCTGCGCCACCGGCGGGCTGTTGAGCAGCATCTTGTAGAGGTTCAGCATGCGCCCGCCGCGCTCGGCTTTGATCTGCGTGACGAGTTTCTGGAATTCGGGCTCTGGATTGCTGTCGTCGGCGTAACCAATGCGGGCCATGCATCGCTCCTCTGCGCCTTTGCGGCGTGTTGTTGAATGTTCCCGTTCTCTTCGGCATGGCGTCGTGGTTGAGACGGCGCTGTCGGCGCTTTGCGGCCGGCGGCGTTTCCCCTGACGGTGTGCGTGATCGCCACGCCTGGGCGGCGCGGCGGGTGAGCGGGATTTTTTTGATCTTAGCCCAAGCGCCAGTAGGCGTCCACGCCGCGGCGCAAGGTGCGGCGGTGAGGGCGGTGTTTGTTATGATGGCGCTTCACTCGACGGGGGATGCATCATGATGACCGCTGCTTCAGCACGCATGTTCGCGCGTTACAACGCGTGGGCCGACAAGATCATGTTCGATGCCGTGGCGCAATTGCCGCCGGGCGAGGACGTCAAGCCGCGCACGAGCCTGTTCAAGAACATCGTGCACACGCTCAACCACAATTACGTCGTTGATCAGATCTGGCGCGGTCATCTCGAAGGCCGCGATCACGGTTATACCGCGCGCAACACGCCCGACACGCCGCTGCTCACCGTTTTGTGGGCGCAGCAGCACGAAGCGCACCAGTGGTACATGGCATGGGCCGACCGCATGACCGACGAGTCGATCAACGAACGCGTCGATTACGAGTTGATTGGCGGCAACAAGGGCTCGATGACGCGCGGCGAGATCCTCATGCACGTCGTCACGCACCACTCCTATCACCGCGGCTTCGCGGCGGATTTGTTTTTCCAGATTCCGGCGCGCCCGCCGACGATGGATTTGCCGGTGTACTTTCGGGAGGCGCCGGCGGAGTACCGGTAGTTAACGCCGGGTGTTTCTTGTTTGTGGGAAAAGAGTAACAGGGATGTTTGGAAGGGTTGCGCCTTACCCCCCCATCCTGCCATTCCCCCTCAAGGGGGGAAGGAACCTACTAACCAGCTGCTGTATTCTTTTCTGATCTGAATCTGAGGTTGTAAAAAGTGGCTGTAGGTTGTAATCAGTCAGCCCGTGCAGATGGTGTGGTTTACTCCTTCCCCCCTTGAGGGGGAAGGCAGGGATGGGGGGTAACAGCCTATGAATATCCGCAACGCCCGCATACTACGCAAAAACCTCACCGACGCCGAAAAATGCCTTTGGCAAAAACTCAACCGCCGCCAGATCGGTTCCGTGAAATTCCGCCGGCAGCAACCGATCGGCGAATACATTGTCGATTTTGTTTGTCTGGAGCGGCAGCTGATTGTCGAGTTGGATGGCGGGCAGCATGCGGAACAGATTGCCTATGATGAAGCGCGTACCGCCTGGCTGCAATCAAAAGGCTATCGGGTGCTGAGGTTCTGGAACAACGATGTTCTGGCAAATACCGATGGCGTGGTTCAAACCATCTTTGATGCGTTGGGTGAGGAAGGCTGCCCCCCCATCCCTACCTTCCCCCTCAAGGGGGGAAGGAGTTCCGCCTGCTGAGATACAATCGTCACCTGTAACAAGTTGCGTCTGCAATAAACCAGTCAAAAATAATCTCCGGAGGAGACCGCTTTGAACGCTGCAACCGGCAAGAACCCGCAACACTTCCAGTATTTTCCCGGCGACTACCGCTGGTCGGCGGAGATGCTCGTGGTCTTGAGCACCGCGAATTTCGGCGGTGCCGATCTGTCGGAGGTCGACCGCGTCGGCCGCGCGCTGAAAGACAAGGTCGGTGACGACGAGGCGTGGTTCGAGGAGTGGTGCAAGGCCGCCGACATCCTGCGCGGCCGTGCGGAGAAGGCGGCGGCGAACAAGCACCTGTTGACCGCGGCGTCGAATTACCTGCGCGCCTGCTTCTATTACCAGATCGGCGACCATTCGCGCCAGCCGAAGGACCAGATTGCGCTCGATATCTACAAACAGTCGCTGGAATGCTTCGCCAACTTCGCGAAATACAGCGACCGTCCGCGCATCGAGCGCGTCGAGCTGCCGTTCAAGGGCGGCGCCTTTCCTGCCTATTTCGTGCATGCGGAGAACACCAGCGAGAAACGCAATCCGGCGGTGGTGCGTTTCGGTGGCTTCGATACGCAAAAAGAAATCCAGTATCTGCGCGGCATTCCCGATCTGACGCGGCGCGGTTTTTCCTGTCTGCTGGTTGACGGCCCGGGGCAGGGCGAGTCGATCCGTTTCCGCGGCCACTATCTGCGTCACGATTTCGAAGTCGCCGGCAGCGCTGCGCTCGATTACCTCGAGACGCGCAGCGACGTGGACATGAACCGCGTCGGCATTCAGGCGATGAGTCTGGGCGGTTATTACGCGCCGCGTTGCGCCGCGATGGATCCGCGCTACAAGGCCTGCATCGCCTGGGGGGCGATCTGGGATTACCACCAGACCTGGGTCAAACGCCTTGAGAAGATCAAGGAAGCGGCGCTGCCGGTGCCGGCCGACCATCTGCTGTGGGCCTGCGGTGTGAAGACCTACGACGAAGCGCTGGTGAAACTCGAAGGCTTCCGTCTCGAAGGCGTGGCGCAGAAAGTGCAATGCCCGTTTCTGCTGATGCACGGCGCGAAAGACGCGCAGGTCTCGGTGCCCGAAGCGCAGATGCTGATGGACAAGATCGGCTCGAAGGACAAGACGCTGCGCATCTTCACCGAGGAAGAGGGTGGCGCGCAGCACTGCCAGCGCGATTACCTGACGCTGGCGTGTGATGTGGCGGGGGATTGGCTGGAAGAGAAATTGAAGTGGGGGAAGTAAGGGTGTCGTTGCTGCTGGTGTAACGTTACCCCCCATCCTGCCCTTCCCCCTCAAGGGGGGAGGGGACCTTCTAATCCGCGCAACTTGCCTGCCGACATCCCCGGTTCTTGTTCCCTCCCCCCTGGAGGGGGAGGGCTAGGGTGGGGGGGAAGTTTCGACGTGTCTTTCCTCTTGAATTACGAAGGAAGTGAAAAGCCAAGGACGCAATAATGACCGACCGCATCACCCCCGCCACGCCCGCGCACTTCAACCAGATCTCCGACCACATGGAGCGCTGGAAGAAGAGCAAGGGTTATCCACCCAACACCTGGTACACCATGGCGCGGAAGCCCGCGGTGTTTCGCGCCTATCGCGATCTGCACGGCGCGGTGATGATGGCCGGCGGCGAAGTGGAGCAGGGCCTGAAGTTCATGCTCGCCGCGGTGACCAGCACGGCGGCGGGCGACAGCTATTGCGCCGCGCACAACGCCGAGAACGCGCACCACATCGCCGCTGTGCCGCTGGAAAAAATCCGCGCGCTGGCGAATTTTCGCAGCGATGCGCAGTTCACACCGGCCGAACGCGCCGCGCTTGAACTCGGGGATGCCGCGGGCGCGCATCCGCCGCGCGTGACTGATGCGCATTTCGAAGAACTCAAAAAATATTTTTCCGACGACGCGATGGTGGAGCTGGTCGCGGTGATTTCGCTGCTGGGCTGGCTTAATCGCTGGGCGCAGACGGTCGCGCCGCAGATCGAGCCAGCTGCGCTGGCGTTTGCGCAGCAGCATCTGGCGCCGTCGGGATGGCAACCGCCGGAGTAACCGGGCTGGCCGCGCGCGCCGCGGGTTTTTCCGGCGTGTGATGAAAATTGTGGATGCCGACGCTGGCGACCCAGGCCACGGCGGCGGCCCATGTGACCGACATGCCGATCGCCACCACGTGTTGTGTCAACCCGCTCAACGGTGAAAACAGAATCGCACCGACCACCGGCGCGCCGACGCGATAGCCGATTTCGGCGGCCCAGTGCATCTGCCAGAAATATAGTTTCACGCCGGGCGTCACCACCAGCGGCCAATAGGCCGCCTGCAGTGTGAAAAACGCAACCGTTGCTGCAACGGCGATGATTAACGGGCGGCGCATTTCAACAGGACATCAATACGACGTTAATCCGCCATCGAGCAGCAGCGTCTGCCCGGTGATGTAGGAACCCGACGGGCCCGCCAGATAAACCGCTGCTGCGGCAATTTCCTCAGGCGCACAGGTGCGCTTCAACGGAATGCGGTCGACCATCTTGTCGAGATAGCCCGGGTGCGCGTCGGCGTATTCCTTGCGCGTGGCTGTCAGCACCGTGCCCGGTGCAATCGAGTTGACGCGGATCTGGTGCTCGGCCCATTCGATCGCCAGCATGCGCGTCATGTGCATGACCGCCGCTTTTGAAATGCCGTAGGTCGAGCGCAGCGGGAAGCCCAGCACGCCGTGCGTCGAGGTGATGCTGATGACGGCGCCCGGCCGCTTCGTGCCGATCAGGTGGCGGCCCATCTGCTGGCACATGAAGAAGGTGCCGCTCAGATTGGTCTGCATGATGCTGTCCCAGTCCTCGCGCGTGACATCCACCGCCATGCGCGGCAGCGTGATCGCCGCATTGTTGACCAGCACGTCGAGCTGCCCCAGCGTGGCGATGGCTTCCTTGAAGCCGGCTTCGATGCTGGCCTGCGCGGTGACGTTCAGGCTGATCGGTGCGACGCGCGCGCCGGCGGCGCTGCACTGCGCGGTGATGTCGGCGAGTTTGTCCTTGTTCGTCGACGACAGCGCGAGATCGTAGCCGGCCTTTGCAAAGGCCAGCGCGATCGCCGCGCCGATGCCCTGCGCGGCGCCGGAGATGAAGACGGCCGGGCGCGCCACTTACTTGATCGCCTGCGGATTGATCGGCGAACCGACGGCACCCGTAACCTGCAGCGGCGGCGCGAAGAACATGAACTCATAGACCTTGTCCTGCGCGCAGTCGGCGGCGAGGTCGCGCAGATAGAAAATTTCGCCCATGGTAATGCCGATCATCGGGATCACCACCCAGTGCCAGGGCTGGCTGGCGTCGTCGGTTTCGTTCGGACGCACTTCGCAGCCCCAGGTGTCGGTGCAGATGGCGGCGATCTGTTTTTTGTGGATCCATTCGGCGGTTTCGAAAGCGAGGCCGGGCGCATCACCGCCGGCGTAGCCGCCCCACTCGCCGCAGTCCAGACGTTGTTCCATCTGGCCGGTGCGCACGATGACGAAATCGCCGCGTTTGATTTCAACACCCTGCGCCTTGGCGCAGGCATCGAGATCGTCGTTGGTGATGGCAGTGCCGTCTTCGAGGAAGGGCTTGCCGACATGGCGCGCCACGTCGAGCAGCACACCGCGGCCGATCATGCGGTCCTTGACCATGTGAATGCCGTTTTTCTGCGCGCCGTTCGAATCGACGAGACGCGCGTCGTAGCCGTTCCACATCTTGTCGTCGTAGAAGATGTGGCCGAGTGCGTCCCACTGCGTGCCGCACTGCAGCGGCAGCGACACCATGTCGTCGGCGTAGCGCAGGCCGCCCTTGTCCTGATTGCCGGCCACCGCATCGGTGCCGGTTGCCAGCATGGTGTGAATCGGATTGAAGCGGTTGCCCCACAGGCCTTTCTGCGGGCCGAACTTGTCGAAGTTGAGCCCCAGCGAAAACGCCTTGCCGCGTTTGATCAGCTTGCCGGCGTTGATGATGTCTTCGGGCTGCACGTAGTTGAGCGTGCCGGCTTCGTCGTTCGGGCCCCATTTGCCCCAGTTCTTGCATTTCTCGGCAGTGGCGCGCAGATGTTTGATGTCGAATTTTTTGGCGTCGTAGCGGCGTGGCATGGTGATTCCTCCTCTTTGTTGTCTGGCGAACTGCTGGTGGGTGCAGTTTACGGTGTTTTTCGGGGCAATTAAAAATTCAAAGTTCTAAGCAAGACGAGGCGCGAGTAAAAAATGTTGACGAAGCATATAAACAATATGTGAGCAAAATATTTTTTGCGAGCAACGAAGTATTGCGACGAAATTTGAATTTTTATCGGGCCGTCCAGCCGCCGTCAATGATGAGGCTCGCGCCGGTCATCAGCGAGGCGGCAGGCGAAGCGGCGAACAGCACCGCGCCGACCACTTCATCGAGTTGGCCGAGGCGCCCCATGGGGATGCGCTCGTGCACCCAGCGGCTGAATTCGCCCTTGGCGAACATCGGTGCGGTCATCGGCGTTTCGACGAAGGTCGGCGCCACCGAATTGACGCGGATGTTCTGTGGTGCCAATTCAACGCCGAGTGCCTTGGTCAGGCCCTCGATGGCATGTTTGGTCATGCAGTAGACGGTGCGGTTTTCGGCGCCGACGTGGCCCATCTGCGAAGTGATGTTGACGATGGCGCCGCCGCGCGCTTTGCGCTCAGGCGATTCCTGCATTTTTCTCACCGCCGCCTGCGCGACGATGAACATGCTGCGCACATTCAGATTCATTACGCGGTCGAGGCGTTCTTCGCTGACATTGACGAAGGGCTCGGGCAGATTCATGCCGGCGTTGTTGACGAGAATATCGAGCGAGGGGATGGCTGCCACCATTTTGTTGACGGCCTGCGCGTCGGTGACGTCACAGGGCGCGGCGTGCGCGCGGCCGCCGGCGGCCTTAATTTCACCGGCCAGTGTTTCGAGTTCCGATTGTGTGCGCGAGGTCAGCCAGACTTCGGCGCCGGCTTGCGCAAAAGCGATGGCGACGCTGCGGCCGATGCCGCGCCCCGCGCCGGTGATCAGCGCGACGCGGTTGTCGAGGCGGAAACGCTCTGAAATATCGCGCGGCGCGCTATTCATGAACTTGCGCTCACTTCGTCACGGCGGAGCGCCCCCACCCTAACCCTCCCCCGCTTCGCAGGGGAGGGGACTAGTCCGCAACTCACAATTGACGCAATAGCTAGAGCCTGACAATTGGGTCCCTGCCCCCGTTTACGGGGGAAGGACAGGATGGGGGCGAGCGGCGGTGTCATTTTTGATGCATCAAAAAAGAAAGCTACTTCTTCGCGCCAAGCCCGACATTTTGCCCGCCATATCGGCGCAGTCTCAAATCCGCCTGTTCCTTGTGCCCCCAGAAGCGTTCGATCGCGCACAGGCGCGAGCAGTATTCACCCACCACCACGCTCGCCTGCGGTGTGACTTCCTGATAAGTGCAGGTCTTGATGAATTTGCCGACCCACAGGCCGCCGGTATAACGCGCCGCACCCAGCGTCGGCAGCGTGTGGTTGGTGCCGATCACCTTGTCGCCGTACGACACATTAGTTTCCGGTCCGAGGAAGAGGGCGCCGAAATTTTTCATGTGCTGCAGGAAGTAACGCGGCTCTTTGGTCAACACTTCGACGTGTTCGGCGGCGAGCTTGTCGGCTTCGACGACGGCTTCTTCGAGTGAATCGACAAGGATAATTTCGCCGTAGTCGCGCCACGCCACGCTGGCCACATCCGCAGTCGGCAGCACTTTCAGCTGGCGCTGGATTTCGGCGTCGAGGCCGTCGGCGATTTTTTTTGAGGTGGTGATGCAGATGGCCGGGCTGTTGGGGCCGTGTTCGGCCTGTCCCAATAGATCGGTGGCGATGATTTCAACGTCAGAGGTTTCGTCGGCAATGACGAGAATTTCGGTGGGGCCGGCGAAGAGGTCGATGCCGACGCGGCCGAACAACTGGCGCTTGGCTTCGGCTACATAGGCGTTGCCCGGGCCGCACAGCATGTCGACCGGTGCAATCGTTTCGGTGCCGAGCGCCATCGCGGCAATCGCCTGCACGCCGCCCAGCACGTAGATTTCATCGGCGCCGGCCAGCACCATCGCCGCAATCGTTTCAGCATGCGGCTCGCCCTGATTGGGCGGCGTGCATGCAATCACGCGACGGACACCGGCGGTGCGCGCGGTGACGATGCTCATGTGCGCCGAGGCTACCATCGGATAACGGCCGCCGGGCACGTAACAGCCGACGCTGTCGACCGGAATATTTTTGTGGCCGAGTTTTACACCCGGTAGCGTTTCGACTTCGATGTCCTTGATGGCGGCGCGCTGGTGCTGCGCGAAATTGCGGATTTGCGCCTGCGCAAATTTGATGTCTGCAATGGTTTCCGGTTTGACCTTCGCCATGATCGCATCGAGATCGGCTTGCGACAGGCGGAAACTCGGCGGCGACCATTTGTCGAACTGCGCCGACAGCTCGCGCACCGCGGCGTCGCCGCGTTTCTTCACGCTGTCCATAATGCCTTCGACGGTAACGCGCACTTTGGCGTCGATGGCGTCGGTGACGGTCTGGTCGAGTCGTTTCTTGAGAAAGGTCGCCATGGGGATAGGCCGCTTATGCTGGTTGCGCTTTGTATGCGAGGGGGAGTTCGGCGTCAGTTCGGCGTAAATGCGCGCCGGAAACCGCAAAGTTTAAGGCGTTTGGACGGATGCGGCAAACCGGCCGCGGCCATGTCGCGGCAGCGCCGCGGCGTTCACGTCGCAGTAACCGTGACGCAGGGTTTTCAGTATGCTAATTTACGTATACCAGAATAGCCCAATATTCTAGTGCGCCGGGGTGATTCGCTGTTTAATGACGCCCAAAGCCGCTTGCGCCGGAACCCCGTTTGAGGGCGGCCGCCGGTGCATACAGAGGAGCAGGCATGAATCAGAAAGTCGGTGTCATCAGTCCGGAAGGGTTGCCGCTGGGCGGCTCTAGAAACATCAGCGCGCATTTAGACACGCTCGAGGGCAAGACCATCGGCGAGGTTTACAACAACCACTTCAAGGGCGAGTTGATGTTTCACACCTATCGCCGCCTTTTCAAGGAAAAATATCCCGGCGTAAAAATCATCCCCTACACCGAGTTTCCGATCGTCTACGTCGGCGGCGATCCCGCCACGCAGCGCAAGATCGCACAGCAGGTCGCCGCGCTGGCGAAGGAACGCGGCTGCGACGCGCTGATCACCGGCAACGGTGGATGAGGCACCTGCACACCGGCCTCGGCGAGGCCGGCGATTGAAGCCGAAAAACTCGGCATCCCCAGCGTAGTCATCACCACCACCGGCTTCACCGCCATTGCGAAAGCGGTGGCGAAGGCCGAGGGCATGTCCGGTATGCGTGTCGGCGAATATCCCGGCGCGGTCGGCGTGCATGCCGATGAACTCGTCGTCAAAAACGTCGAGGACGTTTTGTTCGGCCGCATCGTCGATTGCCTGACCAGACCGGCGGCCGGCGAGGCTGCGAAATCGGCCGCCGCCAGACCCGCCGACGCCATCATTTACGAAGGCAGCTTCGAAGAGATCAACGCGCACTTCCGCGCGCAGCAGTGGACCGATGAACTGCCGATCATTCCGCCCACGCGCGAACGCGTCGAGGCGTTTCTCAAATACACCGATCGCAAGCCGCACGAGCGCATCGCCGTGCTGCCGCAGGCCAATCTCGAAGCGGTGCCGTGGAATATCGCCGCCAACGCGGTAATGGCCGGTTGCAGCCCTGAATGCATGCCACTGCTGATCGCGGCGGTCGAAGCACTGGCCGACAACACTTACAACCTCAGCAACATCGGCACCACTTGGGGCGTGCTGCCCTTCTTACTGATCAACGGGCCGGCGATCCAAAAGATGGGGGTCGAGAACGGTGGGCAGATGATTTCGAAGGGCGCCAATCCGTCGATCGGCCGCGCGTTGGGGCTCATCATCAAGAACATCGCCGGCTACAAGCTCGGCCGCAACTACATGGGCACCTTCGGTTACCCGATGAATTTCACCATCGCGGAAAACGAAGCCGAGTGCCCGTGGGAGCCCTACCACGTCGAGCATGGCTTCAAAAAAGAAGACAGCACCGTTACCGCCTGCGCGACGGTGACCTGGGGCTGGCCGCCGGCGATCTACGGCACTGCCGACAAAACCGCGGCGCAGACGGCGCTGGAGTTTCTCAGCATCGAACTGACGAAGAAGCCCTGCCTCGCACGGCTGGCCGAACGCGGGCCGAAGGGCTTTCGCAACATGATCACCATCATGATCGCGCCGCCGGTGGCGAAGTCGCTGGCTGAAGAGGGTTACAGCAAGGACAAAATCCGCGAATACCTCTACGAGCATGCGCGCGTGCCGTTCCGCGAACTCGAATTCCTGCTCAAGTACGGGCATTCGGAGGCGTTCACCATCCGCGATGCGGTCGAGCGCGGCATTTATCCGGAAGAGTATCTGGTGAAAGAGGACGAGCTGGTGCGCATCCTGCCGGGCCCCGAGGTGATCAATCTCGTGGTGTGCGGTGATCCGCACCGCAACCGCGTGATGGTGCTGTGGGGCGGTTATGTGAATCCGGTGACCAAAAAAATGGCGTTCCCGGCGCGTTGATCACACTGCAGGCGGAAAGGCCGCGGCCACGATGAAACTGTCCGGACTCAAATGCATCCTCGAAGTGCACCGCTGCGGCAACCATATTTCCGCGGCGGCCGAGGCGCTGCACACCTCGCAGCCCGGCATCAGCAAACAGATCCAGCTGCTCGAAGCGGAGATCGGTTTTCCGGTGTTCCAGCGCAAACGCAACCGCGTGGTCGGCCTCACCGAGCCGGGGCGCGAGGTGATCGAGATCGCGCGGCGCATACTCAACGATGTCGACAGCCTGCAAACCCTGCGTGACGATTACCTCGACCGCGCGGAGGGCCGCCTCACCATCGCCACCACCCACACCTATGCGCGCTATGTGCTGCCGAAGGTGGTCGAGCGCTTTATCAAACAATATCCGGACGTGCGCCTCAGCCTGCAACAGGGCAACCCGACGCAGATCTGCGAGGCGGTCGAAGCGGGCGAAGCGGATATCGCCGTCGGCACCGAGACCATGCGCCCCTTTCCGAACCTCGGCATGCTGCCGTGTTTTCCGGTGGCGCGCAGCGTCATCGCGAAGAAGGGGCACGCCATTCTGCGCGCGAAGAAGCTGACGCTGCAGGAAATCGCGCGCTATCCGATCATCTCGCATGACCGCGTGCGCAGCGGCAGCTGGAAGGTGATGGACGCGTTTCACAAACATGGCATCGAGCCCAACGTGATTTTCGGCGCGGTCGATGCCGATGTCTGCAAGACCTACGTCGAGCTCGGGCTTGGCATCGCGATTCTGGCGACGGTTGCGGTCGATCCGAAACACGACCATGATCTGCGCGCGCGCGATGTCAGCCATCTGTTCGAATCGAGCACGACCTATGTGTCGTTGCGGCGGAACACTTATTTGCGGCGTTATGTCAGCCACTTCATCGGCCTGCTGGCGCCGGAACTGACACCCGAGGTCATCAGGGGCGAATTGCGCCGGCAGCCGGCACCGGCAAAAGCGCCGTCAGCAAAAACTGCGCGCGCGAAGGCGGCGGGCGGCGAACGTTAAACTCAGGCAGGAGCTGAACATGAAATTGATCGCACGCACGCTGGCCGCCGCGGCCGGCATGACGCTGGCCATTGCGGCGCCGGCGCAGCAGACGGACTATCCGAACAAACCGGTGCGCATCGTTTATCCGTTCGCCGCAGGCGGCGGCGGTGATCTGGTGTCGCGCACGCTGGCGGCGGAACTGAGCCGCGACCTGAAGGAAACCTTCATCATCGACAACCGCACCGGCGGCAACGGCAACATCGGCACCGACATCGTCGCGCGCGCCACGCCCGACGGCTACACGCTGCTGGTGACGACCAATGCGACCATCGTCATCAACCCGCAGCTCTTCAAGAAAGTCGTGACCTACGATCCGGTGAAGGATTTCTCGCCGATCAGTCTGGTCGCTTCGCAGCCCTTTGTGCTGGTGCTGCATCCGTCGGTGCCGGCGAAAACGGTACCGGAACTGATCGCGCTGGCGAAGGCCAAGCCGGGCACGCTCAACTACGGTTCGTCGGGTTCCGGCGGCGGCGCGCATCTGGCCGGTGAAATGCTGAAGACCTTTGCGCATATCGACATCACGCACATTCCGTTCAAGGGCAGCAACCCGGCGCTGATTGCGCTGACCGGCGGGCAGATCCAGTTCATGTTCGTCGCCGCACTCGCCGCGATGCCGCTGGTGGAGCAGGGACGCTTGCGCGCGATTGCGGTGTCCACCGGCAAACGCAGCCCGGCGCTGCCGACGCTGCCGGCGGTCGCCGAGTTCCCGGGTCTCGAAACCTTCCAATCCGATCTCTGGTATGGTTTCCTCGCGCCGGCGAAAACGCCGCAGACCATCATCGACAAACTCAACGCCGCAACCAAAGCGGCGGTGCAGCGCGCCGAGGTGAAAGCGCGCATCGAACCGAGCGGCACCGTGCTGATCGGCAACTCGCCCAAAGAGTTTGCGCAAATCATTCGCGACGATCTGGCGCGTTGGGGCAAGGTCATCACGCTGGCCAAAGTGACGCCGGAGTATTGATGCACGGAGACGTCAATTGAACAACGAAGCGGCTTGCTGGGACGCCACCGTTGAAGGCCTGCTCGCCTACGCGCAGCGTGTGCGCTACGACGCGTTGTCGCAGACCGTGGTGCACGAAGCAAAGCGCCGCGTCATCGACACCTTTGCCAGTGCGCTGGGTGCGTATGACGAACCGGTCAGTGCGATGTCGCGCGCGCTGGCGGCGCGCACGCGTTCGGACCAGACCGCGCGCGTCTGGGGCAGCGACATCGTCACCACGCCGGAACTGGCCGCCTTCGCCAACGGCGTGATGGTGCGTTCGCTCGATGTCAGCGACACCTATCTTGGCCGCAGCCGCGGACATCCGAGCGATATGACACCGGGCCTCGTCGCGCTGGCGGAGATCATGCACGCCGACGGCAAGGCGTTGCTTGCAGCGATCTCGCTCGCCTATGACGTCTATTGCAGCTTCTGCAAGGCGGTTGATGTCAACGCGAAAGGCTGGGACCAGCCGCTGTATACCGTGCTCGGTTGCGCGCTGGGGGCGGCAAAGTTGTTGCAGCTCAATGCCGATGCCACCGGTCATGCGCTGTCGCTGGCGTTGACGCCGAATATGGCGCTGGCGCAGGCGCGTCGCGGCAGTCTGTCGAGCTGGAAGGGCTGCGCAGGGGCCAACGCGACGCGCAATGCGGTGTTTGCCGCACTGCTGGCGAAAGAAGGGTTTACCGGGCCGACCGCGGTGTTCGACGGTAGCGGTGGTTTGTGGGAGGCGATCGGCCGCTGTGAATGGCCGTTGCCTGACGCGCCGATGATCGGCCAGACGCATACGAAGAGCCTGCCGGTCTGTTATCACGGCCAGTCGGCAGTGCTCGCCGCACTCGAATTGCGCGATCGCGTGAAGATCGACGAGATTGCGGAAATCAGGGCCGATGTTTACGCCACGGCGGTGTTCATGATGGGCGCTGATGCTTCGCGCTGGGCGCCGGCCACGCGTGAAACGGCGGATCACAGCCTGCCGTACTGCATTGCCATTGCGTTGATCGACGGCGCGGTGACGCGCGATTCGTTTGCCGAGGCGCGCCTCGGCGATCCGGCGGTCGCTGCATTGATGCAGAAAGTGAAAGTGATGGAAGACCCGGCCCTGTCGGCGCGATATCCGGAGGGCGCACCGGGACGCGTTACCATCCGCCTGCAGTCGGGTAAGACGCAGGTGGTCGAAATCATCTATCCGCGCGGTCACGAAAAAAGTCCGATGAGCGACGGTGAGATCGAACAGAAATTCCACACGATGTGTGCGGGGCGTCTCGATGCGGCGCGGCGCGCTGCGGCGCTGGTGGCGCTGTGGCGTCTTGAGAATGTGCGCGACGCCGGCGAGATCACCGCATTGTTTGCCGTGGCATGATCAATAAAAAAACTGAAACGGGTCAGAGGAGAAATACAGGTGTCGACTGAAAAATCACTGCTGCCTGGCGCCACGCGCGATCTGGCGGCGTTCGCATCGAATCTGCAATACACCGCCATACCGCGCGAGGCGATCGAACGCATGAAGCTCTCGGTGCTCGACAGCATCGGCTGCTGCATCTTCGGCGCGACGCTGCCGTGGACGCGCAAGGTCGCCACGCTGGCGAAGGCCGAAGGCGCAGCCCCCGTGGCCTCGTTGACGGGCATGGGTGAGAAGACCTCGATCGCGCTCGCGGTGCTGGTCAACGGCACCGGCGGTCACGCCTTCGAACTCGACGACATCCACAAGGAATCGATCGTGCACGCCGGCTCGATCGCGACACCGATTGCGTTTGCCTTTGCCGAGCAGCAGGGCGGCGCGCCGGGCAAAGACATCATCACGGCGATGATTGCGGGCTATGAAGTCGGTCACCGCGTTGGCAATGCGGCGACCATGAGTTTGTTCTTCCGCGGCTTTCATCCGCAGGGCACCTCGGGCACTTTTGTCGCGGCGGCCACTGCGGCGCGCGCGCTTGGGCTCGATGCGGCGCGTTTTCAGCATGCGCTGGGCATCTGCGGTTCGCAGGCCGGCGGCCTGATGGCGGCACAGGAAGGTGCGATGGTGAAACGCTTTCACAGCGGGCGCGCGGCGCAAAGCGGTGTCTATTCGGCGCTGCTGGCGCGCGACGATTTCACCGGTATCAGCGATGCGCTTGAAGCCGGCTACGGCGGTTATCTCAGCAGTTATTCCGACAAGCCGGCGCCGGCGCGTTTGACCGACGGTCTTGGCACGACGTGGGAGACGCTCAACGTCGGCTACAAGCCGCACGCGAGTGTGACCAGCATCCACACCGCGCTAGACGGGCTGGGCGATATCCTGCGCGAAAACAGGATCACCGCCGACGACGTGGCGAAGGTGGCAGTGGGCCTCTCGCCGATGACGCATGTGCATTGCGCCTGGGAATACAAGGCGCAGGGTGTGACCGCCGCGCAGATGAACCTGTATTACGGGCTTGCCGTCATTGCCATCGACGATATGGCATTTACCGACCAGTACCGTGAAGAGCGCCTGCGGGACCCGCGCATCCTCGATTTCATTACGCGCATCACGGCCACCGTCGACGCCGAAATCGAAACAATGGGCGCGCCGTTCCGTCATGCCGCGCGCGTCAAGGTGACCACACGCGACGGCCGCAGTTTCGAGAAGCTGATTCTGCATCGGCGCGGCAGCCCCGAGACGCCGCTGACGCCTGCGGACATCGAATACAAATTCCGCCACGTCGTGCGTTCGTGCATTCCCGAAGATCGCATGTTGCGCATCATGGATCTCGTGCGCGGCCTCGAAACACTCGATAACACCGGCGAGCTGTTGCAGCTCGTCGCCGCGCCTGTTCACTTAAATCAGCACTGAAAGCGAAAGCACCGTCATGTCAAAAAAAGCCGCATCTGCCAATTCAGCAAATACGCTCGCCGTCAAACTGGCCGAGCACCACGCCAAACTGTCGTACCGCCAGATCCCCGAGGCCGGGCGGCACGCCATGAAGCGCCTGCTGCTCGATTACATCGGCGTTGCGATTGCCGGCAGCCAGAGCGAGAGCGGCGTCATCGCGCGCGAATTCGCGGCGCTGCAGGGCAAGGCGGCCGAAGCGACATTGATCGGCGGCAGCGGGCGCGTACCGATGGCGGCGGCGGCGTTTGCCAATGCGATCTCCTGTCACAGTATCGAACTCGACGATATCGATGTGCTGGCGCTGTTTCATTTCAGTCCACCGGTGTTCTCGCCGGCGCTGGCGGTCGGTGAAGCGGTCGGTGCCAGCGGCAAGGATCTGATCACCGCGCTCGCCGCCGGCTGTGAGGTGATGGAACGCGTCAGCCAGGCGGCGAACAACAATCTGCGCAACCGCGCCTTTCACACCACGCCGACCTGCGGCGTATTCGGTGCGACGGTGGCGGCCGGCAAACTGCTGAAACTGACACCGGCCAAACTGACCTCGGCCTTCGGGTTGGCCGGCGCGCAGGCGTCGGGCCTGATGGAGATGTACGGCCCGTCGATGCAGAAGCGTTTCAATCCGGGCCCGGCTGCGCGCAACGGCGTCACCGCTGCGCATATCGCCAGCCTCGGTTTCACCGGTGCCGATACCATCTTCGAAGGTGAACGCGGGTTTCTGCGCGCCTTCGCCGGTCGCGAGGGCGCCGGCGCCGAAATCATCCGCGATCTCGACAAGCCGTTCGAGCTGCGCATCGAGTTCAAGCCGTACTCCTGCGCGCGGCCGATCCACAACGCGATCGATTGCGCGCTCGAGATCAAACAAAAACACGCGCCTGCGCTCGATAAAATCCGCAGCATCGTGGTCAAACGGCATCCCGACTGGGCGCATTATCATCTGAACATGGCGCCGCGCACTTATCACGAGGCGCAGGTCAGCCTGCCGTATTCGGTGGCGGTGGCTCTGATCGAAGGCAAGGCGCTGCTCGCGCAGTACACCAACAGCAAGCTCGGCAACCGGGAGATTCGCCGCTTGATGGATCTGACGCACATTGAAACCGATGCGCGCCTGCCGCGCGGCGTGTCCTGTCATACGACCATGACCATGCAATCGGGCGAGAAGTACGTGTCGCAGGTCGATTTTCCGAAAGGCTCGATCGAAAACCCGATGAGCGACGACGAGTTGCGCGGCAAGTTCGAAAGCCTGGCCGTGCCGGTGATCGGCGAAATGCGTGCCGCGCAGATCTGCGATGTGGTATCGCGCATCGAGCGCTGCGCCAACGTCGGCGAGTTGATGCGGCTGACGGTCGCGCCGGCGCGCAAGCCGGCACACCGCAAGCGCTGAAGATGACGATGCACCGCACCCCGGTTTGTGCCGCACTGGCGTTGTTCACGGCCTGCGGGTTTTCCGCCAGCAGCATGGCGCAGAATTATCCCGTGCGGCCGGTGCGTCTGGTGGTGCCTTATCCGCCGGGCGGCGCCACCGATTTCACCGCACGTGAAATCGCGCAGGCGCTCGCCGAATCGATGGGCCAGCAGTTTGTCGTCGATAACCGCAGCGGCGCGGCCGGCAGCATGGGCCACCACATCGTGGCGAAGGCGGCGCCGGACGGCTACACGCTGGTGGTCGGCACCTTCGGCGGTCTTGTCAGCGGCCCGGCGCTGCTGGGCGCGCAGATCCCGTACGATCCGGAGAAAGACTTTGCGCCGATCGGTCTGGTGGTGCACACGCCGTGGGCGCTGGTGGTCAATCCGAATGTGCCGGCGAAAAACGTCCGCGAGCTGATCGATATTGCCAAGGCGGCGCCGGGCAAATACAACTACGCCTCGACCGGCACCGGCACGCCCAACCATCTCGGCATGGTGTTGCTGCTGGTGAACACCGGCATCAACATGCTGCATGTGCCGTACCGCAGCGCCGGGCAGATCACCGTCGACCTGATCAGCGGCCAGGTGCAGAGCGTGTTCTCTGGCGTGCCGCAGATATTGCCGCATGTGAAGACCGGGCGCTTGCGCGCGATCGGCGTCGGCCATCCAACACGATTGAACGCGCTGCCCGATGTGCAGGCGATCGCGGAAGTCATTTCCGGTTTCAACAACTCGGGTTATTACGGCCTGCTGGCGCCCTTGCACACGCCGCGCGCGCTGATCGAGCGCCTCAATGCCGAATTGAAAAAAGCCTTCACTGCGCCGGAGATGGTGAGGCGGCTCGAAGGCAACGGTCTGGTGGCAACGACCGGCACGCCGCAGGAATTCGGCGCGCTGATCCACAAGGACCTCGTGTTGTGGCGCAAGGTCATCAAGACGGCGGGTGTGACGCCGGATTAAACCGGAACCTTGCCGTAAGCGCCGTAGCCTGGAAGGAGCGATAGCGTATTCCGGGGTTCCGCTGCGCATCGGATACGCGACGAAAAAATTGTTGCACGCGGATACAAGTTAATCCGTAGCGTTCAGCGCCCGGGAAAATCGAATGCCGATCCCGGAATACGCTATCGCTCCTTCCGGGTTACAAAAACAAAGGGACGCATTTGCGCCCCTTTGTTTTTACCTGGCCTTCAGCTTGAGCCTGAAGACTCAGGCGCCCTTGACCGCATCCCCCGCGCCGTTGCCGGCAATGCGTCCGAACACCGAGCCTGAAACAAGGCCGGTGCCTGCCGCATAGTTGAAGTAGAAAATGCCGCCGACCATTTCACCGGCCGCGTAGAGGCCGGGGATCGGGTGCATGTTGACGTCGAGCACCTGGCCGTTTTCGTGGTTGATGCGCAGCCCGCCGAAGGTGAAGGTGATGCCGCAGGTAACGTGATAGGCCTCGTAGGGCGGCGTGTCGAGCACGATCGCCCAGTTCGATTTCGCCGGTTCGATGCCGACCGTGCAGCGGCCGTCTTTTACTGCGTGATTGAACGGCACCTCGGCTTTGATCGAGGCGTTGTATTCCTTCACGGTTTTCAGGAATTGCGCGGCGTTGACACCTTCGAGCTTGCCGGCGAGTTCTTCGAGCGTGTTGGCGGTGACCTTGGTCACTTGCTTGTCGTTGTACTCGGGGCGCAGCAGCGGTTTGGCCTTGGCGTCGAACACCTGATAGGCGAACTGCTCGGTCTGCTTCAGCACTTCGGCGCCGTATTTGGCATAGGTGTAATTGTAGAACTCGATGCCTTCGTCGACGAAGCGTTTGCCCTCGGCATTGATCATCAGCGACAGCGGGAAGCTGTGACGGTATGAACTTTCCGGAATGTTGAGGTCGCCGACTTCCGGTGCGTGGCGTTCCCACGACACGGCGTGGCGGCCCGACCAGTTGCCGTAGGGGCAGGCGCCGATGGCGAGCGCCATGTTGAGACCGTCGCCCATGTTGAAGCGCGTGCCGCGCACTTTCGCCAGTTCCCAGCCCGGGCCGAGGTATTTGGTGCGCATTTCCGGATTGGCTTCGAAACCGCCGCAGCCGAGCACCACGGCCTTGGCCTTGTACTCAATCTGCTTGCCCTTGCATTTGGCTTTGACGCCGAGTACTTTTTCGCCGTCATAGATGAGA
>JANXSE010000290.1 GCA_025356695.1 Betaproteobacteria bacterium
TCCCCCTTGATGGGGGAGGGTAGGGTGGGGGTGTGGCAGCACTGGTTGTCCCCCCATCCCTGCCTTCCCCCACAAGGGGGGAAGGAGCAAACCGGAAAACTCGGGAGGCATATGCGCAATCTGTTCGCGGTACTGATCGCCATCACGCAATGCGTCTACGTTGCTGTTGCGCACGCCGCCGATCCGGCTGCCGCGTATCCGCAACGGCCCATCCGCCTCGTCGTGCTGTTCCCGCCCGGTGGTTCGGACACCGTCGCCCGCATGTTCGGCCAGCGCGCCGCCGAACGTCTCGGCCAGCCGATCGTGATCGACAACCGGCCCGGGGCCGCCGGCGTGATCGGTGCCGATATCGTCGCCAAGAGTCCGGCCGACGGTTACACACTGCTCTTCGCCACCGCCTCGTTTGCCATGACTTCGGCATGGGACCGCAAGCTGCCCTACGATGCGATTCGCGATTTCACCGCCATCGGCATGCTCGCCTACACGCCGTTCATGCTGACCGTGCATCCGACGCTGCCGGTCAATACGGTGAAAGAATTCATCGCGCTGGCGAAAGCCAAACCCGATCAGCTCAATGTCAGCACCACCGGCGCCGGCGGCATCGGCCATCTCGGCACTGCGATGTTCGCCAACATGGCGGGCCTGCGCATCAACTACGTGCCGTACAAGGGCACCGGCCCGGCGCTGACGGCCGCGTTGTCCGGTGAAGTGCATTTCACCATGGTGACGATCGGCACTTCGCTGCCCTACGCGCGCGCCGGCAAGCTGCGCGCGCTGGGTGTGTCGAGCGCGCGCCGCTCGGCGCTGGCACCCGATATTCCGTCGATCGCCGAGGCCGGTGTGCCCGGCCTCGATGTTGTCACCTGGTACGGTCTGTCGGCGCCGCGCAATCTGCCGCCTGCCATCGTCAATCGTTTGCATGCCGAAATGGAAGCGATTGCGAAGTCCGCGGAATTCCGCGACCAGATCGCCGCGCTCGGCATCGAGCCGCAGATCACCGCGCCGCGCGAATTCGCCGAATTCATGAAGTCCGACATCGCGCGCTGGTCGCGTGCGATCAAGGACACCGGCATCACGCTGAATTAACGCGGACTGCGAATGCAAACGGGGCAGCTGATTCAATCGACGATAGGAAACCTGCGACGCGACGGCGCGCGCGTTCTGCTGCTGGGCTGGTTGCTGCTGTCCGCCGTTTGCGCCGCCGATACGCTGCTGCACGAGCAGCCGTCGATGTTCGGCACCATTGTCGTCACCGAGGACGACGCCGGCGTGCGCACACTGCGCTTTGGCCGCGCCGGTCCGCGGCAGAGTGTGGTCAAGCCCGGCGATCCCGATCATCTGGTGTTGCAATACACGCGCTCGGCCTTCGTCGGGCTCGCACTCGCCGACAAGCCGCGCCGCATGCTGGTCGTTGGCGTCGGCGGCGGCACGCTGCCGATGTTTTTGCGCAAGCACTATCCGGAAGCGGTGATCGATGCCGTCGATATCGATCCGAATGTGCTCGAGGTGGCGCGCAAATTTCTCGGCTTTCGCGAAGACGCCACGCTGCGTGCGCATGTCGCCGACGGGCGTGCTTTCATCGAGGCGGTGCGTGAACCCTACGACGTGATTTTTCTCGACGCCTTTTCGTCAAGCGATCTGCCCGCTCATCTCACCACGCAGGAATTCCTGCGCGCCGTGCGCCGCGCGCTGGCACCGTCCGGCGTGGTGGTCGGCAACATCTGGGACCGTTACGCCAACCGGCTCTACGATTCGATGCTGCGCACCTATCAGGAGGTGTTCGACGAAGTCTATCTGCTCAGCGTGCCTGCCGCCGGCAACAAGATCCTGCTCGCGCTGCCGCGCGCGCTGAAATTGAGCGAGGAAGAAATTGAAGCGCGCGCACGGGAGGTCGGGGCGGATCGGAAGTTTCGTTACGATCTGGGGGATGCGGCGACGTACGGCTTTGTGCCGTTGCGCGAGAAGAATTCGGCGGGGCAGGTGTTGCGCGACGTGAAGCCCTGATCTTTACTTATTCTTCACTTGGGGGGCGGGATTGCTGCGCAATTGAATCGCGAGATGTGCGTAGGGCGGAAAAGCGAAGCGCATTCCGCCGGATGGGTGTTGTAAATAACGCGGTGCTTCAAGATCAAATTCGCCCGGGGGCAGCCCGGCGGCTCTCAAGGGGAGGTTTCCCCCCTCTCCTTTGATGCAGGAGAGTTGGAGAGATTCAGCGGGGTCGTTGGCTCAGTATCTGTAGCCCGGAAGGAGCGAAGCGTATTCCGGGAAAGACTTGCCGGCAGCGTTAGTTCTTGCGCACCGGCACAAAATCCGGATGCCACAACAAATCCGGCGACAACTCATCAATCGAACAAATCCCCGTCAACGCCAGCACGCGATCAATCTCCGTCTTCAATATCTGCAATGCATGTTTCGCGCCGTCTTCACCGCCGGCAGAAATTCCATACAGCAGCGGCCGCCCGACGAAAGCCATGTCGGCGCCCAGCGCCACTGCCTTGATGATATCGGCACCACGACGGAAACCGCCGTCGGCCATCACCATGAAATTCTCACCGGTGGCGGCGCGGATTTCGGGAATGACCTCGAGCGGCGAGATGATGCCGTCCAATTGCCGGCCGCCGTGGTTGGAGATGAACACGCCGTCGGCGCCGAGCTGCTGCGCTTTGAGCGCATCGTCACCGCGAACGACACCTTTTATAAACAATTTGCGCGGCCAGAACTCGCGCAGCCAGCGGAAATCCTCCCAGTTCACCTCTTCGCGGCGTTCCTGGAATTCGGCGACCGGCTTGTCGATGATGCGTTCGTTGCCGTCGCGGCTGACGTTCTGATAACGCGGCACGCCAGAGTCGAGCAGGGTGCGCAGAAAAACGTCGAGCGACCAGCGCGGATGCAGTGCACCGTCGACGAGATTGCGCAGATTCAGTTTCAGCGGCGTCGAGAAACCGTTGCGGCGGTTGTATTCGCGGTTGCCCATCGCGGCGACGTCGCTGGTTAGCACCAGCGCTTCGAAACCGGCATCGAGCGCGCGCGTGACGAGTTTTTCCACCGGCGCGCGGCTCTTCGCCATGTAGAGCTGGAACCACAGTGCGCCACCTTCGGCCGCGCGCGCGACTTCTTCGAGCGGTTCGAACGACGCCGTGCTCAACACGAAGGGCAGGCCGGCGTCGCGCGCCGCGCGCGCCATCGCCGCGTCGGCCTTGAAGCCGTAGAGGCCGGCCGCACCGGTCGGCGCGATGCCGAAGGGCGCGTTGAATGTCTTGCCGAAGATTGTTGTTTTCGCCGAGCGTTTCGAGACGTCGATCAGCGTGTGCGGCTGGAAGCGGATGCGCTGAAACACCGCGCGATTATTGTTGAGCGTCTGGTTGTCTTCGGCGCCGCCGTCGAGAAAATCCCAGGCGATCTTCGGCAGGCGCGATTGCGCGATGGCGCGCAGGTCGTCGATGCTCTGGGCGTCGCGGAAGTTCATCGGCTATTTTCCCGGCTGGTATTTCTTTTTCAGCTCGTCGGCCGGCAGGTATTTTTCTTCGAGCGCCATGATCTGCGGAAAGCCGGCGAAGTCGAACGAAGTGCCCATCGGATGGTTGATGAGTTTCTTCTCGTATTCGATTTCGGCAATGGCGCCGCGCGCTTTCAGATCGGCGGCATATTCGAACATACCCTGCATCGAGGTGCGCAGGCCGGCGAGTGAAACGTGCATCAGCTTGAAGCCGATGCTGGCGATGTCGTCGAACGTGATGCCCGATTCGTACCACTTCAGGTTCGACGAATAGTTGAAATACAGCGGCAGGTCCGGGAATTCCTTGTGCACCTCGGCGGCGAAGCGTTTCGGCATTTCGATGTCGGAGTTCGGAAACTCCGGAAAGATCATGTCAGCGCCGGCCTTGGCGTAAGCCTTGGCGCGGCGGATCGCCTCGTCGAGGCCACCGCCGACCGCTGCCACCGCATCGGTGCGCGCGATGATGACAAAATCCGGGCTCTTGCGCGCATCGACCGCGGCGCGGATCTTGCCGACGGCTTCGTCCATCGGAATCACCATCTTGCCGGCGACGTGGCCGCAGCGTTTCGGGCTGACCTGGTCTTCGATGTGGATGGCGGCGACACCGGCGGCTTCGAAATCGCGCACGGTACGTATGACGTTGATCGCATTGCCGTAACCGGTATCGGCATCGGCGATGACGGGAATGTTGACCGCGCGCGCGATGTTGCCGGCGTTGGCCACCATTTCGGGACCGGTGATCAAACCGACATCGGGTAGCCCCAGCAGGGTGAGCGACACATCGTAGCCGCCCATGTAGGTGAATTCGAAGCCGGCCTTCTCCGCGATCATGGCGTGCAGCGGCGTCGTGATGCCCGGCGTGAAATGGTGTTTGCCGTCGCGCATCAAGGCGCGCAATTTTTTGCCCATGCTCATCGCAGCTTCCTTATCAATACTTCGTCAATCTGTAGCCCGGAAGGAGCGCAGCGTATTCCGGGAATCGAGCCCGTGTGTGCAGCGAGCTGCCCACCCTACAAGCCTTAGTACTTCAACCCGTGCAAAAAATCCGAACGCGCCCGCGCGCCAGCCATCAAAAACCCGGTGTCGTTGCCGCTCAAAATGAAGCGCATGCCCATGTTGATGTACTTGTCCATCAATGCATGGTCGACGACACCGCCCATGCCCGGATGTTTGCCGTGTTTGCGGCAGGCCTCGATCACCGTCTTATAGGCGGCTTCGACTTTCGCATCGCCGTATTGGCCCGGTATGCCCATCTCGGCGCACAGATCGTTGGTGCCGATCATCACCACGTCGACGCCGGGGAGCGCCGCGATCGGGTCCGCCAGTGTGATCGCCGCCGGTGTTTCCAGCATGATGACGACCAGCGTTTCGTTGTTGGCGAGCGTGGTGGCCTCGGTCAGCGGCAGCGACTTAAAAGCGAACTGCGGCAACTGGCCGTAGATCGAGCGGTGGCCGATCGGCGGATATTTGCAGTAAGACACCGCGTTCTTCGCTTCTTCGAGCGAATCGACGTGCGGCACGACGATGCCCTGCGCGCCCGAGTCGAGCAGGCGCGAGGCGTGGTGGTGTTCCTTGCCGGGCACGCGCACCAGCGGCGAGATGCCCACCGGCAGGGCGGCCGAGGCGATCATCGACGCATTGCCGATGTCGAGTGCCGAGTGTTCCATGTCGATGAACAGCCAGTCGTAGCCGCAGGTCTTGGCGATGGCGCCGATGTCGGTGGTGCGCGACTGGTGCAAGCCCATGCCGATGGCGATCTTGCCGGCTTCGAGCTGTTGTTTGGTGTGGTTCGGATAAATCTTCATCGCTTCCCCCTGAAAAACATCATGGCACGACGGCGAGTTCGCCGATCTGTTCGAGCAGCAGTTCTCGCGAGCTCTCGACGTGTTCGCGCGTCAGCGCCACCGCCGCGCGCTTGTCGCGGCGTTTGATGGCGGCGACGATCGCCGTGTGTTCATCGACAAACTGCTGCAGGTTGCCGGCTTCGCGCAGCACATTGCTCATGTTCATCGTAATGAGCCGGTCGAATTGTTCGATCACATCGATGGTGGCGCGCGCCAGCCGGCTGTTGCCGCAGGCGCTGGCGAGCGCCAGGTGAAAGTTGCGGTTGTACTGGATCCACGCCGCGACACCGTTGTCCTGCGGGGCGGCGGCCACCGCGTCGAGGGCTGCCAGCTCGGCGTCGCCGGCATGCTCGATCAGGCGGCGCACGCACGAGCATTCAAGGATCGCCCGCATTTCGTACATTTCGCCGATTTCGTTCATCGAGATCGGTGTCACACGGTAACCCTTGCGCGGTAGCACCTCGATCAGATGCTGTTCCTGCAACCGTAATAGCGCATCGCGGATCGGCGATTTGCTCACACCGTATTTCTCGGCGAGGTCTTTCTCCTGCAACTGGGTGCCCGGGCGCAGGCTGCAGGCGAGAATTTCACTGCGCAGCCGCTCATACACGTCGATCCGCACCAGCCGTTGCGGGGCGCGGGTTTCGGTCGATGTGAGTGTTTCCAAACTTGTGGCGTCCGACGGCATTTTGAGGGCCCGAAATCAGGGAAAATGTGAAGAACTGACGGTTTGAAGAATATCACAGACATTTTTCCTTCGCAGTATAAGTTTTCAACTTATTGATAAATAACAATTATAAAGTTTTGTGCTGACCACTATTGACATAAACTGGTCAAAACTGGAATATCAGTACGTTTTCGCGGTCGGCCGGCGGTTTTTGCGGCCGATCTGGTATGGAACCCTCCCGAAATCAGGCCGCCAATCCCGTGTTCAACGTCGCCATCCGCATCCTGTTTGCCGCCGCGCTGCTGCTGGTTTCGGCCGTGGCGACCGCGCAACCGTACCCGAACAAACCGGTACGGCTGGTGATCGGTTTTCCGCCCGGCGCTTTTACCGACGTGATGGCGCGCATGCTGGCCGAGCATTTGGGCAATCTTTATGGTCAGCAGGTGGTGGTCGATAACAAGCCCGGCGCCGCCTCGACGATCGCCGCCGACATCGTGTCGAAAGCGCGCGCCGACGGTTACACGCTGCTGTTCGGCCACATGAATTCGAATGCCGTCGCCCCCGCACTGTTTCCCAAACTCGGTTACGACCCGGCGAAGGATTTCATCGCCGTCACCAACGTTGCCTTCGTTTCGCTGATGCTGGTGGTCAACCCGTCGCTGCCGGCCAACGACATCAAGAGCTTCATCGCGCTGGCGAAGAGCCGCGCCGAACCGCTGCGCTTCGCCTCCAGCGGCAACGGCAGTTCGCAGCATCTGGCCGCCGAGCTCTTCATGCAGATGACCGGCACCAAAATGGCCCACATTCCCTACAAGGGCAGCATGCAGGCTGCGGTCGATCTCATTTCCGGCCAGGTTGATCTGAATTTCGACGGCGTCGGCTCGTCGCTGCAGTTCGTGCGCGCCGGTAAATTGAAAGTGCTGGGGGTCGCCACCGCGAAACGCGTTGCGCTGATCCCCGAGGTGCCGACCATTATCGAAGCAGGGCTGCCGGGCTTTACCGCGGCCTCGTGGTTCGGCGTGTTTGCGCCGACCGGCACGCCGCCTGAAATCGTCGCGAAGTTGTCCGACGACATTAACGGCTTTCTGAAGTCACCCGAGGTCATCAAAAAAGTCACCGACATCGGCGGTGAACTGGCGCCGCCGAACACGCCGGCCGAATATGCGAAGTTTGTGCAAAGCGAAACCGCGCGCTGGTCGAAACTGATCCGCGACGCCAATATCAAGGCGGAATAGCGCAATTGCAGAAATTGCTTTTGTAGGGTGCGCAACCCGCACGCGTTAGAGCGGTGGACGGTGTGCAGTGCGCACCCTACCAAGATCAATGCAGCAGAATTCGCGGCAGAGAAAACTGGAGATCAGAGATGAAAGCGTTTGAATATTTCACCGCCACCGACTCGAAGCACGCGGTGGCCCTGCTGGCCGAGCATGCGCCGGCGCGGGTCATCGCCGGCGGCACCGACCTCCTGGCCGACCTGAAGTCTTCGCCGTCGCACGCGCCGAAGACCGTGGTTGATATTTCGCGTGCCAGCGACATGCGCAAAATCGAAGTCAACGCGCGCGGCCTGTGCATCGGCGCGCTGGTGACGCACAGCGAAATCATGGCGTCGAAGCTGATCAATGAGATGTTTCCGGCGCTGGTCGACGCCGCGCACACCATCGGCGCGGTGCAGACGCGCAACCTCGGCACACTCGGCGGCAATCTCGTCACAGCGGTGCCCTCGGTCGACAGCGGTCCGACGCTGGTCGCGCTCGATGCGCAGGTAACGATCGCCGGCTCTGCTGGCAACCGCAGCATGCCGCTGGCCGAATTTTTCGTCGGCCCGCGCCGCACCGCGCTGAAGCAGGATGAACTGCTGGTTGAAATAGTCATTCCGAAAGCGAATCTCGACAAGCCCGCCCATTTCCTCAAAATGGGGCTGCGCAAAGGCCAGGCGCTGGCGCTCGTGAATGCCGCGTCTAGCCTGTGGGTCGACGCAAAGAAAAACACCTGCCGCGATGTGCGCATCGTGTTGGGTGCGGTGGCGCCGACGGTGATCCGCGCGAAGACCGCGGAAAAATTTCTCGAAGGCCGCGCTGCGACGCCGGAAAACTGCGCCGAAGCCGGCCGTCTTGCGGTTGAAGATGCGCGGCCCATCAGCGACATGCGCGCCTCGGCGGAATACCGCAAAGATCTCGTCGCGGTGCTGGCCAAACGCACACTCGAAGCCGCCTGCGTGCAGGCGCGCGCGATGAAACAAAAAGGAGCACGCAAATGACCGACGTCACACTCAAGATCAACGGCGAGACGCGCAGCGCCTCGGTGCCGCCGGAAACCACGCTGCTGAAAATGCTGCGCGAGAATTTCAATCTCACCGGCGCCAAGCTCGGCTGCGATGTCGGCGACTGCGGTGCCTGCACCGTCATCGTCGACGGCAAATCGGTGAACTCTTGTCTGATGCTGGCCGGTCAGCTTGAAGGCCGCGAGGTGCTCACCATCGAAGGCCTCGCCACGCCCGACCACCTGCATCCGATCCAGAAAAGTTTTGAAGACTGCGCCTCGCTGCAATGCGGTTTCTGCGGGCCCGGCGTGATCATGTCGTCGAAGGCGCTGCTTGATGCGAACTCGAATCCGAGCGTCGCCGAGATCCGCGATGCGCTGGCCGGCAACCTGTGCCGCTGCACCGGTTACACCAAGATGATCGAAGCGGTGCAGGAGTCGGCGAAGGCGATGCGTGGGACGAAGACGAAACGGGCAGTGTGAAATTTGATCTGAGGATGAGGCGATCGGTTTAACTCCTTCCCCCACAAGGGGGGGGGAGGAACAGAGCAAGGGTGTTGTGAACATCTTTGCCACGCATTGATTTGAAGGAAGGGAAACAACTATGACTAAAAAAGCCAAACCCGTTCGCACCGCCAGGGCGCGGTCTGCCGGCCTCGGCCAGCCGGTCGAAGCATCGGGCACTTTGCGTTTGCCCGCAGTCATCAAGCAGGTGCCTTTTCCGATCGAGGCGCTCGCACCCAAAGTGCGCCAGCAGACGCCCGCGGTCGGCCAGCGCGCCACGCGCCCCGACGGCCGTCTGCACGGCTTGGGGCAAACCAAGTACATCGACGACATGTCGTTTCCCGGCATGCTCTATTGCAAAATCAAACGCGCCGGCATTTCTTCGGCGTTGATCAAGAAGATCGACACCCGCGAAGCCGCGGCGATGCCCGGCGTGATGGCCATCATCACCGGCAAGGACATTCCGGTGAATTCATACGGCCCCTCGATCAAGGACCAGCCGGTGCTGGCGTATGAACGCGTGTTCCACGCCGGCGACGGGGTGGCCGCAGTGGCCGCCGTCACCGAGCAAATTGCGCTCGAAGCGCTCGACAAAATCAAAGTCGAATACGAAGCGCTGCCGGCGATTTACGATCCGGTCGAGGCGATGAAAGACAGTGCGCCGAAAGTGCATCCGCCGTCGAGCAACATCTACGCGACCAAGCTGATCAAGAAGGGTGACGTCGAAAAAGGTTTCCGCGAATCGTATCGCGTCTTCGAAGATACCTTCTCGACGCAGATGGTCGAACACGTGCCGCTTGAGCCGCACTGCTCGATCGCTTCGTGGGATGCCAACGGCCGCCTCACCATTCATTCGACGCTCGGCCGCATCACGCTCGGCCGCACCGACATGGCGCGCACGCTGCAACTGCCACTCTCGCGCATCCGCATGGTCGCCACCATCGTCGGCGGCAACTTCGGCGGCAAAAACGAAATCACGCAGGAACCGGCGCTGGCCATTCTGTCGAAAATGACCGGCCGCCCGGTGAAAGGCACCTTCACGCGCACCGAGGAATTCATCGCGACGACAACCCGCCACCCGATCATCATGCATTACAAAACCGGCGTCTCGAAAGAGGGCAAGCTCCTCGCGCGCAAGGTGCGCCTCGTGCTCGACGGCGGCGCCTACTGCTCGTGGAGCGAAACCACGCTCGGCAAGGCCTGCATCCTCTCGCCCGGACCGTACAACATCGAGAACGTGCACGCCGAAGCGTTTGTTGTTTACACCAACAAGACGATGACCGGCGCCATGCGCGGCTTCGGCGCACCGCAGGTCTGTTTTGCCTATGAATCGCACATGGACGATATCGCCGAGGCGCTAGGCATCGACCCGCTCGAAATCAGATTGCGCAACGCTTTCCATGAAGGCTCATCGAGCCCCACCGGGCAGGTGTTGCACAGTGTGGTGGTGAGGGATTCGCTGCTGCAGGCGGCGGAACGTTACGGCTGGAAGGAGGCGCAATAATGAAGAAGCGCGGACGCGGCATCGCCTGCATGTGGTACCCGATCGGGTTTACCGTTGCGGCCAACCCGAGCGCAGCAGTGGTCAAGGTCAATGAAGATGGCACGGCCACACTCCTCACCGGCACGGTGGAAACGGGGCAGGGCTCGCTCACGGTGCTCGGACAAATCGCCGCTGAAGAACTTGGCATCGCCACCGACGACGTGCACGTCGTCTCGGCCGACACCGATACCACGCCGATGGACACCGGCGCCATCGCCAGCCGCACGACCTATGTGACCGGCAACGCAGTGCAGCTCGCCGCCGCGAAGGCGAAGGAAATCCTGTTTCAGGTCGCGGCCCCCATGCTCGGCGTCAAACCCGAACAGCTCGAAGCGCGTGATCGCAAGATCCAGGTCAAGAATTATCCGCAACGCTGCATCGGCATTGGCGAAGTCGCCAATCAGGCGCAGTTCGTCATGGGCCAGCCGGCACTTGGCAGCGCTTCGTTCAACCCGCCGACTGTCGCGCTTGATCCGGAAACCGGGCAGGGCAAACCGTTTGCCACGTACGTGTACGCCACACAGATCGCCGAAGTCGATGTCGATGACGAAACCGGCGAAGTCGAAGTGCTGCGTATCGTCGCCTCGCACGACTGCGGCACCGCCATCAACCCGATGCTGGTTGAAGGCCAGATCGAAGGCGGCATCTCGATGGGCATCGGCTTCGCGCTGCAGGAAGAAATGCTGTTCGACAAAAACGGCAAGCAGTTGAACCCGAATTTGACCAACTACATCATGCCGACCAGCCTCGACATGCCCGAGATCGAAGTCGACATCGTCAAGAACTTCGACCCCACCGGCCCGTTCGGTGCCAAGGGGGTGGGCGAACCGACCGCCGTGCCGACCGCGGCGGCGATCATGAACGCCATCTACAACGCCGTCGGCGCGCGCGTGCACTCGCTGCCGGCGACGCCGGAGAAGGTGTTGGCTGCGATCAAAGCAGCGCGCGCGAAGAAACTGGCGCAGCCGAAGGTAAAGGCGCTGGCAAAGCCGAAAGCGAAGTCTGGGCAGAAGAGGGTGGTGGCGCGGTAATGGCAGGGCTTCTTCCCCCCATCCCAACCTTCCCCCACAAGGGGGGAAGGAGATTGCTAAAAGGCGCTGGAGGCAGGGCTATGGTTTTCTCTCTATGGGGAATAAATCGCGCGGAGGTTAGTTAGTAATTTCCCTCCCCCCTTGTGGGGGAGGGTTAGGGTGGGGGGAAGAAGCGCCTTTCAAGCGCATCGCGTATCACTTCCACAACCCCTGCGGTATTCTGCAACACCTCGTTGTTCCAAAACCTCAGCACGCAAAAGCCCTGCGACTCCAGCCAACGCGTTCGTTGCGCATCGTAGGCAGTTTGATCGGCATGCTGCCCACCATCGAGCTCGATGATTAACGTGCACTCGAAACAGACAAAATCAACGATGAAATGACCGATCGGTTCCTGGCGGCGGAACCTGAGGTTGCTGATCTGACGGCGGTTGAGTTGTTGCCATAAACGCTGCTCGGCGTCCGTCATGTTCTTGCGCAAGGCGCGCGCATGCTCGGTACTCATTCGCCATCTCCGTAGGGGAAGGGCAGTTGCGGCAAATTTATCCGAAGGTTGGTGGTGATGCAAAGCTTCCCCCCATCCTGGCGCGCGGACACGTTACTGGCGAAGCCAGCCGTTTGCGGGTAGCGCGCCATGCGCTCGCTCCCGCCCCGGATCGCTTCGCGAACGCCGTGTCGCGAGCGCCTCCCCCGCAAGTGGGGGGAGGGAATTCCTCTTCTGCATTGCGGCGTCGGGCAGCACCATTCACATCGTCATTACCGCGGAAACTCCTTCCCTCCTTGTGGGGGAAAGCAGGGATGGGGGGAGAAGCACAGACATTCCGTAGAGTGGAAGGAGTGCGCGTATTCCGGGGTTCAGCGCCGCCCACCGCATCACGCATCCCGCCGCGCCACGCCTCCCCTCAAACCTGCTACCGTAGCGCACCGCGCAGCATTCATTACAATCGCGCAGCGTATTTCCGGAGGGGCCACGTGAATTTTTCGTACCGCATTGCATTCGCAGCAGGAACAGCACTCGCATTCGCCGCCGGCAGCGCCGCGGCACAAACCTATCCGGCAAAACCCGTACGGGTTGTCATTCCGTGGCCGCCGGGCGGCGGCAACGACATTGCCGGGCGCGTCATCATGGCCAAGGTGTCCGAAGCGACGGGCCAGCAGTTCACCATCGACAACCGCGGCGGCGCCGGCGGCACCATCGGCACCGACGTGGTCGCCAAGGCCGCGCCCGACGGTTACACCATCCTCGTGCAATCGACCACGCACGTCGGCAACGCGCATCTTTACAAAAAACTGCCGTATGACGCGCTGGCTGATTTCGCACCGGTCGGATTGTTGACGGTGCAGACCGCGGTGCTGACCGTGCACCCGTCGCTGCCGGTGAAAACGGTGCGCGAATTTGTCGCGCTGGCGCGTTCGCGGCCGGGCGAGATTCTCTATTCCACCGCTGGCAACGGCAGCATACCGCATCTGGGCATGGCGCTGCTCGGTTCGATGACGAAGACGCAATACACGCACGTGCCCTACAAAGGCGGCGGCCCGCAGGTAATCGCGCTGGTGGCGGGCGAATCGCAGGTTTCGCTCGCCACGGTCGCCTCGGTGATTTCGCATATTCGCAGCGGACGCCTGCGCGCGCTCGGCATTTCGCTGGCGCGCCGTTCGGCGTCGTTGCCCGAGGTGCCGACGATCTCCGAAGCCGGCGTGCCTGGATACGAAATGAGTCCGTGGATTGCCGCCTTCGCGCCGGCCGGCACGCCGCGCCCGATCATCGACAAACTCAACAGCGAAATCAACCGCGCACTGAAACTGCCTGACGTTGCGCAGAACCTGTCGGCACAGGCGCTCGATCCGTGGCCGAGCACGCCGGAGGAATTTGGTGCGCGGCTGAAAACCGATTATGAAAAATACGGGCAGTTGATCAGGCTGACGGGCGCGAAGGTTGACTAGCGGGGGTGTGTGTTATCGCCCCCCATCCTGCCCTTCCCCCTCAAGGGGGGAAGGGACCTTCTAACAAGCGCTGTAGATCTGTAGCCCGGAAGGAGCGCAGCGTATTCCGGGACGCTTCACCCCGGATTACATTCCATTCCATCCGGGCTACAAAAAACAGCAACCCCGCAACAGGAGGAAGCATGAAGCGATTGATGCAGCTATCCGCAGTTGTCGTGTGTCTGCTCGCAGCACCGGCGCTTGCCGCCGACGCGCCGCGTGCAAATGAGTACCCAACCAAACCCATCCGCTTGATCGTGCCCTTCGCCACCGGCGGCGGCACCGACATCGTCTCGCGCGTGATGGCGCAGAAAGTCGGCGACATCTTCAAGCAGGGTGTGGTCGTCGATAACCGCGGCGGCGCCGGCGGCGTGATCGGCATGGAGATGTCGGTGCGCGCCGCGCCCGACGGCTACACCATGGGCATCATCTCCGGCAGCATCGCCACCACTGCGGCCTGCTGCAAGTTGCCCTATGACCCGATCCATGACATCACGCCCATCAGCATGATTGCCGAGACCGGTTATCTGCTGACCATCAACCCGGCGGTGCCGGCGAAGAGCGTGCGCGAGCTGATCGCCTATGCCAAAGCGAATCCGGGCCGCATCAATTACGGCTCGTCGGGCACCGGCAGCACTTCGCACCTCGCCGGTGAACAGTTCGACGTGCTGGCTGGAACGAAGATGACGCACATTCCGTACAAGAGTTCGGGCCCCGCGCTCGCCGACCTGATCGGCGGGCAGATCCAGATGGTCTACGGCAGCATGCCGCTGGTGGTGCCGCAGATGAATTCAAACCGCCTGCGCGTGCTTGCCATCACCACCGCGAAGCGCAACCGCGCGCTGCCCGACGTGCCCACCATCGCCGAATCTGGTCTGCCCGAATACGAAACCATCACCTGGTACGGCCTGATGGGGCCGAAGGGCCTGCCGCGCGCCATCGTCACGCGCTGGCAGAGCGCACTCGCGGAAGCCGTGAAAAGCCGCGAAATGAAAGAGCGTCTCGATATCGACGGCCTTGAAGTGCCCGAGATCGGCAGCGAATATCTGTTCAAAACCATTCAGCGCGACATCGCCAAATGGACGCGCGTGGTGAAGGCGGGGAACCTCAAGCTGGGGAATTGATCGACTTCGCGTTTATTTGGCGCGGCGCCCGACCTTGTAGGCAGCGCGCTCTTCGCGCAATACACGGCGCACCCCGGGTTTTGCCGGTGCCGCCTCGATTGTTTCGAATTGGTTGATTTTGACCGAGCCTTGCGGAAATTTCGCGGTGATTTCGAGTTCGCCGCCCATCGCTTCAACGTAAGAACGTAACGTCGAAATATAAACGTCGGTGCGCCGCTCGATCTTCGAAACGTTCGCCTGGCCGACATGCAGTTCGCGCGCCATTTGTTCCTGTGACAGTTGCCGCGCCTGCCGCAGTTC
>JANXSE010000298.1 GCA_025356695.1 Betaproteobacteria bacterium
ACACGGCAGGTTACCGGTGTCAGGACGGCCGTCGCCGACAAAACCATCGCGGTTCGGCATGCGGATTTTTGCCAGCGAGGCTGCGTCCAGTGTTGCGTCCGCGCCGAGTATGCCGTTCATGTGCAGCAAATACGCGGTCAGTGCGTAGGTTTCGTTCACACTCAACGATTGCGGCGCAGTGTAGGGCATGGCGCGATAGACATAGTCAAACACCGTCGTCGCATAGGGCCAGAAGCTGCCGATGGTTTTGATCGGTGAGGCGTCCTTCAACGTGCCCTGTCCGCCAACGAGGCGGTCGGCCGGCTTGCCCTCGCCCTTGGCACCGTGACAGGCGGCGCACTTGGCCGCATACAGCCTGCCGCCTTCCGCCACGCTGCCGCCGCCGGCCGGCAGGCCGGCACCGTTCGGCGAGACGTCGATATCCCAGCCTTTGATTTCGCGCTCGCTCGCCGGTGTGCCGATAGCAAACTTCGACTGCGCGTGGACCACAAACGGCACACTCATCAAAGCCACTGTGCTCACTGCAAGTATGAATTTATGCGTGGACATTGCTGATCTCCCCGCCGGCTGCGATCGCCCAGGACTGTATCGCGTTGTAATGGTAATTCGAATTCAGGCCGCGCTGCGCGACGAGCTGCGCGCGGCTTGGCTGCACGTATCCGGAATCGTCGAGCGCGCGGCTTTGCAATATCGTCGCGTTGCCGTCCCACTGCCAGGGCAGGCGGAAGCGCGTCACCGCACGGCTTAACACCGGTTCCTGCAACGCGGCTTCGCGCCAGTTGCGCCCGCCGTCGGTGGATACGTCAACGCGGCGGATGCGCCCGTTGCCCGTCCATGCCAGTCCGGAGATTTCATAAAAGCCGCGGCGCGCCAGTTTGTGGTCCGGTGCCGGATAAGTAATCACCGATTTGGCGTCCATCGAAAACGTGAAGAGACGCGCCGTGCCATCCGGCAACGAATCCGTGTATTTGGAGGTTTCTTCGCGTGTCATGAAAGGCTCGGCGGCCACTTTCAGCCTGCGCAGCCACTTGATGCTCATATTGCCTTCGAAGCCGGGCAGAAAGAGACGCAGCGGATAACCGTTTTCCGGTCGCAAGGCTTCGCCGTTCTGCGCATAGACCAGCATGGCGTCTTCGAGCGCCTTGGCCATCGGCACCGAACGCGTCATCGCCGCGGCGTCGGCGCCTTCGGCCAGCACCCATTGCGCACCCGGCTGCACGCCGGCTTCTTCGAGGATAGTCGACAATGCCACGCCGGTCCACTCGCAGCACGACAACAGGCCGTGGCTGACCTGCACGCTTTTGCCGAACGGCGACTTCCATTCGCGCGAAGAGTTGCCGGAGCATTCAAGGAAATGGATGCGCGACACCGAGGGAAACCGCATCAGGTCTTCCATCGTGAAGATCAACGGCTGTTTAACCATGCCATGCAGCATCAGGCGGTGCTGCGCCGGATCGATTTCCGGAATGCCGGCGTGACTGCGTTCAAATACGAGGCCGTTGGGCGTGATCATGCCGCGCAGGTTCTGCAACGGCGTCATCGCCGAACCGGAACCCGGCATCACCTGATCGCCACGCCCGCGCCGCAGGACGTTTTTTTCGAACGCGGATGGCAGGCCGTACTGGCCGTCAGACAGCGCGCGCCCTTCTTTCTTCATCCACGCCGGCACGTTCGGCGGCGCGTTGTCCGCGGCATTTTGTGCGAGCGCAGTGCCGGCGAATGCACCGCCGGTCAGCACTGCCGAATTGCGCAGGAAATTGCGCCTTGCGTTGCGCGCAGTGTTCGAACCGTCAGCTTGCTTCTTCATGTCTTCCCCCGTCGCGTTCAATCGACGCGTATCTGTGCCTGCTTGATGACCTTGGTCCAGCGTTCGATGTCGGCACGCAAAAATGTCTCGAGTTCCTGCGGCGTGTTGCCCACCGCCTCGGCGCCCTGCACCAGCAACTGGTCAACCATCTCCTGCGACTTGATCACCGCCACCGCATCGGCGTGCAAACGTTTGACGATGGCCGGCGGCATTTTTGCCGGGCCGAGCAAGGCGTACCACAGACTGGCCTGATAGGCGCCGTAACCGGCCTCGGCCACCGTCGGAATTTCGGGTGCGGCACGCGAGCGTGTCGAGCCCGTCATTGCCAGTGCGCGCAGGCGCCCCGCCCTGACATGCGGCATCGCCGGCAGCGGACTCGTGCACACCACCTGGATCTGGCCGCCGACCAGATCAATCAGCGCGGGACCGGCGCCCTTATAAGGAATATGCACGAGTTTGATCCCCGCTAGCCAGTTCAACAATTCGACGGCCAGATGACCGCCGGTGCCCGGCCCCGAAGAGCCATAGGTGATGACGCCCGGTTTTGCTTTCGCCGCCGCCACCAGTTCGCGTATGTTGTTCACGCCGAGCGAGGGATGCGCGACAAACACCAGCGGCGAACTGGCCACCAGCGTGATCGGCGAAAAATCCTTGATCGAATCGTAGGGCAGCTTGTCGCGCAGACCGGGATTCACGCCGTGCGTCGCGCTCGCCAGCAACAGCGTGTATCCGTCGGGCGCGGCTTTTGCCGTCATCTCGGTGGCGATCACCTGCCCGCCACCGCCGCGGTTGTCGATCACGAGTTGCTGGCCGAGGCGTTCACCCAGACGCGAACTCAACATACGGCCGACGATATCGCCGGCACCGGCCGGTGGATAGGGAATGATCAGGCGGATGGCGCGTTGCGGGTAGGTGTCCGCGGCCACCGCCGGCAGGGACACGAACGCGGCGACGCCAAGCGCGACAGCACGCAGGGCGGGAAGAACCGGTGCGGAAATTTTATTCATCATGATCCGTCGCAAAATATCGGCGCCCCACCGCCCTGTCAAGCGAGGAATCATGCGGTTTTGCCGGTTGCGAATCGCGCACCGAATCCCGTAGACTGCGGGCTCCCGCAATTTGGCGTTTTGCCCTCTCCGTGACCGAATCCAGCCTTGACGAAATCCGCGTGCTCGCGCCCAACGGCGTCTGCGGCTCCGGCTTTCTTGAAGAATCCTTCGAGAAAGGCCTTGCGCAAAAGCCCCACTTCATCGGCTGCGACGCCGGCTCCACCGATCCGGGCCCCAGTCATCTCGGCAGCGGCGAGCCGGCATTCCCGCGCGAAGCCGTGCGGCGCGATCTGCGCCTAATGCTGATGGGCGCGCGGCGCCTCAAGATTCCGCTGATCGTCGGCTCGGTCGGCACTGCCGGCGGCGACCCGCATCTGGCGTGGGGTTATGAAATCCTCAAGGAAATCGCCGCGACGGAGAACCTGTCGTTCAAGCTCGCGCTGATCCACGCTGAACAGGACAAGGCCTATTTGAAGCAGCGCATGCGTGAAGGCCGCATCACGCCGCTGCAGCCCGCACCTGAATTCAACGAGGCGGTGATTGATCGCAGCGCGCATATCGTCGGCATGATGGGTGCCGAACCGTTCCAGCGCGCGCTGCAAGCCGGCGCCGATGTCATCCTCGCCGGCCGCTCAAGCGATACCGCCATCTTCGCGTCATTCGCCGAATTGCACGGTATCCCGTCCGGCATCGCCTGGCACGCTGCAAAAATTCTTGAATGCGGCGCCGCTGCCGTGGTCAACCGCAAATCACCGGACTGCATGTTCGCGTGGTTGCGCCACGACCATTTCGAAATCGAGGCGCCGAACCCCGAAATGCGCTGCACGCCGCAGAGCATCGCCTCACACAGCCTTTACGAAAACGCCGACCCGTACAAACTGATCGAATGTTCAGGCACGCTCGATCTGACCAACAGTCGCTATGAAGCAGTCAACGAACGCCGCGTGCGCGTCTCCGGCAGCACCTTCGCCAATGCCGAACGCTACACAGTGAAACTCGAAGGCGCCGAACTCGCAGGTTACCAGAGTATCGTCATTGGCTCCGTGCGCGACCCCTTCATCATCCGCCAGATCGACGACTGGACGACCCGCCTGATCGAGCGCATCCACGCGCGCGTCAAGCAGGTCTATGGCGACCGCATGAAGCCCGACCAATACGTGCTCAACATCCGCATCTATGGCAAGAACGGCACCATGGGCCCGCTCGAACCGGTGAAGGAAATCCGTTCGCACGAGTTGTGCCTCTTGATCGAAGTCACCGCGCCCAGTCAGGAAATCGCCAGTTCCATCGCCGGTATCGTGCGCCACCAGGGTCTGCATCTGCCGATCCCCGAATGGAGCGGCCTTATCACGGCACTCGCCTGCCCCTACAACCCGGCCCACCTCGACCGCGGCGCGGTCTACCGGTTCAACGTCAACCACGTCGTCGAACCTGCCGATCCGCATGAGATGTTTCCGCTGGAACTCATTGAAATCGACGGCGCCAAACAACGGAAGCTCGCAGCATGACCCCGCTCGGCGAACTCGCACGCCTGATCCGCAGCAAAAATGCCGGCCCTTTCGAACTGACCTTCGATATCATGTTCGACGAACCGGCGACCTACGAACGCGTCAAGCAGTCCGGCATGGTCAGCTGCGAAGCGATCGCGACGCGTTATGGACTGCCAGCCGAAAAGGTTAAGTTTTTTTATTGCGATCTGGCCTGCGCGATCAAAGCGTCGATTCCACGCCCCTGCTTTCAGGGTGACCTGCTCGATTCGGACGGCCACGGCGGCCAGCAGTACGCGCCGCTGATGGATATCCAGATTCCCTGAAAATCCGTTCGTTCAGTTCAGCGACACCGCCTTGATCAGCACGCAGACGGGGCAGCCGGGCACCAGCTTCAGACGTTCGGCCGAATAACGCGTGATACGCGAGGTCAGCACCGTCGCGCCGACCTTCACGCGCACGACCGCTCTGGCATCATCGCCGGCTTGTACATCGACGACATTTCCGTGCAGCACGTTAAGCACGCTGATATCCACCGGTTCCGTCAGCGCGATGGCGATATCGCGCGCGCGGATACGCACCCGCACTGCTTCGCCGACCGCCGCGGCGATACCCGGCACCTTCAGTTGCCCGCCGGCGAATTCCAGCATTGCCAGATCGTAGGCGGAATCATACGCAGTCACCCGCGCTTCGATCACAGTACCGCCTTCGAAGTCGATGCCCTGCGCGCGCAAATCCGCGCGCCCCATGACTTCGCCGACCGCACCGCTGGCGACGACGCGCCCGGCTGCCATTAACACCACGGTCTCTGCCAGTTGCACGACCTCTTCCACCGCATGCGAAACATAAACGATGGGCACGCTAATTTCTCTATGCAAACGCGCGATATAGCGCAACACCTCGTGCTTGCGCGCATGATCGAGCGCCGCCAACGGCTCGTCCATCAATAACAACCGCGGGCTCGCCAGCAAAGCGCGGCCGATCGCCACGCGCTGTTTCTCGCCGCCCGACAATCTCGCCGGCCGGCGCTCGAGCAGAGCTTCAAGGCCCAATAGCTCGACCACCTTGCCGAATTCAATATAACGCTCGTCAGGTTTCGCCAGATCAAAACCGTAACGCAGATTCGCGCCTACAGTCAGATGCGGAAACAGACGACCCTCCTGGAAAACGTAGCCGACGCGGCGGCGGCGTACCGGTACGTCGATGCCGCGCGCGCGATCGAACAGGCAAATGCCGTTGACGGTGATCGAACCTTCATCCGGCGTCACCAGACCCGCAATCGCATTGATCAAGGTCGTCTTGCCCGAGCCGGATCGTCCGAACAGTGCGGTGACGCCACTGTCGCTGGCAAAGGCTGCGTCGAGCGAAAAATTCAACAGCCTGCGGGCGATGCGAATTTCAATCATCGTGGCCCCGCGCGCGACGCTGCGACCGACGCACCAGCCATTCCGACAGCATCAGCGCGATGACCGACAACACAATGGCAATGATGCTCAGACGCAACGCCGCGGCATCGCCGCCCGGCACCTGCGTCAGCGTATAGATTGCCAGCGGCAGCGTGCGCGTCTCGCCCGGAATATTCGAAACAAACGTAATGGTTGCACCGAATTCGCCCAGGCTGCGCGCAAATGACAGCAGCGTACCGGTGAAGACTCCGGGCAGCGCCAGCGGCAGCGTCACGCTGAAGAACACGCGCAGGCGTGTCGCACCGAGCGTGCGTGCCGCGTCTTCCAGTCCGGCGTCGATGGCTTCGATCGACAGGCGGATCGCACGCACCATCAATGGAAAACCCATGATACCGGCGGCGATCGCCGCGCCGGTCCAGCGGAAGGCGACGACGATGCCGAGGTATTCCTCAAGCAAGGCGCCCAGCGGTCCGCGTTTGCCGAACAACAGCAGCAGGAAATAGCCAACCACAACAGGCGGCAATACCAGCGGCAGATGCACAACGGCGTCAAACAGGCTCTTGCCGACAAAATTGCAGCGCGCCAGCAGAAGCGCCACCGCCACCGCCAGCGGCAGGCTGCACAACACGCTCCAGAAGGCGACCTTGAGGCTGAGCTCGAGAACCTCCCACTCAACCGGGGTCAGTGCAAACATTTATCAATCGATGCTGAAGCCATATTTTTCGAATATGGCACGCGCTTCGGCGGATTTCAAATAATTCATGAAAGGCGCTGCCGCCGGATGCCGGCTCGCCGCCATGACAGCCACCGGATAGGTGATCGCGGGATGGCTATCCTGCGGAAACTGGGCGACGACGCGCACTTTTTTCTCGGCAAACGCATCCGTCTGGTAAACAATCCCCAGCGGCGCCTCGCCGCGTGCGACGAATACCAGTGCCGCGCGCACATTGTCGCCACGCGCAACCCGGCCTTCGACGCCGCTCCACACACCGAGCTTCTCCAGCGCCGCCTTGCCGTATTTGCCGGCCGGCACGCTGTCGGGATCGGCCATCGACAGCTTGCCATCGCCCAGCAATTTTGCCAGCGGAAAACCGGGCTTCAGCTCGATCTGCAGTTTGCTGTCGGCGGGCGCAATCAACACCAGGCGGTTGTGCAGCAGGTTGGCGCGCGTGCCTGCCCTGACCAGTTTGCGTTGCTCGACGTAATCCATCCAGTCAAGATCGGCGGAAATGAAAATATCCGCCGGCGCGCCATTCTCGATCTGCTTGGCCAGCGCCGGGCTGGCGGCATAAGCCACAACCACCTTTGGGCCGTTGGCGCGCTGAAACTGCTGCGCGGTTTCATCCAACGCTTCCTTGAGACTGGCGGCGGCAAACACCGTCAAATCCTGCGCCTGTGCCGGCAGTGCAGACAACAGCATGCCGAGCAACATTACTGAAAACCGCATTGCCGTGAAAAACAACCGGCCCGTGAACTGCAATGGCATGCTTGAGACTCCTGATATTGGTTTCAATCGATATATTCTACGGAATATAACGTTTGCGGAGTAAAAGTCAATCGTCGACGTTCCGGAAAAAAGTTGCCGCGACAGAAGAAGGCGGCAGTGAGGTGAAATCAGTAAATCTTGCCGGCCGGCGGGGTCTTGCGCAGCAGTTTCGAAAAGTCCGGCATTTCCTTGGCAATCGACGCCATGGCGCGTGACTCCATAGCGCGAAAACCCTTCAGCACCAGCCTGCCGAAAGGCGTGATCTGCGCACCGCCGCCGCCCTTGCCGCCGGTCGCTGTGTCCACCACCGGCTCGCGAAAACACTGGTTCATGGCATCGATCAGCAGCCAGGCACGGCGATACGACATATCGAGGCTGCGTGCACCGGCCGAAATCGAACCCGTATCCGCCACCGCCTGCAAAATGTCCGCCTTGCCCGAACCAATGGCAAAGCCGTCGCCGAACTGCACCCTTAGCCGAAGCCGTGCTTTTGCAATCGTCATGACGTCAACCCTTTGAACGCCAGCGCTCGGCCGCTTTGTCGTCGCTCGCGCGGGCCTCGACCCAGCGTGCGCCGTCCGGCGTCTGTTCCTTCTTCCAGAACGGCGCCTGCGTTTTCAGATAGTCCATGACGAATTCGCAGGCGGCAAAGGCATCACCGCGGTGCGCGCTTGTCACCACCACCAGCACGACCTGGTCGAGCGGCGCCAGCGTACCGATACGGTGTATGACCAGCGCGTCATAGACCTGCCAGCGGCCTTTGGCTTCAACGATGATTTTATCGATCGCTTTTTCTGTCATGCCCGGATAGTGCTCAAGCGTCATCGTGGCGACACTGCTGCCATCGTTGAGATCGCGCACCACGCCGATGAAACTCGCCACCGCACCGATCTGCGGATTGCCGCTGCGCAGCTGCGCGATTTCGCGGCTGACGTCGAAATCTTCTTTTTGTATGCGGACAGTCATCGCATTAGCCGCCCGTCACCGGCGGAAAAAACGCCACTTCGTCACCGTCTTTTACCTGCGTATCGCCCGCTGCCATGTCCTGATTGACCGCGGCGCGCACCCGTTTCGAGGTCGCCAGCGCCTCGGACCATGCGCCGCCGCGCGCGCGCAACAGCGCCAGCAATTCCTCCACGCTGTTCACGCCGGCGGGCAAGGCGAGTTCTTCCGATCCGCTGCCGGTGGCTTCACGCAAGCCTGCAAAGTAGAGAATTTTCAGCATTTAACGATCCCGAAGCCGGCCATCCAGTGAATTATCCATTGCAGCCCGGCTCAGGCCAAGCTCGCATGCCGCTCAATGAAGGCCGCAATACCGTCCAGATCATCGAGCAGAAATTGCGGCAAGGCGGTATCGACCCGCGCATCGCTGGCCACCGCCGCAATATGGCTGTCGTGCGGAAACAGCAGCGGCTCACCGACCACCGCGCGGTGCACTTCCAGCTTGGGGATGGGTTCGCGTTTGAAACCCTCGATCAGCAGCAGATCGCAGGCGGAAAGATGCTTGACCAACTCCGGCAATGTCGGCTCGGCGGCACCGCGCAATTCATGCATCAATGCCCAGCGCCGCGACGACGTGACCAGCACCTCCTGACAACCGGCGTGGCGGTGGCGCCACGAGTCCTTGCCCTCCTGATCGACATCGAAGGTGTGGTGGGCGTGTTTGATCAGCGACACCCGCAGGCCGCGCCCCGTAAACACCGGAATCAGTTTCTCAATCAGGGTTGTTTTGCCGGAACCGGAATAACCGGCGATGCCGAAAATTTTCATGGTCGCGATTCTACCCTTCATCCCGCCGGATCTGCCGGTCGACAACGACCAGACGATCCAGTATAGCCAGCCGCAGTATCTCGGGGTCGTGACTTGCGATCACCACCGTGTGATCATCAATGCAGAGCGCCGTGACGAGTTCGAGCACCTGTTTGCGCGATTCGCCGTCGAGATTGGCCGTCGGTTCATCGAGCAGCAACAGCGCAGGATTTAGCAGGCGTGCCCGCGCCAGCGCCGCACGCTGCGCTTCGCCGCCGGACAGTTTGTGCGGCGGCACGTCGCGTTTGTTCGCGAGTCCCGCCCAGTGCAAGGCCTCGCTGACGCGAACACGACGTTCGGCCGCGCCCATGCCACGCTGAACCAATCCGTATTCGAGATTTTTTTCAGTCGTGGTATGAAACAGATAGGGCTGCTGGTGGACGTAAACGATTTCACGCCGCCACGGCTCTGGAATGCACGATGCGGGCGCAACCTGATGGCGAAAGTGCAACGCACCCTGTTGCGCACTCTCAAGGCCCGCAATGATGCGCAGGAGTGTCGTTTTGCCCGAACCGTTGGCGCCACTCAACACATAGCCGTGACTGGCCTGCAGATCGAAGCCAGCGCCATCGAACAGCACACGCGCACCGAAGCGCATGTGCAGCGCCTCGACCCGCAACAACGGCGCTCTCATTCGAGTCCGCCCCGGCCCTGCAGCCAGGCCAGCGCGACGTTGACGCCGATTGCGAGGGTAACCAGCACCATGCCCAGCGCGATGCCCTGCGCAAATTCGCCCTTCGCCGTTTCGAGTGCAATGGCGGTCGGGATATTGCGCGTGAGGCCGGCGATATTGCCGCCGACCAGCAGAGCACAGCCGACTTCGGACACCACGCGGCCGAATGCATTGACGATGCCCGCCATTACCGCGAACCGCACTTCCCACAAGGTGGTCAGCGCGGCACGCAACGGACGTGCTCCGAGACAGCGCGCCGTTTCAAATATGCGCGGGTCGCCCCCCTGCACCGCCGACACCGTAAACACGATGAGGATGGGCAGTGCGATGACGATGTAACCGATCATGATCGCCCACGGCGTGAACAACAGTTCAAATGCACCCAGCGGGCCGCGCCGCGACAGCAGGAGGTAAATGACCAGCGCAATGACGACGGTCGGAAACGACAGCAGCGCCTGTATGAAAACGATGATGACGCGCCGGCCTGCGAACTTCAGTTTGGCGAGCAAAAAGCCGGCACCGATGGCGAACGGCGCGATCGCCGCAATCGCCGCCAGTGCCACCCACATCGAAATCCAGATGATGCCCCACAGTGTGGCATCGCCGGAAAACAGCAGGGCAAACGCCTGCCGCGTTGGCTCGAACAAATCCACGTGGGCTATTTCGCCGCGCTGGGGAAAAACATCTGCACGCCGTTGATCTTGAACACCGCTACCGCAGCCTGCCCTTCGGCAGACGTGATCCATTCGATGAACGCCATGGCGCCCGCATGATTGAGTTTCGGATAACGCTGCGGATTGACGACAATCACGCCGTACGGGTTGAACATGCGCGCATCGCCTTCCACCAGCACCTGCAAACCGGTGCGGTCGCGGTAGGCCGCATAGGTCGCGCGATCAGTCAACGCGTAACCGGCGAGTTCGCCGGCCATGGTCAGTACCGGCCCCATGCCCTGACCGGTTGAGACATACCACGCGCCCTTCGGTTCCAGTGCAGCAATTTTCCAGTAGGATTTTTCCATTTCATGCGTGCCGGACTCGTCGCCGCGCGAAATGAATTTCGCGCCGCTGGCGGCGATCTTTTTGAACGCATCGATGACGTCTTTGCTGCCGCGTAGCGCAGCCGGATCGCGCGCCGGGCCGACAATGACGAAATCGTTGTACATGACATCGCGCCGTACCGAGCCATAACCGGCTGCCATGAATTTATCTTCGAGCGCGCGAGCATGTACCAGCAGCACATCGGCATCACCGCCTTCGCCGATTTTCATCGCCGCACCGCTGCCCACCGCCACGACACGCACCTTGCCGTCGTACCGCGCTTCGAACTGCGGCAGGATGACGGCGAGCAGCCCGGATGCCTCGGTACTGGTGGTGGTCGCCATGCGGATATCGGGCGCCGCCATGCCGGATGCGGTGAATGAAAACGCAGTGAAAGTGAAAATCCAGCGCAGGGTTTTGATCACGATTGGCCTTTAAATATCGAAAAAACTGCGCGTCGACCGCGCAATCCCAAATGATAACGTTGATTTGATGCCGTACCAAACACCGGCAGGCGCATCAGACAGGCATTTCCGTTACAATTCCGTCTCGATTTTCACCATCCAGACGATATGAGCGATCCCGCGCAATCCATCCGCGCCGCCAGTTGCGCGGATGACTACGATCCCAATTCCATGCCGGTAGCTAAAGCGCGCGAATTCATCGCGCGCTTTCTGACGCCGGTCTCCGCCATCGAGCGCCTGCATATCCGCTCTGCCCTCGGCCGTGTGCTCGCCGAAGACGTGGTTTCCCCGCTCGACGTGCCGTCGCACGACAACTCGGCGATGGACGGTTATGCGCTGCGCTTTGCCGATCTCAAACCCTCCGGCGACACCAGCCTGAAAATCGCCGGCACCGCGTTTGCCGGTGTGCCCTTTGCCGGCGCGGCAAAGGCCGGCGAATGCGTGCGCATCATGACCGGCGCCGTGATGCCGCACGGTCTCGATACCATCGTCATGCAGGAACATGCCAAGGCGAGCGGCGATCACGTCACCGTCGGTGGCGGCCACAAGGCCGGACAGCATCTGCGTTTCGCCGGCGAGGATTTGAAAACCGGCCAGGTTGCGCTGAAACGCGGCCTCGTGGTACGGCCCGCCGAGATCGGCTTGATAGCATCGCTCGGCATCGGCGAAGTTTCGGTCTACCGCCGCCTGCGTGTCGCCTTCTTTTCAACCGGCGACGAATTGCGTTCCATCGGCACGCCGCTCGGTGAAGGCCAGATTTACGACAGCAACCGTTACACCATCCACGGCATGCTCGCCCGCCTTGGCTGCGAAGTCATCGACATGGGTGTGGTACGCGACGATCCGAAAATGATCGAGCAAGCCTTTGCAACCGCTGCGCAGACGGCCGACGTTGTCATCACCAGTGGCGGCGTTTCCGTCGGCGAGGCCGATTTCGTCAAGGAACTGATGGACCGCCTTGGCGAAGTGGTGTTCTGGAAGATCGCCATGAAGCCCGGCCGCCCGCTCGCTTATGGGCGCATCGGCGGCGCACACTTCTTCGGCCTGCCCGGCAACCCGGTGTCGGTCATGGTGACCTTCTATCAATTCGTGCGCGATGCACTGCTGAAATTGTCCGGGCGCGATCCGGTGCCAACGCTGCCAAGCTTCCGCGTGCCGTGCACGACGCCGCTGAAGAAAGCCCCGGGCCGCACCGAATTTCAGCGCGGCGTGCTGACACAGGACACCAGTGGCAGCTGGAGTGTGGCCGTCACCGGCGAACAGGGCTCGGGCATCCTGCGCTCGATGTGCGAAGCGAACTGCTTCATCATCCTGCCGACCGACCAGGGCAATGTTGCCGCCGGTGCATTGGTCGAGGTGCAGGTCATGGAAGGAATCACCTAAGCATGGCCAGCTTTCCCGAACTCGCCTCGCGCGTCGTCGTCATTACCGGCTCCGCGCAGGGCATCGGCGCCGAAACCGCGCGCCACTTTGCCGCACAGGGCGCGGCAGTCGCACTCTTCGACATCGACACCAAGAACGCAAAAATCGTTGCTGACGCCATTACCGCCGCCGGTGGTCGCGCCACGCCGGTTGCCGTCGATGTCACCGACGAAAAATCTGTTGCGGCAGCCGTGGCAAGTGCCGTTGAAACCTACGGCGGTATCGATATCCTGATTACCTGTGCCGGCGGTTATACGCGGCTCGCCCAGGTCGAAGACATGCCGGTCGAGGAATGGGACCGCACGGTAGCGCTCAACCTGCGCAGCGCCTTCCTCTGCAGCAAAGCGGTCATTCCGCACCTGAAAAAATCGAAAGCCGGCCGCATCATTCATGTCGCCTCGATCTCCGGCCGCACCGTGCATGCTTCCTCTTCGCCCGCTTACGGTGCCGCGAAAGCGGCGGTCATACAATTGACGCGTTTTCTGGCATGGGAACTCGGCCCTAGCGGCATCACTGCGAACGCGGTTGCACCGATCACCACGCTGACGCCGCGTGTGGCGGCACTGCGCAGCGAAGCCGATGTCGCGCGCATCGCGGCGCAAGTACCGCTGCGGCGACTCGCCACCCCCGCCGACCACGCACAGGTCATGCTGTTTCTGGCATCCGACGGCGCTGCCTATCTCAACGGCACCGTGCAGGACGTCAACGGCGGCCGCGTGATGATGTAACGCGATACCGAACCCACACATTGACCGGACCACCTGTGCTGTCAGCCAACGATCTTGAATGCGTGCGTGGCGAACGTCATTTGTTCGCCGGCCTCAACTTCGCCATGCAACCGGGCACGTTGCTGGCGGTGCGCGGCGTCAACGGCAGCGGCAAGACCAGTCTGTTGCGCATGATGTGCGGCCTGCTCACACCGGCCGCAGGCACGCTCAGCTGGAACGACCGCGAAATCGGCGCAGCCGGCGAGGAATTCCGTTCCAACCTCCTCTACTTAGGCCATTTGAATGGCCTTAAGGACGAACTCAATGCCGCCGACAACCTGCGCCTGTCATTGCACGTTGCCGGCATTGCCGTCGATGAAGCACAGGCCGTGGCAGCGCTTGAGTGGTCGGGTTTGCGCGAGCGCAGGCACCAGCCCTGCGGCACTTTATCGCAGGGCCAGCGCCGCCGCGTCGCGCTGGCGTGTCTTAAATTGTCGCGATCGCGACCGCTGTGGATACTCGACGAGCCGTTCACCGCGCTGGACGTTGCGTCCGTCGAGCGTACGCGCGATCTGATCGCGGCCCATCTCGCCGGCGGCGGCATGGTTGCGCTGACGACACATCAAGAGGTGCCGATTACGGCACCAACCACTATGCCGATTGAGCTGGGCGCATGAATAACACCAGCCTCATCGACTGCATGACGACGGTGATCGCGCGCGATCTGCGCATTGCCCTGCGCCGCCGCGCCGACGTCATGACCAGCCTGATTTTCTTCGTCATCGCCGTCAGCCTGTTTCCGCTCGGCATCGGCGCCGACCCGGTGTTGCTGCGCACGCTGGGCCCCGGCGTGGTCTGGGTCGCCGCCCTGCTCGCCTGCATGCTGGCGCTGGCGCGACTCTTCGCCAACGACCACGCCGACGGCACGCTGGAACAACTTGTCCTGTCGCCGCAGCCGCTGAGCATGCTGGTGCTGGCCAAAACAGCAGCGCACTGGCTTACCACCGGTTTGCCGCTGGTCATCATTGCGCCGGTGCTCGGCCTGCAGTTCGGGCTCGATTCCGAAGCCCTGCTCATTCTGATAGCATCGCTGTTCCTCGGCACGCCGACACTCAGCCTGATCGGCGCCATCGGCGCCGCATTGACGCTGGGGCTGCGCGGCGGCGGCGCACTGCTTGCACTACTGGTTTTACCACTGTACATCCCGGTGCTGATTTTCGGCGCCGGTGCGGTGGAAGCAACGGCGGCGGCGCTGGGCGCCACTGCGCATCTGTCGATACTCGGCGCGCTGTTGCTCGGCACCATCGTATTCGCCCCTTGGGCGACCGCACTTGCATTAAAAATCGCCATTGAATAAACGGCCCACATAAATGTCCGACATCCGCTGGTACAAATTTTCGTCGCCGCAAACCTTCTACCCTTTGGCGGGCACGCTGGCGCCGTGGTTTGGCGTGGCCGCCGCGCTATTCGCCGGTTACGGTCTATACATCAGTTTTTTCCTCGCCCCCACCGATTTTCAGCAAGGGGAGGCCTATCGCATCATTTTCATCCACGTGCCGGCGGCGTGGATGTCGATGTTTCTCTATTTGATCATGGCCGGCTGGGCCGCCATCGGATTGGCCTGGCATACACGCCTGTCATCGATGATGGCCGTCGCGATTGCGCCGACCGGCGCGCTGATGACCTTCATCGCGCTGTGGACCGGCGCCTTGTGGGGCAAGCCGATGTGGGGCGCGTGGTGGGTGTGGGACGCGCGCCTGACCTCGGAACTGATCCTGCTTTTCCTCTACCTCGGCTTCATGTTTCTGCACGCGGCCATCGACGATCCGCGTCGCGCTGATCGCGCCGCCGCGGTGATCGCGATCGTCGGCGCCATCAACGTGCCGATCATTTATTTTTCAGTGAAATGGTGGAACACGCTGCATCAGGGCGCCTCGGTCAGCCTGACGCGCAGCCCGACCATGGCGAGCACCATGCTCTGGGGCATGCTGATCATGTCGATCGCGTTCTGGCTCTACGCCATCGCCGTCGTATTGATCCGCGTGCGCTGCGTCATCCTCGAACGCGAGCGCAATGCCGACTGGGTCAAACAACTGGGAGCCGACGCATGAACTGGGAAAGCCTTTCGGCCTTCATCGAAATGGGCGGCTACGGCACCTATGTCTGGGGCTCGTTCGTCGTCACCATCGTCTGTTTTGCACTCGAAGTGGTCGGCTTGTCGGTGCGCCACCAGCACGTACTGCACGAGCGCAACGCCCATCACCACGAAACGTCGATCTAGCATTTCTCCGTTGCCATCTTGATGGCTCCGCCGGGGCACTCCGCCGCGCACAAGCCGCGGCCCTTGCAATATTCGTAGTGATCTCAAAGCGCTTGCCCGGCCCGCGCTTGATCGCTGCATTGCCCCGACACACACCGTAACAGTTGTCGCACTTGAAGCGGTTGCCGCAGGCCGGGCAGCGCCGCGCTCCGTCGACCGCATTACTTTCGTCCAGCCCGCCCTGCACTTCGTCAAAATTCGACCATCGGCGGATCACGTCCGACACCGGTTGCAGGGTTTTGGGCGCATCAGCCCTATCTTCGAGGGCGTTGCCGTCAACCAATGGCACGCTTTCAGGGGTTTCCTGTTTTTAGGCCTGACGGGATTGCACGCGCGCAATCTTATGATCTATGTCAATTCCCATGGCTGCCACTCGTAATATTCTTTCGCTGACCGTAATGGAGGATGCGAAGCAAATGGTGTTCACTCACGGCTGCCGGAAACAGCACTTTTGCGCCCGCATTTGAGTTGCGGAGCAGTCATCCATTCGAACAGACCATCACGCCTAACAACCAGAAAACAATGTTCTTTCGACTGTCCACCTTTCATTAGCCGCAAGGCTTTCTATGTACACAATCGTCCGCCGAGAAGTTTTTTCCGACACCACCTTTCTGTGGGAAGTATTGGTCCCCGATGTCGCCAAATCGGCGCAGCCCGGACATTTCGTCATGGTGCGCCTGCACGAAGGCAGTGAACGCATCCCGCTGACGGTCGCCGATTTCGACCGTGACAAGGGCACCATCACCATGGTGATCCAGGCGCTCGGCAAAACCACGCTGGAAATGCGTGACCACTACAAAGAGGGCGACAGCTTCGCCGATTTTGTCGGTCCGCTCGGCATGCCCCAGCACGTGAGCAAACTCGGCCACGTCGTCCTCGTCGGCGGCGGACTCGGTGTGGCACCGGTCTATCCCCAGTTGCGTGCGTTCAAGGAGGCGGGCAGCCGCACCACCGGCGTCATCGGCTTTCGCAACAAAGACCTCGTCTTCTGGGAAGAGAAGTTCGGCAAATACTGCGACAACCTGATCGTCTGTACCGACGACGGCAGCTACGGCACGCCGGGCTTTGTCACCGACGCGCTGAAAAAAGTACTCGAGACCGACAAACCTGACCTCGTCGTCGCCATCGGGCCGTTGCCGATGATGAACGCCTGCGTTGAAACGACGCGGCCGTTCGGCGTCAAGACGATGGTTTCGCTCAATGCCATCATGGTCGACGCCACCGGCATGTGCGGTTCCTGCCGCGTCAGCGTCGGCGGCGATGTCAAGTTCGCCTGCGTCGACGGCCCCGACTTCGACGGGCATAAAGTCGATTTCAAGGAGCTGATCCTGCGCCAGCGGCGTTTCAAGGGCGAGGAATCGAAGGCGAGCGAGGATTACGCCCACGTCTGCCAGGTCGAGAAAGCGCTGTTCGAGGAGAACAAGCGCAATTACAAGAAGTACAAAGACCTCGCGCCGCACGCCGTGAAAATGCCGGAGCGCGATGCACTGGAACGCTCGCGCAATTTCAAGGAAGTCAATCTCGGCTACAGCATGCAGGATGCGCTGGAAGAAGCCGAACGCTGCATCCAGTGCAGCAAACCCGTCTGCATCGCCGGCTGCCCGGTGTCGATCGACATTCCGCGCTTCATCCGCCATCTGCTAGTGCGCGACCTCGATGGTGCGCTCGGCGTCATCAATGAAGCCAATCTGTTCCCGTCGGTCTGCGGCCGTGTCTGCCCGCAGGAATCGCAGTGCGAGGCACAGTGCGTCGTCGGCAAGAACAAGAAGCTGCCGATGGAGTCGGTGGCGATCGGCCGGCTTGAACGCTTCATCGGCGACAACGCGCACGCGCCCAAGGCGGTGCCGCCGCAATTCGAACGCGCCCTGGGCCGCATCGGCATCGTCGGTTCCGGGCCGTCGGGGCTGGCGGTCGCAGCCGACCTCGTGCGTTACGGCTGCGAAGTGACGGTATTCGAAGCGCTGCACGTGGTCGGCGGCGTGCTGCAGTACGGCATCCCGTCCTTCCGCCTGCCGCGCGACATCATCAGCCGCGAAGTCGAGAACCTCAAAGGCATGGGCGTCAAATTCGAAACCAACAAAGTGATCGGCAAGACCTTCTCCATCCAGCAACTCATGGGTGAGATGAATTACGACGCCGTGTTCGTCGGCGCCGGCGCCGGCGCGCCGTCATTTCTGGGTATCCCCGGCGAATTCGCCGGTCAGGTCTATTCGGCAAACGAGTTCCTCACCCGCGTCAATCTGATGGGGGGCGACAAGTTTCCCTATCTCGACACGCCGATCACGCTCGGCAAGAGCGTAGTCGTCATCGGCGCCGGCAACACGGCGATGGATTGCCTGCGCGTGGCCAAGCGCCTCGGCACGCCGACCGTGCGCTGTGTCTACCGCCGCTCGGAAGCCGAAGCCCCGGCGCGCATCGAGGAACTGCGCCACGCCAAGGAGGAAGGCATCGAGTTCTTCTTCCTGCATACGCCGGTCGAAATCATCACCGGCGACGACGGCGTTGTGCGCGGCATGAAAGTGCAGAAGATGATGCTGGGCGAACCCGATGAAAAGGGCCGCCGCAAACCGGTGCCGCTCGACGAATTCGTCGACCTTGAATGCGATACCGTGATCTACGCGCTCGGCACCAAAGCAAACCCGATCGTCACGCAGGCCACGCCGGGCCTCGGTCTCAACCAATGGGGCTACATCGTCGCCGACCCCGCGACGCAGGCGACCACCCTGCCCGGCGTGTTTGCCGGCGGCGACATCGTCACCGGAGCCGCCACTGTCATTCTGGCCATGGGCGCGGGCCGCCGCGCGGCGCGGGCCATCGGTGCCTGGTTACAGAACGGCAAACAGAAATGGCCCATTACGCAGGAAGATGCCGACGCCTTCACGCCACCGCTGGCGATCGGCGCGACCGCACCGGCCTCGGCGGCACCGACCAACACCCAGAGCGAGAGCCCAGCATGATCTCCTGTCCGAAGTGCCATCGCCCGATCGAGGGCGAAGAAGCCTATATCTGCTGCGCCAACCTCGAATTGAGGTGGAAGTGCAGCGCCTGCGGCAAGGTCAGCGAGGGCTTTGCTTTTCCGTACGGCATGTGCCCGCACTGCAAGGGCAAGCTCGCAATGCTCGACCGCGGTGCGATCGACGACAGCAAAGGCCTCGACGCCATCCGCGCAGCGTTCGAAATCGAACTCGGCGGCCATGCCTTCTATCAGCGTGCCGCGAGCGATTCGAAAGATCCGGCGCTGCGCGATCTGTTCGGCCGCTTCGCCGAGATGGAAAAGGAACACATGGAAACGTTGTCGAAGCGCTATCACGCCGATCTGCCGCAGCCGGCCGCCGATTTTCAGATCGACCGCGCCGCCATCTTCGCCGGCGTGCCGCGCAAGCCCGAGGACCCGGCCAATCTGTTCCGCATCGCCATCGCCTTTGAAGAGCGGGCGGTGACGTTTTTCAGCGAACAAGGTGAACACGCGCCAGCGGGTTCGGTCGAGCGCGAGCTTTACCAGGAACTTGCCGCTGAAGAACGCGAACATGTGGCGCTGATCACCACCGAATACGAACGCTGGAAAACCGGCAAGTCCGGACTGCTATAAGCGCAAACGCCGCAACGCATAAGAAAGTTTGAAAGGACATCATGAGCAAACGCCAGGTCGTGCTCGAGGGCAACGAAGCTGCCGCCCGCATCGCCCACCTTACCAATGAGGTGATCGCGATCTACCCGATTACGCCGTCGTCAGGCATGGGCGAATTTGCCGACGCCTGGTCAGCCGCCAAACAGAAGAATTTGTGGGGCGCGGTGCCGGAAGTGATCGAGATGCAAAGCGAAGCCGGTGCGGCCGGCGCGGTGCACGGCGCACTGCAGGCCGGCGCACTGACAACGACGTTCACCGCCTCGCAGGGCCTGCTGTTGATGCTGCCCAACATGTTCAAGATTGCCGGCGAACTCACACCGGCGGTGTTCCACATCGCGGCGCGCACACTGGCGACCCACGCGTTGTCCATCTTTGGCGATCACAGCGACGTGATGGCCGCTCGCACCACCGGCTGGGCCCTACTCGCCTCCGCCAGCGTGCAGGAAGCGCAGGACATGGCCATGATCGCGCAGATGGCGACGCTGAAATCGCGCCTCCCGTTCATGCATTTTTTCGACGGCTTCCGCACCAGTCATGAAGTCAACAAAATCGATCTCCTGCTTGAGGAGGACGTGCGCGCACTGATCGATGAAGAGCTGGTGACGGCGCATCGCGCGCGCGCGTTGAACCCGGACAAACCGGTGGTGCGCGGTACCGCGCAGAATCCGGACGTTTTTTTCCAGGCGCGCGAGGCATGCAATCCGTTCTATCTGGCAGTGCCGGGCATCGTGCAGCAAAGCATGGACCGCTTCGCCAAGCTCACCAATCGCCATTACAAGCTATTTGACTATCAGGGTGCGCCCGATGCCGAACGCGTGCTGGTGCAGATGGGCTCCGGCATCGGCGCCTCGGGTGAAGCAGTGCGGGCGATGGTCGCCACCGGCGAGAAAGTCGGCCTGCTGACCGTGCGGCTCTACCGGCCGTTCGACACCGAAGCGTTCGTCGCCGCGTTGCCGAAGAGCGTGCGCTCGATTGCAGTGCTTGACCGCACCAAGGAGCCCGGCGCAGTCGGCGAGCCGATGTACCAGGACATCATCGCCGCGCTTACCGAAGTGTGGCCGCAGGACGTCGCCATGCCGCGGGTCATCGGCGGCCGTTACGGCTTGTCGTCCAAGGAATACACGCCGGCGATGGCGAAGGCCACCCTCGACGAATTGAAACAGGCACAACCTAAGCGCCATTTCACCGTCGGCATCGTTGACGACGTGACGCGCCTGTCACTGACTGTCGATCCCGATTTCGACACCGAAGCAGACGATGTCACCTGTGCCGTTTTTTACGGTCTCGGCGCAGACGGCACCGTCGGCGCGACCAAGAACTCGGTAAAGATCATCGGCGAGAACACGCCGCTCTATGCACAAGGCTACTTCGTTTACGACAGTAAGAAGTCGGGTGCGATCACCATTTCCCACCTGCGCTTCGGGCCCCGCCCGATCGAATCGACCTATCTGGTCCGTCAGGCCGATTTCGTCGCTTGCCACCAGTTCGAGTTCATGTCCAAGCTGGACGTGTTGTCGGTGGCGCGCCCCGGCGCGACCTTTCTGCTCAATAGTCCCTACGGCCCCGACGAAGTCTGGAACAAGCTGCCGCGCGAAACGCAGGACCAGATATTGGCGAAGAAACTCAAATTTTACGTGGTCGACGCGCTTGCGGTGGCCAAGGAAGCCGGCCTTGCCGGCCGCATCAATACGGTTACACAAGCGTGTTTTTTCGCGATTTCCGGCATCCTGCCGCGCGACGAGGCCATCGAGAAGATCAAATCCTCGATTCGCAAGACCTATGGGAAACGCGGCGAAACCGTGTTGAGCCGCAACTTCGCCGCCGTCGACCAGTCTCTCGCCGCGCTGTGTGAAGTGAAAGTGCCCGGCAGCGCCGATTCCAAGCTGCACCGCCGGCCTGTCGTCTCACGCGCGGCCCCGGATTTCGTCCAGCGTATCACCGCCATGATGCTCGACGGCAAAGGCGACCTGCTGCCGGTATCAGCATTGCCGGTCGATGGCACCTTTCCCACCGCGACCTCGCAGTGGGAGAAGCACAGCATCGCGCATGAAATTCCGATCTGGGATGCCGACATCTGTACGCAGTGCGCCCTCTGTCCGCTGATGTGTCCGCACGCCGCCATTCGCATGAACGTGTATTCCCCCGACGACCTGAAGAACGCGCCGGAGGGCTTCAAGAGCGTGCCCTGGCGCGGCAAGGAAGGCGGCCCGTACAAAGGCTGGTCATACACCCTGCAAGTGGCTCCCGACGATTGCACCGGCTGCGGCATTTGCGTCGACATTTGTCCGTCGCGCAGCAAGGAGGTGGTCAAGCACAAGGCCATTAACATGGAGCCTAAACTCGATCATCTCGTCGCCGAGCAGCGCAATTACGAATTCTTCCTCACGCTGCCCGAAACGCGCCCGGCGTGGGAGTCGATCGATCTGCTCAAGGGTTCACAGCTGCGCGCGCCGCTGTTCGAATACTCCGGTGCCTGCGCCGGCTGCGGAGAAACACCCTACGTCAAATTGATCTCGCAACTCTACGGCGATCACATGCTGGTCGCCAACGCTACCGGCTGCTCGTCAATCTACGGCGGCAATCTGCCGTCGACGCCGTGGGCGCAGAACAGCGCCGGCCAGGGACCGGCCTGGGCCAACAGTCTGTTCGAAGACAACGCCGAGTTCGGTCTGGGCATGCGTCTGGCGCTCGATTCGCAGCGCGACCTCGCGCATTTGCTGGTACGCGCCCTGAGTGCCGAGATCGGCAACGACCTGTCGGTCGCCCTGCTCGAAGCGCCGCAGGAATCGGACGAACAGATCAAAACGCAGCGCGAACGCGTCGTGCAGTTGAAATCCCTGCTCACTGCTTCCAGGTCCGTACAAGCACGCCAACTGCTGGCGGTGGCCGACAGTCTGGTCACGCGCAGCGTGTGGATCGTCGGTGGCGACGGCTGGGCCTACGACATCGGTTACGGCGGCCTCGACCATGTGCTCGCCTCCGGCCGCAACGTCAATATTCTGGTGCTCGACACCGAGGTCTACAGCAACACCGGCGGTCAGGCCTCTAAATCGACGCAGCGAGGCGCGGTGGCTAAATTCGCTGCCGGCGGCAAGGCCTCGGGCAAAAAAGATCTCGGCATGATCGCCATGGCCTATGGCAACGTCTATGTCGCGCAGGTGGCGATGGGGGCCAACCCGCAGCAGACGCTGCAGGCCTTCCGCGAGGCCGAGGCCTATGACGGGCCGTCCCTGATCCTCGCCTATAGCCACTGCATCGCCCACGGCTTCGACCTCAGATTTGGCATGAAGCAGCAGGATTTGGCGGTCGCCAGCGGATATTGGCCGCTCCTGCGTTACGATCCGGCGATGCGTGACGCCGGCAAGGCGCCCTTCCGGCTCGATTCGCCGC
>JANXSE010000315.1 GCA_025356695.1 Betaproteobacteria bacterium
GAACATCATGTGCGCCTGGTTGCTGAGCAGACCGATCACTGCCGGCCCGCCGCCTTTGTACGGGATCGGCGTAATTTTGATGCCGGCCATCGTATTGAACAACTCCGCGGAGAAATGCGTCGGCCCCGCCGGGGCGGCGCGCGCGTAATTCAGTTCGCCCGGCTTCGCTTTCGCCAGTGCGATCAGTTCCTGCACGTTTTTGACCGGCAGCGACGGTTGCACCAGCAGCACGTTGGGCGACTGGTCGGTCATCGACACCGCAATGAAATCACGCTGCACGTTCCAGCCAAGATCGCTTTGCACGAAGGGCAGCAGCCACAACGCGCTGCCGTTGTGCACCAGCGTATAGCCGTCGGGCAGTGCCTTCGCCACCACCTCATTGGGCATCACGCCGCCGCGGTTCTCGACGACCACCTGCTGGCCGAGCGGCCCCGAGATGCACTGCGCCACCATGCGCGCGCCGAAATCGGTGCCGCTGCCGGCCTCGGTGGTGACGATGCGGATGGGTTTGACCGGATAAGTCTGCGCGCCGGCCGCGGTCGCGAAAACCAGAACAACAGTTGTGAATAAACAGAATCGCTTCATCTGTGATCCCTTGCTGAAACTTTCGTTATATCAGCATTCTAGTGCTTCGCACGAGCGCCTCGTTCACCGTCGGCTACCATATAAGCCGCGACCTTCGTCAAGGCGTTTGACATCCCCTATTTAACAAGAAGAACCTTCTCGACAAAATCGCGTGTTTGATTCAGTTTAAAAGGTCGCCCCCCTGGAGTAGTAGGAAACGAAGGGCAAGCATGAGCAGGCGCAAGCAACCATGGCGAACGCCCGCCCGAGGTATTACCTTGTCCCCTGTCCATCATATAACCAATGCGTTCCGCGATTACTTCATTGGTCTCAAGATCAACGATTTTGAGAGACCCTCCGGCGATCCAGTACTCCCGGTCTTCGCGCGTTGAAATGTCGTCGTATGTAACGCCGTAGCGAGGCGACTCGCCCGGCGAGAGATATTTATCGAGCACGAAATCTCTCGTAAGAAACGTTGTTTTCCCATCCCCGCCCATCAAAATGCTTGAAATGTGGGAAACCTCTCTAGTCGATCCAGAATATCGATACCGGTTACCGTCCTTTGGGTTGACAGCCTCCACAAAACGATATCCATTGCGAACAATATTTGTATCCGTAATCGAACCCACTGCATTTCTGCCAAGCAAAAATTTTTTAATGTAGCCATCGCCACCCAAATCGCTACCAAATGGGTCATCCATTAGAAACTGGTCATCAAAATTGATCTCGTTAGGCCGCAGCTTCAACAAGAAGACACCCTCGACATTTTCAACCGTACGATAAATTTTCTCCCCCGCCGTCTTGCACCGTTCCTGAAACATCGCTTCTGCTTTTGCCAAGCGCTCACGCGGTGACTCGCCTGCTTGTGAGTGCTCGGCAACACTCAAGGCAAAGGCAGCGAACGCCAGCATCAACCTGGCGCGCAATTTCCGATTCAATTGAGGATTCATTCGATATTGCTCATTCCTCGATACTTGGACCAATCAGGGCATTTTGCAGAGTACCAGAATTCATGAATTCCCTAGATAGTCATCGCCGGCGCGCTGAATTTTTTTTGAATTCAGGCGCTTCAGGCCATTGGTATATCATAACTTCGCATTCCGCCGGCACGCCACAAAACCAATCCCGCGCCGGCCACAAGGAGGAACCATGAATGTCTGTCTGAAGCCGTTCGGCGGCGAGTTGCTGCGTGCTGCATTCCTGTCAACTGCCCTTCTGTTCGCGCTGGCGGCGAGTGCCGCCGATCCGCTGCCGCGCAGCGATCCGGCGAAGGCCGGTTTTTCCGCAGCCGGGCTGCAGCGCATCGACCGCTTTTACGCCGATGAAATTGCCCGCGAGCGCATTCCCGGCGCGGTGGTAGCGATCGCGCGCGAGGGCAAGCTCGTCTATTACAAATCGCTCGGCTATCAGGACAAGTCGGCCGGCACGGCGATGAAGAACGACGCGATCTTCAACCTCGCTTCGATGACCAAGGTGCTGTCGGTGGTCACCGCGCTGACGCTCTATGAAGAAGGCAAGCTGCCGCTGAAATCGACGCTCGCCACCTACTACCCGCAGTTTGCCAGCATGCAGGTCGGCGTCGTCGATGCCAGCAGCGCCGTCAAGACCGAAGCGGCGAAGCAGCCGATCTTCGTGCAGGACCTGATGCGTCACACCACCGGCATGACCTACGGTGCGCGCGGCGGCTCACCCATACACAAACTGTGGCCGGCTTCGTCTGCGGCTGCCGCATTCGCCATGTACGGCCCGGAGTTTCTCGACACGCTGGCAAAGACACCGCTGCTGTTCCAGCCGGGCAGCCAATGGGACTACGGTTTTTCGATCGACGTG
>JANXSE010000336.1 GCA_025356695.1 Betaproteobacteria bacterium
CCTTCCCCCGCTACGCGGGGGCAGGGACCTGCTGATTTCTCCCTCCACCATAAACGGGAGGAAACCTGCTGATTATTCCCCCCCCTTGTGGGGGAGGGCTAGGGTGGGGGGACTGCTTATGCCTCACCCTCACCCCTGCCCTCTCCCATCAAGGGAGAGGGAGTCGTCTTTTTGCGCCTTCCCCCTCGAGGGGGAAGGCGGGGATGGGGGGACTACAACGTTGCGAGTGATGCCGCAGTTACTTCAATCCGCTAAGGATTGATCACACCATCAACCGTTTCACCAGCAAAAAAACGGTCAATGTTCTGCATCGACGCCGGCACGTCGATTTCCCATGACCGGTAGGAACCGCCGCCGGTGTGCGGCAGCAGCACCACGTTGGACAGGCCGCGCAAGGGGCTCACCGCCGGCAGCGGCTCCATGCGGTAGACATCGAGCCCCGCCATCGCAATCTGCTTCTTCTCCAGCGCGGCAATCAGCGCGGCTTCGTCGATCAATCCACCGCGGCCGACGTTGATCAATATCGTTGACGGCTTCATTAACGCCAGCGCGCGCGCATCGATCATGCCCTCCGATTCGGGCGTGTGCGGAATCACCAGCACAATGAAGTCCGAAGCCGCCAGCAATTCGTCGAGCGATTGATAATGCACGCCGAGCAGGTTCTCGATCGCCGCGGGATGACGCGTGCGCTGGTGATAATTCACCGTCATGCCGAAGGCGCGGCAGCGCTGCGCGATCTCCATGCCGATGTCGCCCATGCCGATGATGCCGACCGCGGCCTTGAAGAGTTCGGTTACGCCCGCGATGCCGGCCCAGTTCTTGCGATAGTCATTCTGCGTGGTGACGACCGACTCGAGGCCCATCTGCTGGTAACTCGCACCGCTGACCGCGCGGTGGCCGTCGAGCACCTTGCGCGCGCAGGCCAGCATGAGTGCCAGCGCGTGCTCGGCGACGGTGACGTTGCGCATCAGCGGCATGGTCGCCACAGGGATGCCGCGTTCGCTCGCCACCGCGACGTCGATGCTGCGGCAGTTGCGGCCGTGCTTCTGGATGAATTTGAGCGCAGGCGCACCGCGAATCAACGCTGCAGAAATCGCTGTCTGGTAGGTGATGATGGCATCAACATCGGCAGCAACGGCGAGGTGCGCCGCTTCTGTGCCGTCGGCCGGCACGACCAGATCGAAGGCCTGCGCCGCCGGTGACTTGCTGAAACGCGGCGTCACCTTGTGTCCCGCGCCGTCGGCCAGCATCAAGCGTATCCGTTTGCTCATTGTTTTCCTGTCTGCCGCGTGCGGCTTATTCCGGCTTGAGATTGGCCGATTTGACGATCTGTCCCCAGCGCTGGTACTCGTCGCGCATGAAGCGGCGCAGTTCGTCCGGATTCACCGTTTGCACGATGCCGCCGACCTCTTCGAACTGCTGGCGCAGGCGCGGCGAATTCAACGCGCGGTTGAATTCGGTGTTGAGCTGGTCGACGATCTCTTTCGGCGTACCTTTGGGCGCCATGATCACGTACCACGCCGTCAGCGGCGTTTCCATCAGTCCGGCTTCGACCCAGGTCGGCACTTCGGGCAACACCTTCAATCGTGTCGGACTGGTCACCGCCAGCGGCACGATATCACCCGAGCGGATGCGCGGCAGCAGCGGCTGCGGCAGATCCACCCAGACTTCGACATCGCCGCGGCGCACCGCACTGAATGCCTCGGACGAATTGTTGAAACCGATGATGGACAGTTGCACGTTCTGCTTCGCCATCAGCGCGGTAGACACCAGATGGGTGGAGCCGCCGTAACCGAGGCGCGCAACGCGCAGTTGCTCGGGATTTTTGCGCGCCTGCTCGATCACCTCGCGCAGCGAACGCCACGGCGCGCCCTTGCCCACCGTCCAGATCAGCGGCTGTTGCACGAAACGCGCAATCGGCTCGAAATCGTCAGCGCTGTTGTACTTGGCATCGGCCTGCACATGCGGGTTGACCACCGCCATGGTCATCGAGGCGAACAGCAGCGTGTAGCCGTCGGGTTTGGCGCGGCGAAACGATTCGACCGCGATCGAGCCGTTCGCACCCGGACGGTTGATGGTGACAAAACTCTGCTTGAGCGTATTTTTGACTTCATCGGTAACCGTACGCGCAAGAATGTCCGAGGCATTGCCCGCCGCATTGCCGACGATGACAGTGATCGGATGCGCCGGATAGGGCTGTGCCATGACAGCGGCGGAAAAAACCGCACACAACAATGCTGCTGCCAAATCGCCTTTCATGTCAGACATCGACCGCATTGCCCTGATCCTCTTTCAACCGTCAATTGAAAACAAATTAAAGCGCGCAGATCAATCCACCCTCGCACCCGAAAACTTCACGGATTTTCGCATTTTCTGGATTTCCGCATGCACGAAGGCACGCAGCGCTTCCGGCGTGGTCGATTCGACATTCACACCGGCCGCGGTCAAACGCTCTTTGACTTCGGCGTTGTTCAGAATATTGACGATCTCGGTATTCAGGCGCGTGACGATCACCTTCGGCAGACCGGCCGGGCCGACGATGCAGAACCACGAGGTGGTATCGAAACCGGGTAGGCCGGATTCGGCGATCGTCGGCACTTCGGGAAACGCCGGCGAGCGGCGCGCACTCGACACCGCAATCACGCGGATGCGCCCGGCCTGCACCATCGGCACGATGGTCGGCACGGTGGCGATATAGACATCGAGCTGGTTGGCCAGCAGCATCGCCATCGCCGGCGCGCCGCCCTTGAACGGCACGTGCACCATGTCGATGCCGGTCTCCGTCTTCAGCAATTCGCCGACGACGTGGTTCGAGCTACCGGTGCCGGCCGAGCCATAACTCAATTTGCCCGGGCGCGATTTTGCATAAGCGATAAATTCCTTGAAGGTCTTCGCCGGAAATGCCGGCAGCACGCTGATCGCCAGCGGCACCTTACCTGCGAGCGTGATAGGCGTGAAATCTTTTTCCGGGTTGTAGCTGAGTTTGCCTTCGCGTAGCGTGACGTTGATCGCCATCAGGCTGACACTCGCCACCAGCAGTGTGTAACCGTCTGGGGCCGCCTGCGCGGTGAGTTCCGCGCTGACGGTGCCGGCAGCACCGGCGCGGTTATCGGCCACCACCGTCTGCCCCAGTGCATCACCAAGGCGTTGCGCAATGACGCGGGCGATCAGGTCGGCGGTGCCGCCCGCGGGTGACTGCACGATGAGGCGGACCGGCTTGTCGGGATATTTCTGCGCGAACGAAACGCAGGGCATGGCCAACGCCAAAGACAGAACGACTGCGAATAAATTAATTGAGCGCGTCATAGAGTTTTATTTTCACCACAAAAACCAATTCCCCTTGCCTCCGCTTCGCACGAAGGAATGAATGAAATCTCTCCGTGCTGTATTAGCAGGTTCCTGCCCCCGTTTACGGGGGAAGGACAGGATGGGGGCGAGCCATTCGCGCGGTGCTTCGCGCCCCCACCCTAACCCTCCCCCGCTTCGCAGGGGAGGGAATTTATAACTGCGCAGCAACCACTATTCCTTCGTAATCGAAATCGTTTTCGCGAGCTGCGTCCACTTGTCGGTGTCGGCCTTGATGAAGGCGGCAAACTCTTCGGGCGTGCTGCCCGGCGCGCGGCCGCCGTCGGCGGTGAGCGTGCGCGCGTTGGCAGGTTCACGCAAGACAGTAGCCGTTTCGCGCTGCAAACGCTGAACCAGCTCGCGCGGCATCGCTGCGGGCCCGAGCAGCCCCGTCCAGAACAGCACTTCATAACCGGGCAGCGTTTCCGCCAGCGCGGGAATCTCCGGCGCGGCGGCATCGCGCTGCAGGCTGGTCACCGCCAGCGCGCGCAACTTGCCGCCGCGTACCTGCGGCAGCGTCGAGGCCATGGTCGTCATCATCATCGGGATGTGCCCGGCCATCGTATCGACCACGCCCTGGATGCCGAATTTGTACGGCACATGATTGAGCTTCACCTTTGAAAGACTCGCCAGCAGTTCCATCGACAGATGGTTGCTCGCCCCGGTGCCCGCCGAGGCATACGACAACTCGCCCGGTCTTGCGCGTGCCAGCGCGATCAGCTCGCGCACATTCTTCGCCGGCAGCGCGGGATGCACGACAAACAGATAGGGCACCACCAGCACCAGCGACACCGGCGCGAAATCGCGCAGTGCATCGTAGGGCATGCTGTTGTAAACGAGAGGCCCGGTCGCCAGCGCGTTGATGCCCATCAGCAGCGTGTAGCCGTCGGGCGCGGCTTTCGCCACGCTCTCGCCGGCCAGCCGTGTGCCGGCGCCAAGGCGGTTGACCACCACGACCTGCCATTTCAAACGTTCATTGAAGACGCGCGCGAGCAGCCGCGCCGCCGTGTCGGTACCGCCCCCGGGACCGGTCGGCACGATGATCTGGAGCGGCCGGCTCGGAAATGCGTCCTGCGCAGCGGCTTGCGCAATGAAAGCCGCAGCCAACACGAGTGCGACGGCGGGCGCAACAACACGCGCGGTCAAACGGGATGATGATGTGTAAATGGATCGCATGAATGGCAGGTTCGGAGGCGTCGAGTATAACGCAGCATCACCCGGTCTCACCGGCAGCGGCCGCGCCGACGCGCTAGAATCTCCGCTGCACACGAGGAGACTGTAGTGGAAAAACCGTACGGCTACCTGACCGTCGCGATGAACTTCAAGGACATCGATGCCGAAGAATTCAACGACTGGTACGACACCGAACACATGGTCGAGCGCATCCACACGCCGGGCTTCATGAACGCGCGGCGCTGGCTCGGCGCCTACGATCCGCGCATCTCGGTGTCGAATTACGACCTCGAAAGCTTTGACGTGCTGAAGACGCTGGCCTATCAGGCTATCGTCGGCGTCAACCTGTCGCCGTGGTCGCGCCGCATCGTGCGCAAGGCCACGCGCATCTGCCGTTATCTCTCCGAGCAGGCGATCCCCGGCCGTCTTGAAGGCGCGCTGGAAGCCGAAGGCATGCTGCTGTTCGCCGCCACCGTTGCCCCCGAACTCGAAGACGAATTCAACGCCTGGTATGCCGAAGAGCATCTGCCGCGTATGGCGGCGGTACCCGGCGTGCTGCGCGCGCGGCGCTTTCGCGTGCGCGAATCCGAGCAGGCGCACAAATTCTTTTCGATCTACGATCTGACGCAACCCGAAGTCGAAAAATCACAGGACTGGGCGGATGCCGCCAACACGCCATGGACCGCAAAACTCAAACCGCAGATGCAGAACGTGATCCGCCTGGTGCTGCGGCGTTATCACAAGAAAGGTGAGTGAGATGACCAGCAACTTTGTAGCCCGGAAGGAGCGCAGCGTATTCCGGGACCGGCCTGCGCAGAACCCCGGAATGCGCTGCGCTCCTTCCGGGCTACGAGCCGTCGTGTTCGCCACGGCAACATTTCTCGCGACGACAGCGCTCGCACAACCCTATCCATCGAAACCGATCCGCCTGATCGTGCCGCAGGCGCCGGGCAGCAACAGCGACATCGTCAGCCGCATCGTCTCGACCAAGCTGTCGGAAATACTCGGCCAGCAGATCGTCATCGACAACCGCACCGGCGCCACCGGCATCATCGGCAGCGAGATGGCGGCGCGTGCCGCGCCCAACGGCTACACGCTGTTCGCCGGCTCCGTGGTGACGCATGCGCAGCTGCCGGTCACCTACAAGAAGCTGCCCTACGATCCGGTGCGCGACTTCGCGCCGATCACCATGCTCTATCTGACCGACGTGCTGCTCGGCGTGCATCCGTCGCTGCCGGTCAAAAATGTCAAAGAGTTCATTGCCTACGCGAAGAGCAAGCCGAACACGCTCAACTATGCCTCGGCCGGCACCGGCTCGGTGGCCCATCTGGCCGGTGTCATGCTGATCAACATGACCGGCATCACCTCGACGCACATTCCGTACAAAGGCGGCGCGGCCAATATCCTCGCCGTCGCCGGCGGTGAAGCGCAATGGCTGGCAGCACCCATCGGCTCGACCATCGGCCAGGTGCGCGCCGGCCGCATCCGCGGGCTCGCCGTCGGCGGCAGCGAACGCTCGTCGTTCATGCCGGAA
>JANXSE010000042.1 GCA_025356695.1 Betaproteobacteria bacterium
TCGACTGCACGCTGTGCGTCGCCGAATGCCCGGTCGAAGCCATCTTCGCCGAAGACGACGTGCCGGACTCGCAAAAAGAATTTACCGCGCTGAACGCCGAGCTCTCGAAGGTGTGGAAACCCATCATCGAGAAGAAAGACGCGCCGGCCGACGCCGACGAGTGGGCGAAGAACAAAGACAAGAAGCACCTGCTCGAGAAGTAAACACCCGTCACGGCGGCGCCCGCCGCCGTGATCTTCCCCACGTTCGGCGCTATCATGCGCCGAATGTCCGCCCTCTCCGCCCTGTCCGCTTTTCCCGTTCTCAGCAAGACCGAGGTGTTCGCACGTCTTGCCGCGGGCGCGCCGGCGGCGATCTCAATTGTCACGCCGAACCGCCGCCTCGCGCAGGAACTCGCTCGCGCTTTTGATGCGACGCGCATCGCCGCAGGCTTAAGCGCGTGGGAGGCGGCCGATATCATTCCGCTGAACGCCTATATAGAGCGCCTGTGGGAGGCCGCCACCTATTCCGACCGCACTGCGGCGACGCCGCAGCTGCTCTCGCCCGCGCAGGAGCAGGCGTTATGGGAAGAGGTGATTGCGGCGAGCACGTGGAGCGGCGATCTGTTGTCGCCGGCGCGCGCGGCGGTGCAGTGTCAGGATGCCTGGCGGCTCGCGCACGCCTGGCGCATCGACGGCGCGCTTGAATTATTTCCCTGCAACGACGATGCGCGTGCGTTCGCCGAGTGGTCGCGCGCTTATATCAAACGTGCCAATAACGACATCGACAGTGCGCGGCTGCCCGATGCGGTCAGCGCCATGCTGGGCAACGTCGCATTGCCGAAACCGCAGACCTTGATTGTTTACGGTTTTGAAATCGTGCCGCCGCAGGCCCGCGATTTTCTGCGCGCTTGCGCTGCACAGGGCGTAGAGGTCTGTGTTTGCCGCACTGCGCGCAATGCCGGCACAGTGACGCGCGTGACGCGCGCTTCTGCCACTGAGGAGCTCGAAAGCGCGGCGCGCTGGGCGCGCACGCGGCTCGAACAGGCGCACGCGCGTTTGAGCGTAAACAACAATGGCGCGCCGGTCGTTTATCCGCGTATCGGCGTGGTGGTGCCCGATCTGCAACAGCGGCGCCGCGAGGTAAACCGCGTGTTCTCGCGCGTGATGGCGCCAGCGTGGGTGATGCCGGGCGCGGAGGTCGCGTCGCTGCCGTTCAATCTTTCGCTGGGCCTGCCGCTGGCCGACTATCCGCTGGTGCACGCCGCGCTCGGTGTGCTCATGCTCGCCACCGGCGAAATCGATTTTGCACTGGCGAGCCGCCTGATTCGTTCGCCGTTCCTCGCGGGCGCTGACAGCGAGTTCACGCGCCGCGCCCGCCTCGATGCGGATTTGCGCCGGCGTTTGCCGGCGCGCGTGACACTGGCGCGGTTGACCGCGTCCGTCACGCATTGCCCGCTGTTGCGCGAACGTCTGGAGGCGCTCTATAAAATCGCCGAAGCACAGCCGAAAGGCCTGCGCTCGCCGCAGGAATGGGGCCGGCATTTTTCCGCCTTGCTCGACGCCGCCGGTTTCCCCGGCGAGCGCGCGCTTGATTCGGCCGAATTTCAGACGCGCACGAAATGGTACGAAATGCTCGCCGAACTGGCGCGGCTTGAACGCGTCACCCAGCGCATGTCGGTGGCGCAGGCGTTGAGCAGGTTGCGCAAACTCTGCGCCGACACCTTGTTCCAGCCCGAGGCGATTGACGCGCCGGTGCAGGTGCTCGGCATTCTCGAATCGGACGGCATGGAGTTCGATCATCTGTGGGTGTCCGGCCTCACCGACGACGCGTGGCCACTCGCCGCGCACCCCAATCCCTTCATCACCGTCGCGCTGCAAAAGAAAGCCGGCATACCGGAAGCCTCGGCGGAAACCGCGCTGGCGCTTGATCGCCGTATTACCGACGGCTGGAAACAGGCCGCTGCTGAAGTCGTGTTCTCGCATCCGCTGCGCGAACAGGACCGCGAACTCACGCCCAGTGCATTGATCGCCGACGTTCCCGCCGCCGATGTCGATCCCGCTGCGTTTCCGCGTTACCGCGACGTGCTGCACGCCGCACGCGTGCTCGAAGAAATTCCGGACGGTGCCGCGCCCGCTTATGCCAAAACAGTGGTCAGCGGCGGCACGCGCGTGCTGGCCGATCAGGCGGCCTGTCCATTCCGCGCCTACGCGCATCACCGGTTGCGCGCCAATGGTCTTGAAATACCGGCCGACGGCCTCGATGCGCGCGACCGCGGCAATCTGCTGCATGCGCTGATGGCCGAGTTGTGGGGCGCGTTGCAATCGAAAACACGGCTCGATGCCACTACGCCGGCCGAACTCGCCGGCATGATCGACCGCGCCGCGGAAGCCGCGGTGGCGAAAGTGCGCAACGACCGGCCCGGTGTCCTTGATGGACGTCTCGCCGATCTCGAACGTCTGCGCCTCGCCAAACTCGCGCACGAGTGGCTGGAGGTTGAGCGCGCGCGCGGCGACTTTGCAGTGGTGGCGCGTGAAGAACGCCGCACGCTGCACGCCGCCGGTCTTGAAATGTACGGCCGCATCGACCGCATGGATCGGATCGATGACGGCAGCCACGTCTTGATCGATTACAAAACCGGCCGCGCCACGTCGAAAGACTGGTTGGAAGAGCGGCCCGATGATCCGCAGATGCCGCTTTATGCGCTGGGGGCCTCTGAAAAAATCGCCGGCATTGCCTACGCGCGCGTCAAGACCGGCGACATGAAATTCATCGGCATCGCGCGCGACGGCGAGGTGCTGCCGAAGGTCAAGGCCTTCGATTCGTGGCCGGGCTGGCCGCAGTTGTGGCAAAAAAATGTCGACGCGCTTGGCCGGGAATTCGCCACGGGTGTGGCTGACGTCGATCCGAAGCGCGGGCTGAAGACCTGCAAGTACTGCGATCTGCGTCCGCTGTGCCGCGTGCACGAACGTCTCGCTGCGATCGAGGATGAAGATGGCGAGTTCGAAGAAGGAGGCGCGGAATGAGCATTGCCTCCAAACAAGCCGAAATCGCCGACGCGCGAGACCGCGAGGCCGCGCTCGATCCGCGCCGCTCCTTCATCGTGCAGGCGCCGGCGGGTTCGGGCAAAACCGAACTGCTGGTGCGGCGTTATCTGCAGTTGCTGCGCGTGGTCGAGCGGCCCGAGGAAATTCTCGCCATCACCTTCACGCGCAAGGCGGCGGCGGAAATGAAGCACCGCATATTAAAGTCGCTGGCCGAGTCGCCGATTAAAGGCATGCCGGCCGCCGATATTTCTTCGCGCATGCGCGTGCAGACCATCGACGCGCTGTGTGCATCGCTGACGCGGCAGATGCCAGTGCTGGCGAAGTTCGGCGCGCAGCCCGAGACCGCCGAAAAACCCGAAGGGTTGTACGAAGAAGCGGCGCGCCGCGCCTTCGCGCTCGAACCGCGCAACGCGCCGGCTGAAACCCTGCTCGCGCACCTCGACAACGATGTCGCCGCCGCCGTCGAGCTGGTGGCGGGCATGCTGGGGCGGCGCGACCAATGGCTGCACAAGACCGGGCAGGTGCGCGAACGCGCCGAACTCGAAGCCGCGTTTGCTGCCGAGCGCGAGCGCCTGACGGCGGCGGCGCGCGAATTTCTGCCCGACGCGAGTGCAGAACTTGCCGATGAGTTGCTGACCAAGAAGGGGACCTGGCGCAAAAAAAACAAACGCGCGCAGGCGCTTGAGGCGGACGACCGTGACGGCAGCGTGCTTGCCGCGCTCGTATCACTGATGACTTTGCCGCCGGCGCATTACACGGATGCGCAGTGGACGGTGTTGAGCGCAATGCTCGCGCTGCTGCGCGTCGCCGCTGCCCAGCTCAAGGTGGTGTTCGCCGAGCGCGGCCAGGCCGACTTCACGGAAATCGCCCAGGGCGCGGTGTGCGCGCTGGGTGAACCCGAGGCGCCGACCGATCTGCTGCTCTCGCTCGACGTGCGCATCAAACATATATTGATCGACGAATTCCAGGACACCTCGATCAGCCAGCGCGAACTGCTCGAACGGCTTACCGCCGGCTGGCAAAGCGGCGACGGCCGCACGCTGTTTGCAGTGGGCGACCCGATGCAATCGATCTACCGCTTTCGCGAAGCCGAGGTCGGCTTGTTTCTGAATGCGCGTTATGAAGGCCTCGGCGAGGTGCCACTGGATTTTCTGCGCCTGCAGACGAATTTCCGTTCGCAAAGCGGCATTGTCGATTGGGTCAATGCAAGCTTTCCGACCGTGTTGCCGCCGCGCGAAGATGCCGCCGCCGGCGCGGTGCCGTATGCGGCCTCGGTCGCGCATCATCCGGCGGAAGCGGGTGCGGCGGTCGGCTGGCATCTGTTCGACGAACGCGAAGACGAAGCCGCGCGTCTCGTCGAAATCGTGCGTGCTGCGCGTGGCGCCAATGCCACCGGCTCGATCGCCGTGCTGGTGCGCAACCGCGGCCACCTTGATCATATCGTGCCCGCATTGCAGGAGGCCGGCATCCGCTTCCGCGCTGTCGAGATCGAACATCTCGGCGAAAAGCAGGTGGTGCAGGACCTGTTCGCGCTGACACGCGCGCTGACGCATCCGGCCGACCGCATCGCGTGGTTGTCGTTGCTGCGCGCGCCGTGGTGCGGTCTCACGCCGGTCGATCTGTCGCTGCTCGCCGAGGGCGCGGATGACGTCGTGTGGGACATCATGTGCGATGCAGCACGCGTTTCGCAACTGGACGCGACGGCGCGGGCGCGCCTCGCGCGTCTCGTCGACGTGCTCGAACCCGCGCTGATCAACCGATTGCGCTGCAATCTGCGCGATGCGGTCGAAGGCGTCTGGCTCGCGCTCGGCGGTCCGGCCTGCTGTCGCGACACCACCGAACTCGAAGATGCCGCGATGTTCCTCGACGAACTCGAACGCGTCGAAGAGGCGGGCGACATCGCTGACCCCGCGGCCTTTGAAGAAGGTCTGGAGAAACTCTACGCGCTGCCCGACCTCGAGGCGGGCGACGACGCGGTGCAGATCATGACCGTGCACAAATCGAAGGGCCTCGAATTCGACACCGTGATCGTGCCGGGCCTCGACCGTGCGCCGCGCAACAACACGCCACCGCTGATTTTATGGAAGCAGTTGCCGGACACCGGCCTGCTACTGGCACCCATCCACGAATCCGGCGGCGACAAAGACCCCTGTTACGAATACGTGCGCGGCATGGAGCGTGCCGCCGAGGACCTGGAATCCGGCCGCCTGTTATATGTGGCAGCCACGCGCGCCAAATCGCGCCTGCATCTGCTCGGCTGCATCAAGCGCGACGACGACGGCGCGGCGAAGGCGCCGAACAAACGTTCCCTGCTGCGTTCACTGTGGCCGTTTGCCGAAGAACACGTCGCGGCACCGGTGCCGCGCGCAACGCCGCCCGCTGCGTCGGCGCCGCGCCCCGACATGCTGTCGCGTTTCGCTAACCGCTTTGTATTGCCCGCACCGCCGTCCGCCGCCACCTGGCGCGCGCCGGCCGTCGCGCAGCAGCAAAACGAAGTCATCGAGTTTTCGTGGGCCGGCGAAAGCGCGCGCCACATCGGCTCGGTGGTGCATCGCTGGATGCAGCGCATCGCCGACGACGGTCTCGACGGCTGGACGCGCGAGCGCGTAGGCGCATTGAAGCCGCGCCTCGTCCGCGAGCTCGAACGTCGCGGCGTGCCGCGTGATGAATGTAACGATGCCGCCGCGCGCGCCGTGCGCGCGCTCACGCAGACGCTCGCAGACGAGCGCGGCCGCTGGCTGCTCGGTGCGCATGCCGATGCGAGAAGCGAATACCGCATGCGTGTTGCCGCCAATGGCGCGGTTTACAGCTGCATCATGGATCGCGTCTTTCGCGATGACGACGGCAGGTGCTGGATCGTCGATTACAAGACCAGCGGTCACGAGGGAGGCAATGTGGACGCGTTTCTCGATCAGGAACGAGAACGCTACGAGAAACAGTTGGTGCGCTATGCGACGGCGTTGGGCGAAGTCTCGACGATGTTGGGTTTGTATTTCCCGCTGCTCTCTGGTTGGCGCGAGTGGAAAGATAACAAGAAGTAAATTAGAACTCCGATTCCCCTTGAAAGCCGCCGAGCGGCGCAGTCCGGTTACTTGATTGTTTCCCTCCCCTGCACGCAGTGCGGGGGAGGGTTAGGGTGGGGGCGAAAAGCCGGATAATTACCGCATGTGTAACCCGATTACACAGCGCCGCAGCCGAATCCTTAGAAATAACTCCACTGATGCCGAGCGTTTTCTCTGGCAGCACCTGCGTGGCCGGCAGCTTGATGGTTATCGATTTCGGCGGCAAGTTCCTATTGGCGGTTATATTGCGGACTTTGCGTGCCTTGATGCGAAATTGGTGATCGAGCTTGATGGAGGACAGCATCAGGAAACGCGTGCATACGACGAACGTCGTGAGCGTCGCATTGAAACACACGGATACCGCATCATTCGATTCTGGGATACCGAGGTTTTCAAGGAAACCACCGCAGTACTGGAAACGATCAAGCGTGAATTGGAGTCTGCTTGCCCCCATCCTAGCCTTCCCCCGCAGGCGGGGGAAGGAATCTGAAAGGCGATATGCATTCACTCTGCCACTGGCTCGACCGCAACATCCTTGAACTCGGCCGCGAGATGCGGCTGTCGTATCTGCCGCCGCTGATGGTCTACGTTGCCGCCGGCGTGTCGGGCCTGACCGGCATCGTCGGCACTTTCTTCGTCAAGGAGCAACTCGGCCTGTCGGCGGCGCTGCTGGCCGCGCTCGGTTTCTGGGCCGTCATACCGTGGTCGCTGAAGATGGTGATCGGCCACTTTGTCGATCTGGTTTGGCGCTGGAAGGGCGCGCTGGTG
>JANXSE010000362.1 GCA_025356695.1 Betaproteobacteria bacterium
ATGCTGCGCTATTGCGCGGGCGATGCCATGGCTTTTGAGACGCTGTATCGCCGTCATCGTGGCCCGGTCTATCGTTATCTGCTGCGCCAGTGCGGCAACGCCGGCACCGCCGATGAATTGTTCCAGGATGTCTGGTTGCGCGTGGTCAATGCGCGCATTGGTTACGAGGTGAAGGCGCGTTTCACCACCTGGCTGTACCGCATCGCGCATAACCGGTTGATGGATTTTTTCCGTTCGAATGCGCGCGCCAGACTCGAAAGTTACGATGCCCTTGCTGAAGGATTTTCTGCTGACGAATCCATCGGCGAGCAGATGGACTTCGATTCGGGTGCCGAGCCCGTTGAAGTCACGCTTGATCGCAAACGCGCGGCGGAGCGACTTGTTGCTGCCATCGACACCTTGCCTGCGGCGCAGCGTGAAGCCTTTCTGCTGCGCGAGGAAGCCGGGTTGTCGCTGGAAGACATCGCCGTCGCCACCGGCGTGAACGCCGAGACCGCCAAGAGCCGGCTGCGTTACGCGGTAGCCAAGCTGCGCTCCCTGCTTAAGGAATGTCCATGAACAAGAATGATGATCTGTCCCGGCTGTATCACGACGCCGTGCAGCCCGAGCCGCCGCAGGCGCTGGACGATGCCATCCTTGCCGCTGCCCGCGACGCCGCAGGCGGGCGCCCGCAAAACACCCGAAGGTTCGGCGGCACGCGGCGCTGGAGCGTGCCGTTCGCTTTGGCGGCGACGGTGGTGCTCACCGTCTCGCTCACGATGATGGTGCGCGACGAACCACAATTTGGCGATCTATCGCTTCCCCTGCCGCGCAGTGAGTCGGCAACGCCGGCAGCCGAGTCCGCCGCTGGGCCTGCAAACGCGCGCGCCAAATCGCGACCGTCGAGCCCGGCTGCGGAGCCGCTGGCCAAACCCGCTTATGCACCGGCGCCGCTAGTGCGGGAAGACGCGCAAGCGGTTGCCGATTCACCTGGTGCTTCATCCGTGCAGAAGCGCGAACGCACCGAAAGCATCGCTCAGCCTGAGCTCCAGGCGGCGCCAGCCGCGCAAGGTGCACTGGCTGCCGGTGCGGCATCAACGTCGCGTTCGATCATGGAGGAAAAGGCTTTGTCTGCACCTTCTGTCGATCGAGACACGCGGACGGGTGCCGCGATGATGGTGGCGCCGAGAGCAGTCGATAAACGCGCCTTCTCTGCGTCCATCCGCGACAAGGCAACCACCGACGCCATGGTCAGCGATCAAAAATCGCCCGAACGCTGGCTTGTTGAAATCCGCGAGTTGAAACGCATCGGCCGCACGCCAGCCGCCGATGAGATGCTGACTGAATTCAGGAAGCGCTTTCCTGATTACAAGCTGCCCGATGATCTGAAGTGATTTGTATGCCGCAGTCGGCAAGGGGTGCCGGGAATTTTTACTGGCCTTAACCCCGTTCCTCCGAACGAGTCGTTAACAGACGCAGATGTCCTGTTAAACACTCTCGGAGGTTCCAATGAAAAAAACTCTTTCGATGCTGCTTGCCACCCTGCTGCTCGGCGTTGGCGTGTCAGCCCAGGCTGGCATGTTCGCCGATCTGTCCGTCATCAGCCGCAGCACCGGGCGCGCGCTGCCGGTGTATAGCCATCAGGGTCGTTACTACGTCGCCGGCACGCCCGGTGAAAAATACGCGGTGGCGGTGCGCAATAAGCTCGGGCAACGCATCATGGCCGTGGTTTCGGTAGACGGCGTCAACGTGGTGAGTGGCGAAACCGCTTCCTCGGAACAGACCGGCTACGTGTTGTGGTCGTCAATGCAATACGAAATTAACGGTTGGCGAAAAAGCACCGATGAAGTGGCGGCGTTCGTGTTCACTGCGCTGCCCGACAGCTATGCCGCGCGCACCGATCGTCCTGGCAATGTCGGCGTGATCGGCCTCGCGGTGTTCCGCGAATACGCGCCGCCGCGTCCGGCCGTGATGCCTGCGCCGAGACCTTACGGCGACTTGAGCAGCAACATGCTTGGAAAATCGGCAGAGTCGTCTGCTGACGCGAACGGCGCAGCGGCAGACAGAAAGGCCGAGGCACAGGCAACCGCGCGTGCCGATGCCCCTCCTGCGATGCGCCTGCGCGAAGAAAAACTCGGTACCGGCCACGGCGAGCGCGAATCTTCGCAAGTCAGCTACACCGATTTCCGCCGCGCCAACGAGCGACCCTCCGAAGTCATCGCCATCTACTACGACAGCTACAACAACCTGCGCGCGCGCGGCATCATCCCGCCACCATCGCGTGGAATTCCCAATCCGTTTCCGGGCAGTGGACAGTTCGTCCCCGACCCGCGAGGATAAACAGAACAACCCGGATATGGTTAAAGCACGCTGATGCCTCGCGCACCAGCGTGCAGGTGGCCAATGATGGCCGCCTCGGCAAAGCCGTCTTGCCGGAAAATTTCAAGCACCTCCGTGGCACTTTCCGCCTTGCAGGCCACCAGCAGTCCGCCGCTGGTTTGCGGGTCACTCAACAACTTGCCCTTCCATTCCGGGTAATCCGGCGGCAAGAGCACTTCGTGGCCGTAGCCACTCCAGTTGCGGCTCGAAGCGCCGGTTGCGATGCCGGACTGCACATGGTTCAGGGCTTCCGCGATGGCGGGAATTGCAGCAAAATTCAGCTCAGCGGCGAGACCCGCGCCGCGACACATTTCGAGCAGATGACCGGCCAGGCCGAAGCCGGTCACGTCGGTCATGGCGTGCACGCCGG
>JANXSE010000390.1 GCA_025356695.1 Betaproteobacteria bacterium
GATCACGGCGCAGAGTTCGCATTCGAAATCGACGTGCTTCGCAATCTTCGGCAGGATGACCGTGCCGCCGGGGCCGACGATGGACGAGGCCGGTTTCAGAAAAACTTCGGCCATTAGATCGTCGGGTGAGAGTTGCGTGCGATCGTAGGCGCCGACGCGCACTTTCATTTCCGCCTGGTGCGCGCGGTAATTCGCCGCCGCGGCCCAGATCGCCGGCGGATTGATCATGGGGGCGCGCAGTTTCGCCGAGCTCAAAGCGACCGCTTTGGCGCTGCGCGCGGCAGCGAGACCGGCAGCCGCATTCGGATTGTTGGCGAGCACCTCGATGATCTCCGCCATACCGGCGCCGGCGCGCACCAGTTCGGTGACGGCGAGCGCGTCGCTCAGCGGATAAATCGCATCGCCTTCGATCAAGCCGACGGCGCCTTCGTTATAGCGGCAAAGTTTCATAAATCTCTCTCAGTCTGCGGGTTCAATTTTCGCCGTTTTCACCAGACGGCCGGCAACTTCGATGTCGCGCCTCAACTGCGCGGAAAATTCTTCGGGCGAGTTGCCGATCAGTTCGAAGCCGTCGGCGGTGGCTTTGGCGCGCAGCTCGGGGTTCGTCACAGTTTTTGCCACCGCGCCATGCAGGCGCGCAAGAATTTCCTTCGGCAAGCCGGGCGGTGCGAACAGCGCAGTCCAGGTCGGCGGCGGTTCGAATTTGGGCAGCACTTCCGATACCGTCGGCACGTCGGGCAGGATGGGCAGGCGTTTATAGCCGGCGACCGCCAGTGCACGCACGCGACCCGAGCGCACGTGCTGCAATACCGACGAGACGATGATGATGCCCATCGGCACGTCGCCCGCCATCAAATCGGTGACCTGGCGGTTGTTGTTATAGGGCACGTGCAGGAGTTCGCTGCCGGAGATACTGGCGAAATTCGCGCCCGCAAAATGCGCCTGCGTGCCGATGCCCGAGGTGCCGTACGAGATCCTGCCCGGATTGGCACGGGCGTAGGCGATCAGTTCCTGCAGCGTTTTCGGCGGCAGCGACGGATGCGAAATGAATACCAGCGTGGTGCGCCACAGCGCGGCGATCGGCGTCAGATCGACGTTGGGATCAACCGCTTTTGTTTTCGAAAGGTAACGCCGCGTCACCGGCACGTTTTGCGAAGCGAGCAGCAGCGTGTAGCCGTCGGGTGCGGCGCGCGTCACTGTTTCGACGGCAAGCAGTCCACCCGCGCCGGGACGGTTGTCGACGATCCACTGTTGCCCGGTTTCGGCGGCGAGCTGGGTGCCGAGCGGACGGAAAAAAACGTCGCCGCCGGCGCCGGCGTTGTACTCCGAAATCACGCGGATCGGTTTGGCCGGATAATTTTGGGCCGGCGTTGTCAATGCAAGCGACATGCATGCCGCCGCAAAAACAAGCCGGATCGCGCCCAACAACTCGTCACTCCCGCGCAAGCGGGAGTCCAGTGGAAGCACTGTCCGTTGAAAAGAACCTGGATTCCCGCTTGCACCGGAATGACGGTACTGCACGCCTTTCGGTTTTTCCAGCCGCGCCACGATCAAGCGAGCGGCCGGTACGGAAATGCATCACCCGAGGCGATAAGTTTGGCGTTGTCGCGCGCGGCGATGCCCCAGTGATCGCCGCGGCCCGGCGGCCATTTCCAGTCATCGGGCGCACCGATGCGGTAATCGTCGGGCACGCGCTGCACCTCGGCCGTGTATTCGATGCAGGCGCCGAAGGGCGCGACGAAATACGCAAACACATTGTTGCCCGGGCCGTGGCGGCCGGGGCCCCACACGGTTGCGCAGTCGGCGTCTTTGAGCCGCCCCATGCCGCGCATCACGGCATCAGTGTCCTGCATTTCGAAGGCGATGTGATTGAGCGACACGTTTTTGGCGTCGGCATGAGCGACGGCGTGGTGCGTGTTATCGCTGCGCACGAAATTCATGATGCGCGTGCGGTCCGATAGCTTGAAACCGAACACGTCAACGAGCGCGCGCGAGCCGGCCTCGCGATCGAGCGTGTTGAAGACGACGTGCGAAACATGCAGCGGACGCGCTTTGTCCGTGGGCAGTGCGGCGGTCGTTTCTTTTTCGGCGACGAAGCGATAGGGCTCGCCTTCGGGGCCGCTGACATAAAAGCCGGCGCCGCGGCCCGGCTCGTCGAATTCATCGACCCACTTGCCGTGCTTGAGCGCGGATTTTTGCACCCGCGCATACACCGCTTCGACTTCGGCCTTGCTGCCGCTGAAGGTCACGGACGCCAGCGCGTTTTTGGGCGCCTCCCTGATGGCGATGGCGTAAGCCTGATCGGACGTCGCGCGCAGATAGCTGGTGTCGCCGCGCGTGCCGGCGTCGATCAGACCCCAGGGGTTTTGCATGAATGCCGCGGCGGCGGCGCGGCCTGGCATCTCGAGTTCGACGCTGCGTATTCTCATGGCGTGTTTCCGGTAAATCGATACGGGTTATGCCGGTATGCGGTGTTTTTCAGAGCGGCAATGCTACCAGATGTATTGCGCGGTTAAGCGCGGACGCGGCGCTTCCATACCAGCCACAGCGTCGCCACCGTTGCCAGCAACAGAAACGGCGCCGAGCCAAGGTTGACGGCGTGCCAGCCGGCCTTGTTGAGCAGCATGCCGGATGACAGCGACGACACCGCCATCGTCAGGAACACCAGAAAATCATTGGCGGCCTGCGTCTTGGCGCGTTCGGACGGCGTATAACATTCGGTCAACAGCGCCGCGCCGCCGACGTACATGAAATTCCAGCCGATGCCGAGCACGAACAATGCCGCCCAGAAATTGATGAATTCAGTGCCGGCGAGTGCGAGACCGATGCACAGGAACATCATGGCGATGCCGGTGAGGATGATTTTCAGCACGCCGAAGCGGTTGATCAGCGAGCCGGTAAAGAACGACGGCCCGTACATGCCGAAGACATGCCATTCGAGCACCAGCGCGGCGTCGTTGAAATGATGATCGTGGGCGCGCATCGCCAGCGGCGTTGACGTCATCATCAGATTCATGATGCCGTACGACAGCATCGATGCAAGAACGGCGACGATGAACTCGGGCTGCTGCATGATTTTTATCAGCGGGCGCCCGGGCTCGAGAATTTCCTTGTCAGACAGTTTCGGAATATCGAGCCGCGTCAGGATCAGCATGGCGAGCAGGCAAACGAAGCCGAGCGACATGTACGAGCCGAGGTACGGGTGATCGGCAAACAGTTCGTACGTGCGTTTGGCCATTTCCGGCCCGGTCACACCGCCGACAATGCCGCCGGCGAGCGTCAGCGAAATCGCCTTGGCGCGGAATTCGACGCTCGCCGCGTCGGCGGCGGCGAAGCGGTAGTACTTGCCGAAGGCGGTGTACATGCCCATCACCGTCATGCCTGCGCACAGCATCCAGAACTGCGCCATCCAGACGGCGAAGCTGCAGGCGATGGAGCCGAGTACGCCTATGGCGGTGCCGAGCTGAAAACCGATGCGGCGGCCAACGCGTTTCATCAGCAGCGAGGCGGGGATGGTCGTCATCGCCGAGCCCAGCACGTAAAAGGTCAGCGGCAGCGTTGCCAGCGATTTGTCGTCGACCAGCGCGAAACCGGTCAGCCCGGTGACGGCGATCATGGTGACGCCGGTGGTTTGTAGCGTCGCCTGCGTGCTTGCAAGCACCAGCGTATTGAGATGTTGTTTTTGCATGTGGATCGTTTTTGTTTTTATGGCACAGCCCTGAATATACCCGAGCCGGCCCTCTCCATGCGAATGCCTGCCGCTGCTGCTATGCTTGCAGTTGGAAAAAAATCAATTCGCGGAGGGGTACGATGAATGCGATGAATGCGATAAATGTAAAACCGACGCTGCGGGTCATCAACGAATCGACCGTGAATGCCGAGGCGGGCGTCACCGACGGCCAGACTATCAAACGCATCGTCGGCCACGCCGCGGCGCCGACCGATCGCATCCGCATCGGTTTGGCGACCTACACGGCCGGCTCGTACGAGCAACTGCACTGGCATCCGATCGAGGCCTATTATTTTGTGATCGCGGGCCATGCGACGGTACGCGATCTCGACGGCAATGAATATCCGGTCGGCCCCGGCAGTTCGATCTACGCGCCGGCCGGCATTGCCGGTGCGCACGAATGGGAAGTGAAAGAGAGCCTGCAATTGCTGGCGGTGCGCGCCACCACCGAGCCCGATCGCAAAATGCAGTTCACTGTCGATAAAAAAACCAAACGCTCTTTCATCGAGCTCGAAGAGCTGGCCAAGCGCGGCGGCCTCAACTTCAAGTCGCATTATTGATATGAAGCTGATTGCTTTCATCGCGGCGGTTTTTCTGTGCGGCGGCGCGTGCGCGCAGAACTGGCCGACGCGCCCGGTGCGTATCGTCGTCGGTTTTGAAACCGGCGGCGGGCCTGATACCACGGCGCGCATACTCAGCCCGCAGTTTTCGGCACAGACCGGTCAGCAGTTCATCGTCGATAACCGGCCCGGCGCCAACGGCATCATCGGCGCCGACCTCGTGGCCAAGGCAGCGCCCGACGGCCACACCCTGCTGATTTCGTCGGCCGCGTATGCGATCAATCCGAATGTGCGTAAAAAAATGCCCTTCGATGCGCTCAAGGATTTGATTGCGGTGTCGCAACTGTCGGCGTCCGATGGCCTGATACTGGTGGTGCTGCCGTCGTCGCCCGCGCACACGCTGCAGGAACTGGTGGCGATTGCGCGCAAACCCGGCAGCAAAATCTCTTACGGGTCGGCCGGCATCGGCAACACCATCCATCTCGCCAGCGCGATGTTGAACGCGCGTGCCGGAACCGATATGGTGCACGTGCCGTACAAGGGCGGCGGCCCGGTGTTGAGCGCGCTGATGGCGGGCGAAATTCAATGGATGTTCGGCAATCCGTCGACGGTGCTCAATCAGGTCAAAGCCGGCCGCCTGCGCGCGCTGGCCTATAACAATGCGTCGCGCGCGCCTTTCCTGCCTGATGTGCCGACGACCGCGGAGGCCGGTATATCCGACACGGTGATCGATATCAGCTGGAACGGTTTGTTTGCGCCGGCGAAAACGCCGCCGGCGATCGTGGCGAAACTCGAAGCCGAAATACGCAAGGCATTTGCGCTACCCGAAGTGCGCGAGCGCTTCGAAAAAGTCGGACTCAATGCGATCGGCGGCAGCAGCACGGAATTCCGTCCGCGGCTTATCGAATCGATCAGGCGCTTCGGCGAAGCAGCGAAGCTTGCCGGTATCGAGCCCGAGTAGGCGGCGCGCAACGCGACAGTCCACGCATTGCGATGCAGCAAATGCCGCGAGCTGCGATGAACCTCGCGATGATGCGCTTTCATTCTTGCTGCGCGCATGTGCCTGCTCTACACTGCCTGTGTTCACTCTGACACCATAAGGAGTTGCTGCAATGGAAGCCAGTCCAGACAAGTTCATGCTGTTCACCCAACCGGGATGAAGCAGCTGCCTCCGAACGAAAGAGTTTCTTTCGAACAAAGGTGTTGATTTCATCGTTATCGACGTGCTGAAAGATGCCGGCGCACGCGAATTGCTGTTTAATAAATACGGGATTAAAAAAATACCGGTCGTCGCCAAAGGCGATAAGTGGGTGTTCGGGCAAATGCTCGATGTCGTGGCCAAGTTTGTCGGTCTCGACGGCACCGGTGTTGAACGGCTGGCGCCGCAGCAGTTGTTCGACAAATACCGGCTGGTGTTTGCCGCGGGTCAGCGCATCGTCCGGCAGTTTCCCGATGAGCGCATCAACGAACGCGTCATTCCGCACCGCGAACGTTTGATCCGCACGCTTTGTTATCACGTCTTTCGTATCGGTGAAGCCTATCTGGAGACTTGGGATGGCGCCGAGTACTCGACCAGCATCGCCGACAATCTGCCTGCCGATACGTACCAGACCGGCGCGCAGATCGCTGCATTCGGCAATCAGACCTGGCAGCGCTTCGAGAAATGGTGGGCCGGCCTCGATGACCGCGAACTGACGCGCATTCTAAAAACCTATTACGGCGATACCTCGGCGCATAAAGTGTTCGAGCGCGTGACTTGGCATTCGGCGCAGCATTGCCGGCAACTGGCTTCGGTGCTGGAACGCATGGAGATACAGCCCGATGGCGCGCTCACTGCAGAAGATCTCGCCGGCTTGCCCATGCCCGAGCGTCTATGGGAGTGATCGGTCTTATCCCATAACCGCCCGCAGCGGGCGCGGAGGAGCTGAAATGCGAAAAGCCGCAGTCCGGGGTGGCGCGCTCTTTTTGATGGCCGCGGCCATCGGCAGTTGTCCGGCGCAGGATGCAGCAAGTTATCCGAATAAAACGATACGTTTGATCGTCGCGCTGGCACCCGGCGGCGGCGTCGATACCTCGGGGCGCTTGCTCGGACAAAAATTTACCGATGCGTGGGGTCAGCAGGTCGCGGCGGAGAATCGCGCGGGTGCGGCCGGCACCATCGCGTCGGAGATGGTGGCGCGTGCACCGGCCGATGGCTACACACTGCTGATGCAATCGATGAGCCACGCGCTGACGCCGGCGCTCTACAAACTCAATTACGACACGATCCGGGATTTCGCGCCGGTTTCGCTGTTCGTGCAGTCGCCCAGCGTGCTGACGGTGCATCCTTCGCTGCCGGTGAAGAATGTGCGCGAGTTGATCGTATTTACCAAGGCGCATCCGAACGAAATCATGTTTTCTTCGTCGGGCAACGGCACCGGGCAGCATCTCGCGATGGAACTGCTCAACCGCATGGCGAATCTGCAACTGGTCCACGTGCCCTACAAGGGCACCGCACCGAGCATTCTCGACCTCGTCGCCGGGCGCGTTTCGGTTACGTCGGCAAGTGCCATTTCAACCATGCCGTACGTTCGCACCGGCAAACTGCGCGCGCTCGCGGTGTCGAGCGCGAACCGTTCGCCGTCGGTGCCCGAGCTCGTTACCGTCGCCGAAGCCGGCCTTCCCGGCTTTGCCGTCGATCAGTGGTATGCGCTGTTTGCGCCGGCCGGCACGTCGCCTGCAATTATCGCCAAGCTCTATCGTGAAATTGCCAAGGCTGTTGCGCAGACAGACACCCGCGAACGATTGCTGGCGATGGGGCTCGATCCGGTCGGCATGCCGCCGGATGAATTCATGGCGTATTTGAAAACCGAAACGGTCAAGTGGGGCAAGCTGATACGCGAAGCCGGCATACGCGCGAATTAACGCGCACGGCGGCCACGCGCGTCGCTCAAATCTAGCGGGCCGGCGGCTGCTGTTCGAGCTTGAGCTGGGTCGCGCGGGCGCAGTTCTCCGTTACCGTGAAATAGCGCGCCACCCAGTCTGCACCGATCTCGTATGGGTGCGGGCCGTTGCCGCGCCCGGCGAGCATGCGGTTTTTCTTCACCGCTTCATCGAACTCGGAATGGTTTGAAAGCAGCACCGTCGCGCCGGTCTCTTTCGCCTTGGCGGCGAGGTGGCGCTGCGAGTTGATGTAGGTCTGCATATTCTTGATGCCCCGCGCCGGTTCGCTGTACTCATATACGAGCGCGGTGCCGCCCGAATAGACGACGTTTACGGGCTTGCCGCGGTCGAGTACCTGGAATGTGAAGGAGAGCGTGCCGTCGGTATGGCCCGGCGTGAACCACATGGTCACCGTCGATTCACCCAGCGTAATCTTCATGCCGTCGGTGCCCACGATGTCGCGCTTCGGCGCCATCGACGTGAAGCGTTTCGGCACTTTCTCGACGAGGTCCCAGTCGGGGCCGGACATGACGAGGCGCGGACCGTAGCGCTTCTGGATCATCTCGGCGCCGCCGATATGATCCTGGTGCGCGTGCGAGACGATCAGGTACTTGATGTCCTTCGGATCGAGCCCGACCTTCTTCATGCCGCCGATGATCAGCTCTTCCGAGTTGTACGGATAGATCGTATCCAGCAGGATGATGCCGTCGCGTGTTGTTAGCGCCCACGACGAGTGAAGCTTGCCGCCCACGAAGTAGAGATTGTCGAACACCTTGGCCGGCTCCGCGAACCACGATGCACGCGGCGGCGCCTTACTCGGGTCGGATACATAGGGCGCCGGAATATCGCGGAAGTCCTCGCTGCGGCTCGGCGGCAGAAAGCAGGTACGCGCAAGCGTGCCCAGAAATTCGAATTCGGCGGCCTCTTTTGCCGCCTGCTGCGCGGTTTCAACCGGCGTCAGCGTGCGTTTGGGCATCGGCGCCACCTGCTGCGCCGGCACGCTGCCGGCGAATGTGGCGAAACCGGAAACGAAAGCGGCCAAAGAAATTAGACGAAGTGCGATGCGAAGCGTCATGTAAATCTCCCCCTGATGAAATAGCGGCGGCGCTTTGAGATTGACCGCTTGGAGAGAGCATACCGGCTTTTCGGGATGCCGGTGGGCGCAGGGCTTGTCGTATTTTCCGGGAGAGGGAGCGAGGGTGAGGGCGCGCTTTTCGCGCACCGCACGCTGGCCGTCTGTTACGCAACGCTCAATAGATCATTCACGCCGGCGCTTTGCCGTGCCAGGCGCGATGCGGCCCGCGCCGGCCGGGGCGCTGGAAATCCTCGGGCACGCTCTGCTGCGTGATTTCGCGCAGCGACAATGTCTGCGCCAGCGGCGCGCCGATTTCAAACGAGCGCAGGTTGGTCGAAAAAACAGCTCTCCGCCATCCGCCAGCAATTCGTGGCATTGGCCAAGCAACTGCACATGGTCGCGCTGCACATCGAGCACATCCGCCATCTTTTTCGAATTCGAGAATGACGGCGGGTCGATCACGATCACGTCGTAACGCGCGCGGTCGGCAACGGCCTGCACCAGCCAGGCCAGCACATCGGCGCGCACCAGCGTGTGGCGGCGCGCGTCGATGCCGTTGAGTGCGAAGTTGCGCGCCGTCCACGCCTGATAGGTGTTGGAAAGATCGACCGTGGTCGAATCGCGCGCGCCCGCCAGCGCCGCATGCACGGTGAAACTGCCGGTGTACGCAAAGAGGTTGAGGAAACGCGTTCCGGCGCCGCGTTGCGCACGCGCCGCGATGGTTTCCGCCGCCAGCGCACGCATCGGCCGGTGATCAAGAAAGAGGCCGGTATCGAGATAGGTGTCGAAGTTGACCTCGAAGCGGTGTCCTGCTTCCATCACCACATATGACTGTGCTGCCGCGTCGTCGCGCTTTTCATATCGCGAAGTACCGCGCTGGCGTTCACGGCGCTTCAGATGCAACTGCGCTGCGGGAATCGCGCAGACCTCGCAAATGGCATCGCAGACGGCGACCAGCCACGCTGTGTATTCCGCATCGGTCATCTTCCAGCCGGTGTCGATTTACTGCACGTGCAGATGCGTTTCCGCGCGCGGGGCAACGGCTTCATACCAGTCGATGGCGAAAGGAAACTGCGGCACGTCGCGGTCGTAAATGCGAAAGCAGGTGATTCCCCGACGCCGCGCCCAATTGTTGCGGTGGGCGAGGTTCTTGCGCAGGCGATTGGCGAAAGCGTCGGTCATCAACATTTGCTTAGTGTAACTTTTCGTTCGGTAATTCTGTGCGTCCGCCCGAAAAATTACACCCCGTTGCCGAACCCGCCTTGACCGGAATCGGGCAGGTTTTCAAGGCTGACATTATCAACATCGAGGTTGTTGCTGGGGCGGTGTTTTGTGTATGCTGCCCGATTGCTCAAATCGCGCTGCAAATTCCAGGATCAAACATGACTTTCCGAATTTCCCTGCTTGAAATTTTCCGTATTCCGCGCGGCGCGCTGACGCTGCTGTCGGCACTGGGTTTCGTGCTTGCCGCCGCGGCAGCCGGCGCACAGCAGGTCGAAGTGATCGATGCGTGGTACGGAACGCCTTCGGTGCAAAGCAAAACAGTCGGCGGCGTTTCGGTGGCCGATCGCATCCGGCGCAACATGCAGGGCGGCACCGTGATCGTGCCCGCCAACATGAATGCATTTTTCGGCGGCGATCCGGCACCGAACGTGCAAAAAGGCGTGGTGGTGACGGTGCGCGTTCAGGGCCAGACCATGGATCTGGCGCAAGTCGAGGGCAAGGAGTTTCGTTACCCCAGCGTCTCGCCGCAGAATTACTACCCTTACATCGCGCCCGCGGGCACTGCGCCCGCCGCGCCGCAGGTCGCGCAAGTTGAAATACTCGATGCGTGGTACGGAACCCCCTCGGTGCAAAGCAAGACGCTCGGCGGCGTTACAGTGGCCGATCGCATCCGGCGCAACATGCAGGGCGGCACCGTGATCGTGCCCGCCAACATGAACGCATTTTTCGGCGGCGATCCGGCGCCGAATGTGCAAAAAGGCGTGGTGGTGACGGTGCGCGTTCAGGGCCAGACCATGGAGCTGGCGCAGATCGAGGGCAAGGAGTTTCGCTATCCGGGTGTCGCGCCGCAAAATTACTATACCTATGTGGCGCCCGCGGGTACTGCGTCCACGACGACTGCGGCGCGGTCTGCAGTGCCTAACATAACCATACAGCCGGCGACGCCCGCGACCACTGCACCTTCAACCACAGCGCCGCGGTCTGCAGTGCCGAGCATAACCATACAGCCGGCCCCGTCCGCGGGATCGACCGCAAACGCTCCACCGCCCAAATCCGCGCAGCAGCTGCAGTTCGAAGCCGACCAGGCGAAAGCGGCCAGGGATGCGGCCGATCGCGAAGCAAAAGGAAAAGCCGACGCCGACGCGAAGGCACAGGCCGCGGCCGCGCAAAAAACGGCCGAAGAGACGGCGGCCAGGAACGCTGCCAAGATGGCGGCGGACAAGCAGACCTTCGATGAAAACGGCAGCCTCTCGAATATCGCCAATGCGCTGGCGGCGTTCGAGAACTACACGCGCACCTACATCGCCGCACTCGCCGGCTGGATCAGCGCACCCAGCCAGGAAGCAGCGCTCAAACAGCTCGATCAGGTCGACACGAATCAAAGTATTGCCAGCGCCGGTTTCGAAAAAACTTTCCAGGCCGCGAGCGATGTTTTCGCCAGACGCACGCTTGATCCGGTCACCAACCCGGTCAGTCACCAGACGGTGGGTCTGGAGATTCTGTCGCGATTTGTCATCGTCAACCAGTCGTATGCAACCGCTAAGAACGATGCGCTCACCGGCTCGGTCGTCAAGTTCGCTTCAAGCTCCGCCGGCTCCGACCTCGGTACCTTGTATCCCGCCACCGATACTCAGCAGTTCTGCTGGCGCAACACCTACGGGCGCGGCGTCGGCACCATACCGACCGTGTGCAATGCCGACGAGGAAAAACTCGGCGCGCTGTGCTATCAGCGCTGTCCTGCCGGCATGGAGCGCGCCAAGGGAACGCTCGACTGTCATTCCGTGTGTCCGCGGGGCGCCGATGGCAAAACGCTGCCCGGCTGGCGCGACGACGGACTGTTTTGCCGGCAGTACGAAACCACGCGCGGTGCGGGCTATCCGTGGCGCGGCGCCGACGGCTTCAGCAACACCGGCATGCTCGGCCGTTGCAATGCCGTCGAAAACCAGAAGGGCAACAGTTGCGAGATGTGGGGCGCAATTGCGTATCCGAAATGCCCGCCCGGCTCGTCACCGTTCGGCTGCTGTCTGTGCCGCCCGAACCCGACGCCGGATTGTTCGAAGGTCGGCCTCGGCGGCAAGATTGATCTCTCGTGCGCGAAGAAAATTCAAATCGGCAAGCCCAATCTCAGCCATTGCCCGGCCGGCAAAGTGATGGACGCGGGCCTTTGCTACGACCAATGCAAGGCGGGCTACAAGGGTGTCGGCCCGGTGTGCTGGGGGAACCCGCCGCAGAACTGGGTCAATTGCGGCATGGGCGCCGCCAACAGCGGCAAGGCCTGCGACGACATCCTCAGCAAGCAGTTCAAAGCGGTCGGCGACCTTGCGACGAGCTTCAAGGGATTCCGCTCCGGCGGGCAGGAGCCGGACGTATCGGAATTGAGCGCGCAACTGAAGGCGTTGAAGGCGGCGTGGAGACTTGCCAACATTGAGAAAGAAGCCCAATCGAAAGCCAACAAGGTGGACTGGCTGATCGACAAGCTCGCGCGTACCAAGGCCGGCGCGACGGACGCGACGGACAGCGAGATCGACAGCATGCCCGCAAACACCGCGATCGAGATCGCGCGGGTCACCGAGAAAATCGCCGCGGCAGCTCTCGGCACGATCGGCAAGTTACTGGGGCCGGCGGGCGGTGTTGCCGCAGCGGCAGCAGGTGCCGCTTCCGCCTATACCTATCCGCTGTGCAGCGATTACGCGTCGGGCGCGCGCACGGTCGCCGCGCCGACTCCGCCCAAGCCTGTCACCAACCCGACGGCTGTCGATGCGGAAATCCAGCGCGTCCGCATGCTCGCCGATGCGGAGCATGACAAATGCAAGTTCTGCCAGAACGAGGGCGACTTCTGCGGCGCCAAGCTCGATATGTGCGTGAACGAGTGCGTGTCGCCGCAATACAAGGGCAAGTCGAGCTTTAACGCGCCTGCGTCGTACATTTATTCAGGCGGTGTGGCGGCGTGTTACTCCAAACTGCTGATCAGCCAGAGCAGCTGCAATCTCTACGCAGCGCTCTATGCGCCGAATTCGAACTGCGGTCCGACACCCGTCGTGCATCAGACGCGCGCCGCGGTCGCCGGCGCGCAGCCCGGAAGCTGGCCCGCATCCTGCCCGGCGAAGCCCGACGCAAGCAGGCCGGATTGCATGCGCCTCGCTGTGGAAAGCGGCGACAACCAGCAGTTCGTCGCGCAGGCAAACACCACCACGACGTTTTCTCCGTTGCGGGTGCGCTTGCGCTGGCGCGATGGCGCGCCGGTCGCCAACTACCCGGTGCGCTTTGCCTGCGTGCCGGTGCGCGCGTCGGATCCGTCGAGCGGCTGCGATCTTCTGGGGCCGCGCAGCAACGCAACCGACTCCGACGGCATTGCGCAAACCGACCGCATGACCGGCAAGTCCAACAGCACCGGCGTGCCGATTCTCGTTGCGGTGGAAGCCGGCGGCCTGGACCGTTGCAGCGGCGGCAAATGTTCCGCCTATGAAAACGAGGCGATACGCGCGGGCACCGTCACCTACTTCAACCTCGCCGTGCTCACCGCGGCGCAGAAGAAGGCGTTCGACGACGCGGCAACGACGGCCAAAAACAAGGCCGACGTGATTGCCGCGGCCGACGCGTTGATGGTGAAAGCGCGCGTCGACAACGCAGCCGTAGCGCCGGCTGCACCGGTCGCGGTTGTCATGACCGAACCGCAGGATGGCGCGTGGTACGAGATTGCCGGCGGCACTGCCCACGACATCGGCGCCGGCGTCGGCGGCACGGTGTGGATTATCGGCACCAATCCGGTCGGCAGCGGTTACGGCATCTGGTATTACGATGAGAACGCGAAGAAGTGGGTGCCCATCCCCGGCGCAGGTGCACTGCGCATCGACGTCGACCCGACAGGCATACCGTGGATCGTCGACGGCAATGGCACGGTACTGCGCAAAACCGACACCGGCTGGGTGAATCCGGTGGCTGCTGTCGCCAACCGCAAGACTGCCTACGATATCGGTGTCGGCGCCAACGGCGCGGTATGGATCGCGGGCAGAGACGGCGGCAACGTCTATCGTCTGAATAGCGATGCGTCCGGATGGGAACTCATGCCCACCACCGGGCTCAGTGCCTACACCGGCAAGCCCGGCCATTTCGCGCGGCGCATCGATGTCGATCCGCAGGGCAACGCGTGGATCATCCGCTACGACAACGACGTCTATCGTTACACCGGCAATGCGTGGGTGCTGGCGCCGGGCATCAAGGCCAACGACATCGGCATCGGCGCCGACGGCAGCGTTTTCGCGACCGGCGATAATTTTTCGATCAACCAATGGACGGGCAGCACGTGGTTCAGGCTGACCAAGGGTGGCGATCGCCGTTTCCGCGCCATCACCGCCATGCGCACCGGCCAGCCCCTCGGCACGGACCAGAACAGTCCGTACACCGTACGCATCGGTTACAAGCTCGAAGCCGGTCCGGTGGTGGCGGTTACGCCGGTCGTGCCGGCGCCGACCGTAGCAGTGGGCGATCCGTGGGCCGGGGCGGCAGCGCCTACTGCAAATCCGGGCGTCGCGGCCTGCCCGGCGACGGTAGACATGAAGCGCCTCGATTGCATTTCGATCACACAGCGCGATCCGCCGGGCTTTTTTCGC
>JANXSE010000399.1 GCA_025356695.1 Betaproteobacteria bacterium
CTGCCCTTGCTGAACTTGGCGAACGCGGGAATTTCCATGCCGATCAGCGGATAGACGGCGTGCACCGCCTGCGAGCGGCCGATGCGCATGAACGAGATCTGCGGATAGAGCAGATTCTCAGGTGTCGGCTCGGCCGGCCCTTCGAGCAGTTTCTTGCGATCGACGATCTGCAGCGCACCGTCGCCGAGATTGCCGTAGCCGAAGTACAGGCGATTACCCTGCACACCCGTTGAAAATGCGCCGTGGCCGTCATGAAAACGCGGATTGGCCGGCTTCGGCGCCGTCGGCTCCTGGCCGGGCAAACCGAAATTGCGGATGAACACCGGATTGGCCGGATCGGAAAGATCGTAGACCTGCGTCATGCGACGCACGCGCCAGTCAGGCACGCCGGAGACGATGTAGGCAATGCCGGTATCGCACTCCCACCATTGTTCGTGCGTGGTGCGCAGCTTGTCCGAAACCGTAGCAATGCGCTGCGGTTTCTCCGGCGTGGTGACGTCCCACATTTCATGAATGCTCGAACCGGCGGCGCGCAGCATGTAGAACTTGTCGCGATCGCCTTTCGGCAGATCCTTGCCGGCACAAACCTTGACCATCTGCGCGCCGCTGCCGGCGCCTTCGGCCACCAGCGAACGTGATTCCGAAGGAACGTGCGCCAGGTATTTCGGTTTGCGCGGATCAGTCACATCGAGTATCGAGGTGCCGTTGGGCTCTTTCTGCCCGCTCAGCGTATTCACGGCCTCGCCGCCGAAATGGCCGATGTAGGCGATCCAGCGCTTGCCCTGCTGGGTAATCGCGATCTCGAACCCGGTGCGCCCCTGCAGATCGCTGGCGCCGACCAGACGCATATTGCTCGCCGCTGCGCCGTGGCCCTTATTGGCTTCTGCGGCAAGCAGATTGCCGCTCGCCAATGTGTATGTGGCAAACACCGCTGCAGCAATCAGTTTCATCACGATTTAGTGCTCCATTCAAAATCAACCGAACCACCGTAGGGTGGGCAGCTTGCTGCCCACGCCGATCCTGGCGATGCAGAAACCGGGTGGGCAACAGAGCTGCCCACCCTACGAATTACTATTTCTGCGGATAACTCGCGAGGTCGCGCGCGTTGCCGGTCAGATCGAGAATATGCATTCCGGTATCGGCGCGATCGGTCACGTATATATAACCGCGGTCATCGACTTCAACGTTGTTGCTCTGAATTGACGTTTTGCAGGTTATCGCAGCACGCCGGCGCAGACAGGTCGGATCGGGTTTTGTATCCGCAGTGATCGCTGGAATGTAATAAGCCACTTCTTTCGGCTCATACGGGTTACGGATATCCAGTGCGCGCAGACCGGCGCTGAACCACGTCACGAACATCAGCTTCTTGTAGAAGATCGGCCCCATGTTCTCCTGGGAGGCGTGAGCACCGAAGCGTTCGCCGCGGTCGCAGAAATTGCCGCTCGCTTCCTTTACCGTCCAGTTCGACACGCCGAACGGTTTGGTTTCCTGCGTGATGTCGATAATCCATACCTGCTGGTTCGCTTCACGGCACTCGTCCTGGATCGACTCATTGACGGCGACGATGAAATCACGCTTGCTGTCGCGGCTTTTCTTGAAATGCTCGATCTCCATATCGAACAGCGGAAATACCGTATGCGCACCGCTGTTGGTCGGAAATTCAAGCCGGCTGATCTGCGGCGCATTGAGGTTTTCGCGCGTGACTTCCTTCGGCCCTTCGAGCAGTTTCTTGCGATCGACGATCTGCAGGATGCCGAATTTGTTGTTGCCGTGGCCCATGTAGACGCGATTGCGTTGCGGCCCTGCCGAAATCATGCCGTGCAGTTCAAACGGCGGCTGGCCGGTGGAGCCGGGTTGCTGGCCGTCGAGGCCGTAGTCGCGCACGAATACCGGTTTCGCCGGGTCGCTCAAATCATAAACCTTGGTCATGCGGCGCACACGCCAGTCTTTCGGCCCGGCAACGAGGTAAGCAATGCCGGTATCGCATTCCCACCAGCTTTTGTGGGTGCTGCGCAGATTGCCGACAATCACGCTCATGCGCGACGGTTTTTCCGGCACGGTGACGTCCCACATTTCGTGGGCCTGATCGCCGAACACGCGCAGCATGTAGAACTTTGACGGGTCGCCCTTCGGCAACTGCTTGCCCGAGCAGATGCGCGTCATCTGCGCGCCGCCGGCTTCGCCTTCACCGCGCTCGCCCGGGATGTGGAAGAGGAACTTCGGCTCGCGCGGATCGGTGACGTCGACGATGGCGGTGCCGTTGTTCTCAAGCTGGCCGTTCTGCGCGTTGACGCGCTGGCCGCCGTGCAGGCCGACGTAGGCGATCCAGCGGCCGTTCTGCTCGACTACCGTCGGTTGGTAGGCGCTACGCGCCTGCAGGTTGTGGTGACCGACGAGCCGCATGTTCCAGGACTCGGCCTGATTATCAGGACGATCGGGATTGGGCATTGGCCCGCTTTGACAGGCGGCCAGCGATACAAGGGCCAGGCCTGCGACGACAATACGAATGCTGCTCAACATAGTACTCCTCCTGTTTTATTATTTACTGCGTATCCCGATTTTTTAAAACACAATTCGGGTTGGACTAACGTGGTGGCGCAGGCGCCTCGCCTGCGTTCAACGACGGGTGCTTCGCGCAGGCGAGGTGCCTGCGCCACAAAACCTTGCACCTTCACGATATGCGACGTTGCGCACAATTTCGGATCTTACGCCATACGCGACGCCTGTTCGTTCATTGCCGTCTTCACACGCGCCGGCAGCATCGGCAATTCGCGCATGCGCACCCCGGTCAGCGCGAACACCGCATTGGCGATCGCCGGCGCCATCGGCGCGACACCGATCTGTCCGGCGCCCGAAACCTGGCCCGGTGCGCCTTCGACGATATGGATTTCAATATCCGGAATTTCGTCGATGCGCGGCACCGGATAGTCGTAAAAATTCGATTGCTGCACTTCACCACTCTTGATCACGACCTGTTCGCGTAAACCCGCCGACAGGCCCCAGATAATACCGGTCTCGAGTTGCTGGCGCAGATGCTTGGGTTGAATGGCGCTGCCCGGGTCCGCAACCGCCCAGACTTTATGCACCTTGATCGCGCCGTCGGCGCGGTTCACCGAAACCTCAACGACTTCGCCGATCTGGCAGTTCCACGCGCCGCCGTGGTTGTAGGCAACGCCGAGCATGCGGCCATCCGGACGCTTGCGCTCCCATTCTGAAACCTTGCGCAGCGTTTCCAGCACCACTTTGCCGCGCGCATCGCTCATCAATTCGATGCGCAACTGCAGCGGGTCTTGTTTCAGTTTCGCCGCGACTTCGTCCATGAACGATTCCACGGCGAAGATGGTGAAGCCGTTGCCGACGGCATTCCAGTAACCAACCGGTATGCCGCCCAATTGATGTACATATTCATGGTGTTTGTTCGGCACGCCGTACGGCTGCAGCATGCCGACCGCCACCGAACCGTCGAGCCCCGGGTTCTTGTCCCAGACGATCTTGCGCGCGCGCACCAGCACCGAATCAGCGACCAGGCGGTGACTCCAGCCGGTAACTTTGCCGTCGGCAGAAATCGCCGCATCCATGCGCTGCGCCGTCAGCGGCCGGTAGGCGCCGTGTTTGACGTCGTCTTCGCGGCTCCAGATCACTTTGACGGGTTTTTGCATCATTTTCGACAGCATCACCGCTTCAGCCGTCATCAACTGCTCGGTCTTGGCGCCGAAACCGCCGCCGACAAAAGTGGTGTTAATGCGGATTTCATCGGCGGGCACGCCGGTAATCTTGGCGCTCACCTGTTGCGCCCAGGTCTGCCCTTGCGTTGGCACCCAGACGTCGACTTCATTGCCGCGCACCCAGGCGGTGGCGTTAAACGGCTCCATGCAGGCGTGATGCACATGGTCGGTCAGATATTCCGCCGACACGGTCTGCGCCGCCTGCTTGAACGCCGCATTGAAATCGCCCGCGTTACCGATTGCGCGGCCGCTCTGCTTGCGGTCGCGCGCGATGCCGGCCCATTCCGTTTTCTTCGCCTCGCTGTTGTATCCGGACGCGAGTTCGCCCCTGCGCCATTCGACTTTCAGCACGCGCTTGGCTTTGACGGTAGCCCAGTAATCGGTGCCGAGCACGGCGACCGCATGATCGAGTTTCACCACCTTGACCACGCCCTGAATCTTCAACGCTTCTTTGTCATCAAACGAAACCGGACCGTTTTCAGCACCCGTGCCATAAAGCGGATGCGGCGTATTCGCAATCGGCGAACGCGCCAGCGACGCGAACAACATACCGGGAATCTGCACATCGATGCCGTACTGGGCGCTGCCGTTCACTTTCGCCGGCACATCAACGCGCCGCACGTCGCGCCCGATCAGCCGCCACTGCTCGCGCGGCTTGAGATCTTTTTCAGTAACAACCGGCGGATTGTTGACGACTTCGCTGAACACCGCGATATCGCCATAGGCCAGTTCGCGTTTCGACGCTGCGTGTATCACCTTGCTCGGCACTGTCGTGCATTCTGCGGCCGGCACGTTCCAGTATTGCGCGGCATTGTGGATCATGATCTTGCGCGCCTGCGCACCGGCCAGCCGCATGATCGTGAAATAGCCGCGCGTCGAATTGCTGCCGCCGACACCCTGTACGCCGAAGTAACCGGGATTGATGAAATCTTTGGCCGCTGGCGCCTGCTCGACATCGACGAGACTCCAGTCGGCATCGAGCTCTTCCGCCAGCACCAGCGGCAGCGAGGTCATGATGCCCTGCCCCATTTCAGCCGTCGGGCACATGATGCCGATCGTATTGTCGGGACGGAAATGCACCCAAGCGTTGGCTTTCAAGCCGTCTTCGCAGGCGCGCGCATCGAAGGCCTGCAGCAACATATTCGGGCCGACGATAAAGCCGAGTGCGAGGCCAATGCCGCTTTTCAACACGTCGCGGCGCTGCGGATTCTGCGGCATGCTGCGTGGTTTGATCGTCGCCATGATCAACCTTCCTTCGCCGCGCGCTCAATTGCAGCAATGATGCGCCGGTACGATCCGCAACGACAGATATTGGTTTTCATATGCACGACGATCTGCTCGCGCGTCGGATGCGGATTGTCTTTCAACAGCGCCGCCGCACGCATGATCTGACCGGACTGGCAGTAACCGCATTGCGGCGTCTCTTCGGCGATCCACGCCTTCTGCAGCGGATGCTCGCTCGTATTCGAGAGCCCTTCAATCGTAGTCACGCGCGCGTTCCCCAGCGTCGAAATCGGCCGCATGCAGGAAAACGCCGCCTTGCCGTCGATATGCACCGTGCAGGCGCCGCACTGACCGACGCCGCAACCGTATTTGGTGCCGGTGATCTTCAGATGCTCACGCAACACCCACAACAAGGGTGTGTCGGGATGCGCCGTCACGGTCTGGCGTTTGCCATTCACCGTCAGCGTTGTCGAGGTCATTTGTGCCATGCAGCGTCCTTATCGGCCATGCACCGGAGCCGTGCGGTCATTCTAGCAGGGTGCGAAAAGCGCAACCTGCCACACGCAATTGATCGTCCGGAAAGTAGCCTATAATTTTTGCATGCACAAAAACGACTTCGTTGCTCTTTTTGAAACTGCCGGCAACGCGCATCACGCCGCTTTTGCAGCAGTGAATGGCGAGGACGATCAATGGCCGGCGTGGTACGCGCATTGGCTGGCGTCGCGGTTGAGCACACATCTGGCGTCAGTGCCCACAGAAACGGAACTGGCGCAACAACTGCAACAGCTCGATCGCGAGTACCGCAGTGCCGCACCGGCGATGCAATGGCCCGAGTACTACGCCGGGTGGTTTATGCGCAAATACGGCGCGGCGCCTGACTAAAAATCAAAGAGGCCGGGCCCGGTCAATGCATCGTTGCTTGACCGAACCCGCCTCATTGAAAACCGCACCACTCAGACGTTGATTACTTCAGCCGATCCTGTATCTTCGCCAGCGCTTCTTTCGCGCAGGCTTCGTCGAATTGCCCGCCCGGTGCGCCACTGACGCCGATGGCGCCGATGGCCTGCCCGCCGACCTTGATCGTGATGCCACCCTGGCCATAGGTGACGTTGGGCAACTGCGTATTCGGCACTGTGGACGGCGCCGCCTTGGCCATGCGGTCGAAGACTTCCTTGGTGCTGGCTTCATTGCGACCGAGCGTGATCGAGGCGGCCGAGTACGCCTTGTAATACGAGTTGTCCTGCGAGTGGATGGGCGCCCCGTCTCCGCGCAGCAACGCAATGCGCGTGCCGTCAAGATTGACCACCTGCGCCCACACCTTATAGCCCTGCTTGGCGCAGATTGCGACCGTGTCGCCGACCAGTTCGTTGGCCAGCGCGGCCGAGATTTGGGGACGGTTGACGATGCCTTGCGCAAACGCGCCAGTGGAAACCGCAGCTGCGACGAACCCGAGCGCCAGAGTGACGCCTTTCAGACTTTTTGCATGCGATGACATGGAACTCCTCCTTGTTGGTGTGTGAACTGCCGGACGATGATGCCTTGAAGTACGCTTTTACAGGCCAATTCAGTCAATGGCTCTTGTGAATAACCGACAGTGTACTGCAACGACTGTCAGCGGTCAGTCTATGCCGGTCGCAGCCATGGCGGCACGTGCGGCGGGTGTGGCAAAAAATGCGGCGAACGCGGCGGCGACGCTCGCATTCGCGCTGGCTTTCGGCACCGCCGCGTCATAGGCGGTAATGCTTTGCAGTTCGTCCGGCAGCGGGCCGGCCAGCGCGATCGCCACGCCCTTGTCGATCAATTCACGAATTTCCGGCAACTGCCCCGCGCCCAGCAGATTTTGCGTTGACGCCGCGACGCAATCCATGACTTTCACGGCATCCGCCTGCCGGATCGATTTTTCTGCGGCGTTGAAACCGAGTTTTTCGATGAGTTTCACTACATAGTTGCCGCTGGAGGCGACATTGACCACCACGGCGTCTGCAGCGGCGACGGTCTGCCGGAAGGCCTCGGCTGTCGACAGGTCGGGCGCAGTGGCGCCCTTGCGCATTGCCAGCCCCATGCGCGAGCGCCCGAGCACCGCGCGGGATTCCGCCGCCACCCTGCCCTCCGCAACGAATTCGTCCATCGTCGCGGCCGGCACGACCGCCACATCCACCGCCTCGCCGGCGAGGATGCGATCGCGCACCAGCGGCGCCCCGACAAACTCGACCACCACGCGATGACCGCTGCTTTTTTCGAACAGCGCCGCGACTTGCGTCACGCCGCGTTTGACCGGGCCTGCGCCGAGTATTTTTAATTCCGCCACGAAATCTCCTTTTTTACTGCAGCCCGGCATTATGGGTGAAGACGCTTGCGCCGACACGCATCGTGCAGACGTTTGATCGATGGGTATCGCTGCGCTCAACCCATCCTACGATGCTGGCGTCCACAACTGTTTGATGTCTTCGAGCTTCGCTTTGTCGGCGATGTAACTCTCGACATATCCGCAACTAGTACACACGTAGTCATCCAGCCGCGCGTATTTGAACATGGCGAGATTCAAGGCACTGCGCTGGTTATGGGCATGCACACGATAGATCTCACTGGAACCGCATTTAGGGCACTTGCCTGATTTCATGGGTTCTCCGGAACGGAAGAAGGGGTTGGGCAAGTGTATCCCCACCCCGCTACCTTAGTTAGTCCACGCCCCCCTCACCGGTTGCCCCACCAGCAAGGCCGGATCCGCCCCTGCGCGCGGCACGAATTTCTGCGGCCGCCCGCCCCACACTTCGGCGGTGTAGAGATTGTTGTTCTGATCAACACCGAACTGGTGCGTGCCCCACAGGCCGCCGGCCTCGGGTATCATCGTGCCCCATGAGTAGAGGCGCTTGCCGTTGAGATCGTATTTGTAGAACTTGAAGTTGCCGTGGCCATCCGACATCCACAGATGCTGGTCGGCGGACATCCAGATGTGGTACGTCGCGGTGGGGCCGTCGCCGAGATTCCACTGGCTCAAGAACTTGCCGAATTCGTCGAAGACCTGGATGCGGCGGTTACCGCGGTCGTTGACGTAGATGCGGCGCTGGTCGTCGATGGCGATGCCGTGCACGGTGTTGAAGTAGTTGGGCCGCGTTTCCTTGCCGTTCTCGCCGCGCTCGCCCCACGCCATCAGGAATTTGCCGTCCTTGTCGAATTTGACGACGCGCGTTTCCTCGTAACCGTCGGTGACGAAGAAGGTGCCGTCGGGCAGCCATGCGATGTCGGTCTGGCGGCCGAAGGTCAGGTGCGCGGGGCCGGTTTTTTTCGTCAGCGACGGTTTGCCGGTGTTACCGGTCAGCTTGCCGTTGCGCTCGGTGGTGGTGTCGAGCGTGCCGATGGTCTGCAGCAGTTTCTTGCCGTCGTTGCTGAAAATGCGGATGACCTGGTGGCCGTCGTCGATCGCCCACACGCGTTTTTCCGGATCGTAGGGGCTGATCAGGATTTTATGCACGCGGCCCTGCGACAGCACTTTCGGGTTCGCCGGGCGGAACAGATCGTCCCACTGCGTCCACGCCTCTTTCACATTGCCCTTGCTGTCGTAGACGGTGATGATGTGTTTCCAGCGGTAGTCCTTGTTTTCTTCGCCCATGTAGGCGTCGGTGGCCTCACCCGGGCTCGAGTACGCGCCGACCGAGGCGTTGCGCGAATACATGCCGCGGCCCGGCACTTCGACGCGCGCCATGGTGCCGTGCGCGGTTTCGATCTCGACAACTTTTTTCTTCGCGTTGGTGAGATCCGGCAACTCGCCGCGCATCACCACGAAGATGCGGTCCGGGTTCTGCACGAACACACCCTGCACCGCGCCCCAGGTCCAGCCCTTCTCTTCCGGAAACGATTCGGCCAGCGGCTTGGGCCAGGTCGGGTCCACTTTATACGGGCCGGTGATCAGCTGATCGCCCGGATTGGCCGGATCGACCCAATTACTGTTGGTGCTGCTGCAGCTGATCAACAGCGTCACAGCGGTGGCGGCGCACAACGTCGCGCCGATGCCCAATTTTTGACGAAGCGATTTCATGGCGACTCCTCCTTGGTGGTGCCCTTTCGGGCTTATTGGTTTATGTCCGCGTGCGGTGCCGGCGATATGACGAGCGGGAACCGTGCAGGTTTGCTGATGCTACACCGTGCCGACGCAAGGCGCTGTGCCCGGAAAAACCGGGCTGCATTGCCATGGCAGCACTTGAGTGTGCCCCGCCGCGATTGAGCGGTAGGCGCCGGCCTCATAGCAGAGTAAATTCGTTCCATGCTAGCCGCAGCCGGCGCCCGTTCGAATCCCGTCAGGTTCCGGCGAAACGTAAGTCGATCGTAAGCTTGCACGCCTACCCTGACGAAATGCCCCAAGGCGGGCAAGAACCAGACATTTCAGAGGTGTAAACATGAACCAGAAGATTTTATGCATCGCCGTGTTGTCGGCGGCCGGTGGCATTGCGCACGCGGCCAGCGATTTTGTCGATTCCGCACCGGTGATATCGGCAAAGCCGCGCATTGAGCGCGTCACGGAAACGCGCCAGGAATGCGATCCGGCGCCGGCGCCGAAAAAAGAAACAAGTATCGTTGCGCCCATTCTCGGCGGTGTTGCCGGTGGCTTGTTGGGCCATCAGGTTGGGCAGGGCAGCGGCAAGACGGCGGCCACCATCATCGGCGCTACCGGTGGCGCGGTGGCAGGCTCGGTGATTGCCGATCGCTCGGGCAACAACGCGCAACCGGCCCAGCAATGCCGCACCGTCGAAACGTCGCGTGAAGTGGTCAACGGTTACGACGTCGTATACCGCTACAACGGACGGGACGTGAATGTGGTGATGCCGAGTAATCCCGGCAATACGGTCAAAGTCGGAGTGAGTGCCATTGTCGATGAGCGCCCGGCCGAACCGGAAAAACGCTACAACGATAACAACAACCAGCAGGGCCACGACGGGCGCGGGCGCCGGGACCGCAAGGGCGGCGACCGCCAGTCAGGCCCTAACAACGACAATTCGGGCGGCAATTACCAATATCGCTATTAGCCGTTTGTAGGGTGTGCAACTTGTTGCCCACGTGTACTGCACGATTCCTTCGGTGCAGGCCGCAATCCGGCCGCTCCGGCTATTCGAGCGCGATGCCCGCCTGCTTCACTACCTTCGTCCACATTTGCAGTTCGCTGCGGATCAAGGCGGAGAATTCCTGCGGCGTAGTCGGCGTGATTTCGCCGCCTTCCATCAGCAGCGTTTCCTGCACGTCGGGCAGCGCCAGGATGCGGACCAGTTCGCGATTGAGTTTCGCGATGACATACGGCGGGGTTTTCGCGGGGGCGAGCACCGCGTGCCAGGCCGTGACGTCAAAACCTGCGATACCCGATTCGATGACCGTCGGCACAGTGGGTGTGAGCCGCGTGCGCTTCGCACCGGTAGTGGCAATCGCCCTGATCCTGCCGTCTTTGACGAAAGCGATCTGCGACACCAAAGAGGACGACACGAACACGAGACGATTTGCGCCGAGGTCGAGCAATGCCGGCCCCGCGCCTTTGTACGGCACGTGCACGAGCTGGATCGTCGTCCGCTGACTGAGCAGTTCGCCGATCATGTTGCCGACACTGCCGGTGCCGGAGGTGCCGTAGGTCAGCTCGCCCGGACGTTTCTTTGCCGCCGCAATCAACTCCTGCACCGATGTGATGGCCGACGATGGATGCACCGACAGCATCGACGGTGCTTTCATCAGCAGCGTGATCGGCGCGAAATCGTTCACCGGGTCATAGCTGCTCTTGGCGCGCAGCGCGGGCCCGACGGTCATCGAATTGGGATGCCCCATCAACAAGGTATAGCCGTCGGCCGGCGCTTTGGCGACCACCAGTGCACCGAGCGACATGCCGGCACCGGGGCGGTTATCGACGATGACCTGCTGGCCCCAGGCGTCGGTGAGTTTTTTGCCAATCAGGCGCGCATAGAGATCAACACCGCCGCCCCCGGCCGTCGATGGCGCAATGAGGCGGATCGGGCGCGCGGGAAAGCCCTGCGCTTCGGCGGCAACGGCGGGCTGCACTGCCATGCACAGCGGCAACGCCAATACAGCCGCACAAAAAACGCGGCTTCGATCCAAATAGTTGTTTGCCATAGGCCGTTTGTAAAAATAAACGCCCCGTGCACTGACCGCATTTGGCACGGGGCGTTTTGCGACTTTACTGCAATGGCGCTGGCGGCTCCAGCGCGATAACGGCTTACGCTAAAAAAGCAACCCTCAGCTCCTGACGATCTTGCCGTCGATGACCTTGATCTTGTCGCCAACCACATAGGCGGGATCACTGGCGAACGTAAAGCTGCGCGTGCTGCCATCTTCCATGCGCACGGTGACGTGATATTCCTTGCTGGTTTTCACCCGCTTCTCGACTTCATTGCCGGCGAACGCACCGCCGACAGCGCCGACGACGGTCGCCGCGGTGTTGCCGTTGCCGCGGCCGATCTGATTGCCGAGCAGGCCGCCGACAACGGCGCCACCCACTGCACCGAGTCCGCTGCCATCGCCTTTCTTGTCAGTCGCAGTGATGGCATCGATCACGCCGCATTCGGCACAGATGCGTGCCGCGGGCGGCGTTGCCGGCACGCTGGCGGCGGGTTCGTTGGCAGCCACCCGCACCGGCGCCTGACTGGCCACGGTGTCGGGCGCGTGCTTGTGCACGACCGGCGCCGCCGGTTTGTGTGCCGGCGCGGGTGCGGCTTTGACGGCGGGCGCCGACGCGTTTTTCTCATCGGTTGCAGCGACTACCTTGGCCTCAGTCGTGGTGTGTGCATCGTTCGCCGATCGCGAACTCGGGATCAGGCCCGTCATCACGCCAACGCCGACGACGCTGAATATGATTAACGCGACCGAAGCGGTCGCCACCAGAGGATTCAATCTGCCGGTTGATTCGGACATGGGACACCTCCTTCTGAAGAATGCGCAAATTTATTATGCCCCGCAGAGACCGCATTGGCGAGTGCGCTTACAAATGGTTACTTTTTTTACGCCGCCCGCACTGTGCCTCACAGGAACTAGTTCACATAACGTATGCGCGCGTGCTTCGCATACAACATTGATCGTGAATTTTTTTACGGATGCGTCGCACAACGTCAACCGTTGCGGAGTGCCGGCGTTGATGGAAGCGCAATCGAATTCATTTCAACGCAACTACCGGAGGACTTATGAAGAGCATCATTGCAATCGCTGCGGCACTCGCATTCAGTTCCATCGCGTTGGCGCAAGCGCCGGCAAAAGCACCGGAAGCGGCGAAGACGACCGCAGCCGCGCCGGCAACACCCGCCACGCCCGCGAAAACGGCGGAAGCCACTAAAGCAACTGCGGCAACACCGGCGACACCCGCCGCGCCGGCAAAAGCCAAAGCGTCGAAGAAGGACCACGACAACAAGGGCAAGAACGACGCCAAAGGTACCGACAAGAAAGGCGACAGCAAGAAATAAGCAGTCGCGGTTACGAAAGAGCCCGGCTTCGGCCGGGCTCTTTGTTTGAGAGATACAACAGAGTCAACGCGTGTTGCGCTGAAATCCGCTTGCAGCAACTAGCTGAGTAACTTCTTGATGAAGGCTTCAACATAAGCCGGACGAAGGGGCTTGATGATGTAGCCCTTGGCACCGCTGGCGATGGCTTCCTCGATGAACGTCTTGCCGACGTTCCCGGTAACCATGACAACCTTGCTGTTTGGACTTGCCTCACGAATCAGCGGCAACGCCTCAAGTCCCGACATCACCGGCATAGCGACGTCCAGGCACACGACCGCTGGCTGATACTTCTTTGCAGCTTCTACGCCAGCTGCGCCGTTGGAAGCGGTCGCCACGACGCGAACCTTCAGATCTTCCAGAATTCCCTTCAGCAGCATACGCATCGAACTGCTGTCATCGACAACTACCGCGGTTCGTGCCGCGTGGGCCTCTGTCTGTGCAACCGTTGCCGGCTTGGCGGTTTCTTTGGCGACCAGTAGCCGGGCGGTCTCTACATGCTTCAGTTCTTCCAGAATCTGCGTTTGCGAGAAGGGCTTATGCAAAAAGCCAAAAGCACCGGCATCCGCAGCCTTGCCTTCCAGGGCCGGATCACTCGATGCGGTGATCATGACCACATGCGTATCGGGCGACGCTAACTGCAGTGCAGTCAGTAATTCGAGACCGCTCTGACCGGGCATGTTCTGGTCGAGACAAACGAGATCCGGCAGGTGTTTTTTCACACAGGCGAGCAAAGTCGAACCATCTTCCAGGGTATCGACAACCTGATGCCCCTGGGCCTCGATCAACGCAGACAAAACCTTCCGCATTGAAACGTTGTCATCGACAATGACGATCTTCATGTTCGCCGCTCTTTATGTTTACAGTTCCCGCACCGGCAAGAGAACACCTGTCCCGGGAAACGCGGGATCAAGACTATAGAAAGCGAGACCACCGTGATTGATCCAAATCAAAAAAGCGGGGTTTGGCTTGTACGGACAACCGGAAACTTGAGATGACTGATCTCCTCAGTCGAGCCGTGCGCCCGATTGTTTGATCAGCGGCGCCCAGCGCGCAATGTCCGCTTTCAAAAAGGCGGCGAATTCCGCCGGCGTGCTGCCGACCACCTCGGCGCCCTCGCCGGCGATGCGGTCCTTGATTTCGGGCTGCGCGAGTATCTTGACGATTTCGGCGTGAAGTCGATTCACGATCGCAGGCGACGTGCCTTGCGGGGCGAGCGCACCGTACCAGCCCACCACTTCGAAGCCCGGAAAGCCCTGCTCCGCCACCGTCGGCAATTCGGGAATGAAACTGCTGCGCTTGGCACTCGTTACGGCAATGGCGCGCAGGCGGTTCACTTTCACCTGCGCCATGGCAGGCAACAACCCCGCAATCATGAACTGCACTTCATTGGACATCAGCGCAATCAACGAAGGCCCGGTGCCGCGGTACGGCACGTGTGTTGCCGCCATGCCGGTCATGTTTTTCAGCAACTCGCCGCCGAGATGGCCGCCGCTGCCGATCGCCGCCGACGTAAAGTTGAGCTGGCCCGAGCGCGTCTTCGCGTAGGCCACCAGTTCCTTGATGTTATGCACCGGCAGCGAGGGATGCACCACCAGCACCAACGCCGCCGAAGTCACCATCGAGATCGGCGCGAAATCCTTGATCGCGTCATACGGCAGCTTCGCATACATGCTCGGCGTGGTGGTGTGCGAGGTCATCGTCATCAGCAGCGTGTAACCATCGGCGGGGGCTTTCGCCACCATGTCGCTGCCGATGGTACCGCTGGCGCCACCGCGATTGTCCACCACCACCTGTTGCCGCAGTACTTCGGCGAGTTTTTGCGCGACCATGCGTGCCAGCATGTCGACGGTGCCGTTGGGCGGCTGCGGTACGATCAGGCGGATCGGCTTCGCCGGATAATTGTCCGCAGGCTGCGCCGCCACAGCAGCGTGCGCAAAACACGCGGCAACGGCGGCCGCGAGTAACCGCAATGTGCCTGCCGGAATCTTTCTCATCGTTTCGGCTAGAGCTTCCAGCCGACCCACTCGCACACGCCGCGGCCCATGATCCATTCCATGTCAGTCGCCGAAAGCCAGGGCATCTCTTCGGTGAACATGGTGACCGATTCGCGGTAAGTGCATTCGAGCCGCGACAAATCGCTGCCCCAGAACATGCGTTTGGGGCCAAAGGCATCGTATATGCGGCGCACATAGGGATGCAGCCATTTGTACGGATAGGCATCGGTCGTATACAACGGCAGGCAACTCACCTTCACCGAGATGTTCGGCCGTTTGGCCAGCGGCAACAGCAGATCGAATTCCTTGAAGGCGACGTCGTCCTTGCCGCGGCCGAGCGCCAGATGGTCAATCGTGATCTTGAGGTTCGGATGGCGCTCGGCGATGCGGTCAAACAAATGCAGATCGGAGGCGAGCGGAAACAGCATCAACGGCAGGCCCGCTTTTTCAGCGGCCGGCCATAACCAGTCAATGCGCCCTTCGATCAGCAAGGGGCGCACCAGCGGCCGCCCCAGCGCGTAACGCAAACCGAGCATGCCCGGTTGCTGCTTCCACGCCGGCAGCAACTCTTTCGACGCCGGATTGTTCAGATCGACGCGGCCCATCACCGCAAACTTGTCCGGATATTTCTGCGCCGCGGCCAGCGCGAGATCGTTGCGCACGCCCTCCCACACCGGCGGTGCGATCAGGGCGCGGTCAACACCCGCGGCATCCATCTCGCGCAGCATGTCGGCGGTGGTGATCGGTTGCGGCTTGTGCGGCCGGCTTTGCGTCGGGTCAACCATCGGCGGCCACGGCCGCTCGGGTGTATCGGCGGCCCAGATATGGACCTGTGAATCGACAATCATCATGCGCATGCTCTTTTCAGGGTGGTTAACAGCGGAATTTCAGGCGTGTGCGGCTGCCATTAAATCAACGGGTCCCACTGTACCGGCACTTCGCGATAACCGGTCGCGGTCTTTTCAATGTGTGCGACGCCCGGGAATGGAAAGTGATAGCCCTGCACCAGCATCCTGCTGCTGACCAGCATGTCCAGCACTTTGCGCCGCGTCTCTTCGGATTTCACCGGATCGTGATCGTAGAACGGGTGCCAGCCCGGATTGCGCACAAACAGATAGGGCGCATGCGTCACATCCGCATGCACGAACACCTTGCTGTTGCCCGAAGCGACGATATGCGAGGTGTGGCCGGGCGACTGGCCGGGTGTGGCGACGGCAGTAATGCCGGGAATGATCTCCGCGCCCCATTCGTACTGGCTCAGGCGTTTCAGCACTTCGCCGCTCATCACGCGGCGCACGTTCTTGAACAGCAGGTCGATGCGCGGCGAGGCGGCGCGCTTCATCTCGTCGTCGCTCATCCAGTAGCGGTACTCGGGGGCGGGCACGTAAATTTTCGCGTTCGAAAACGCCAGCGTATTGTCGGCCCTGAGCAGGCCGTTGATATGGTCGCCGTGAAAATGCGAAATGACCACGGTGTCGATTGCAGCCGCATCAATGCCGGCCGCAGCCAGATTGGTCAGAAGCTGGCCGTTGAGGCCCTTGGT
>JANXSE010000408.1 GCA_025356695.1 Betaproteobacteria bacterium
CCGGCGTCGTCAGATCGCGCGCCCACTCGGTGCGGGCTTTGCCGTTGACGAGATCGATGGTGGTGGTAAAGGCGGACGCGCCACTGGGAATCGCATCGCCATCGGGACGCAGCGCCTGCTGCGGTTCGAAATGCCGGCCCAAGCCCTTGATCGTAACGGCGCGGAGATTGGCGAGTTTATAGCCGCCCATTGCGTCGATGGCGCGCCCTACCGTTTTCATTGCGTCGCTGTCGTGCGCAAAACTGTTGCCGGCAAACAGTACCGCGGCCGTCCATGCGGTAGCCATCCATTTTTTATGCATGATGTCCTCCCCTCAATTGATGCTGCAAGGCGCCTAGTCTAAAGCCAACTGCATCCGCTATCCAGCGACGGGTGTGCTGCGCGCACATTCCGGCCCCGGCGAACGCATCGACCGCACCCGCAGTGCAGGCAACGGCGCAGCGGCATACAATCATTCTTGACAGCGGCCGTCGCAACTACGGCAACTACGCCGCGCGCGTATCCATTCCGTTTCAATCCGACACCCCGGGAGAACCGCCTTGCTCGAACGTCAGTCCACCAAACTGCGCAAATTGCTGCGCGCCAAAACATTTCTGCACATGCCTTCGGTCTACAACGTACTCGGTGCACGCCTCGTCGAATCGCTCGGTTTCGAAGCGGTCTACATCGGCGGCTACGTCACCGGCGGCTCGACCGCGATCACCGAACCGCTGCTGACCATGAACGAACAGATCGACCCGGCACGCAATATCGCGCAGAACGTCAACATTCCGCTGCTGGCCGACGCCGGCTCCGGCTGGGGCGAGCCGATCCACACCATGCGCACCATGCGCGAATTCATCCGCGCCGGTGTCGCCGGCGTGCATATCGAGGACGCGCTCTATCCGAAACGCGCGCACTATCACAAGTATGTGGTGCACGGCGTCTCCGTCGAGGAATTCGTCGAGAAAGTCGAATACTCGTGCAAGGAACGCGACCGCAGCGATCCGGACTTCGTGGTGATCGCGCGCACCGACACCTGCCGCGCGCTCGGCCTCGAAGAAGCCAGCATGCGTTTGAACCGCGCTGCCGACGTCGGCGCCGACCTGGGCCTCTTGTTCCCGCGCACGCCGCAGGAAGCCGAAGACGCACCGAAGAAATGCCGCCTGCCCCTCGTCTACGTGCAAAGCCGCGGCAACCGCGACGGCCGCCCGATCATTCCGCGCAAAGACCTCGAGCAGATGGGCTACATCGGCTGCATCGAAGCGCAGGTCACGCTCTGCACCGAGTTCCATTTCCTCAAGAAAGCGCTGACCGAACTGCGCAGCACCGGCGACTACACCGGCATGACCAACGCCGAATACGTGGCCGCACGCCAGGCCGTCGAAGACATCATCGGCCTTGACGAGTACTACGAGATCGAAGCGAAAACCGTTGAAGCACGGCAGGCAAAGGACCAGTTATCTTGAGCCTTGCAATTCGAAAACCCGACATTCCGGCGCCGGTCGCCACTGCGCACGCACCGAAAGCGCGCTTTCCGGCGCAGGCCTGCGATTGCCACGCGCATATCTTCGGCCCGCAGGAAAAATATCCGCTGCTGCCGAAAACGCATTTCGTGCCGCATCTCAATCCGCTCGCGGATTACATCCGCATGGAAGGCAACCTCGGCTGCACGCGCGGCGTGCTGGTGCAGCCCAGCGTCTACGGCACCAACAACTCGCTGATCGTCGAAGCGCTGCAGTCGAAACGCTTCGACCTGCGCGCCGTCGCCGTGGTGTCTGCCGACATCAGCGACCGCGAGCTCGAAGATCTGCACGCAGCGGGTTTTCGCGGCATCCGCATCAACACCGCTTCGGCCACCAAGGGCCTCAATCTCAGCGATGCGCCGCGCCTCGCCGAGCGCATCAAACCGATGGGCTGGCACCTGCAGTTCTTCGCCGATCTGCCGGCGATGCCGGAGATCGAAGCCGAACTCGCGAAGCTCAAGATCGACATCGTGATCGACCATTTCGCCAAAATTCAGTCGGCCGACGGCCTCGATGCGCCGCCGTTCAAGGCGCTGCTGCGTCTGATTGCGCGCGATAACTGCTGGGCCAAATTGATGGGGCCGTATTTTATTTCC
>JANXSE010000436.1 GCA_025356695.1 Betaproteobacteria bacterium
GATTCTGCGGGCGGAAAAATCACATTGACACTGCATGTGCAACCAAACGCGCGGCAGACCGCGGTGGCCGGGCGCCATGGCGACGCGCTGAAGCTCAAAATCGCTGCGCCGGCGGTCGATGACAAAGCCAATTGGGCACTAATTGACTTTTTACATCAATGGTTTAAGCTTCCACTCTCGCAGATCAGTATCCGCCAAGGCAGTCGCGGTCGCCGCAAAATCGTCGAACTTGCCTGTTGCGACACCCAAACCATGAATCTGCTCGCCCGCTTGGAGTCATCGTGCCCGGCCAATTAGAACAACGCATCGCCCAGTTTACCGACTGGCGCACCAAGTTAGTCTCTGCGATCGACGAGTTCCGCGCGTGGCAGGACACCTATGGTCACGCCGACATTGAGCAAACGCTGCGCATTTATGACATGGTCGAAGGCCTGCGCAACGACCGCATCCGGCTTGCCTTCATGGGCGAATCGGCGGAAGACAAAATCGGCCTGATCAACGCACTGCTGTTTTCCGACATGCCGGGCGGGTTGCTGCCCATGGGCGTCGGCAGCGAGTTTCTCTGCGCGACCGAGATTTTTCACGATCCGAGCGAGTCGCCCTACGTGCGCGTGCTGCCGATCGACACCCGCAAAAAACAGGAAAGCATCGCCAATCTGCGGCGCAGCCCGATTGAATGGATCACCATGCGGCTGAACCCGGAATCGCCCGAATCCATCGCCGAGGCCACGCGCAGCCTGATGGAATCGCGCGCCGTCAGTATCGACGAAGCACGTTCGCTGACGCTGACCAACGTCGAACGCAGCGGCGACGCGGTGATGATCCCGGCGTGGCGTTATGCGCTGATCAACATGCCGCACCCGATGCTGAAAAGCGGATTGATCGCGCTCTACACCCCGGGACCGCAAATGCTGGCGTCGGAGCCCGAGGTTGCGTTGCGCATTGCCTCAAGCGCGCAGTCGCTGCTGATGGTGCTTGGCAAGGAACTGGCGTCGTCTTCGCGCGATGTCTGGAAACAATACGCGCAGAATTCTCAGGCGCATAAATTCGTCGTGCTCGACAGCAGTGCCGGCGCCGATGCATCGACCGCGGCCAGCGTCGCGCACGCGCTCGAACTGCCGGACAACAACGTCATCGCCTTGCCGATCAAGCAGGCGGTGGCGGCACGCCTGGCGCACGAGGAATCAAGTGCGTTGATGGAAGGGTTTTCGCGACTTGAAAAGCTGCATGGCGAAAAACTGGTGCCGGAACGCCAGGCCCTGCTGCTGTCAGCGGTGGCCAAGGAAATCGGTCCGCTGGTGCAGTCGGCACGGCAGGCGGTAGCAGCGCGCTTCATCGCCACGGTCAAGGAAATGCAGGATCTGACCTCGACCTCAGGCAAGAACCGCAGCGTCGCCCAAGACATGCTGACGCGCCTTGAAGGTGAGCGCAAGCTTTACCAGAAAAGCGTGGCCCAGTTTAATGTTACCTACTCCGATCTCAATGCCAAGGGACAGGAACTGCTCGCCACCCTGCACGACGACCGCATAGAGGAAATTCTCAGCCACGACCGCGAGTTCATCCAGGGCGCATGGACAACCGCCGGCATGTGGAAAAACATGCAGGGCCTGTTTGGCTACTTTGCGACGCAGGTCGAAAAAATCCTTAATTACGCGGAAAAACTGCGTGACGCCGTCGACGGCATCTATCAGAGCTTCCATGAAAACTTCGGCCTCGCCAAACTGAGCCCGCCGCCGATCACGCTGCAAAAACACCTTGAGGCCATGCATGCGCTGGAGGAAAACGCGCGTTCTTTCTGCCATGATGCGCTGAACATCGCGACTTACAAGGATTTTCTGCTGAAGAAGTTCTACGACGGCCTGGTCGAAGAAGCGCGCCAGCAGTTTGAACTGACGCGGATCGACACCGAGCACTGGCTGCGCGGCGCCTTGGGGCCGCTCAATGGGCAGATCATGGAGCGCCAGACCCTGATGCTCAAACGCGTCGAGAGCCTGCGCAACATGAAGGACAACCTGATGTCGGTGCAGGAGCGCATCAAACAGCTCGACAGCCAGCGCCAGTCACTGAAAAAACAGGGCGAGCAGCTTGACCTCCTGCGCACCAACCTGGCACTGAACAATCCGCAGCCGCCGGCCAAACCGGCAACCGCCCCCGCCCCCCTGCCGGCGGCCTGACCGCGTCATTGCCAACGACGGTCGGCCCGTACGCGGCTGGTGACGCCGGTTTGCGTTTGTACAAATCCGATGTATCATGTGAAGTATTGCGCATAAGCTCCGGAAAAAACGTGGTTTTTTAATTTTCTCCGGATGCGGCGCGTGCCCACGGCCCCCAAGCGGATGACGAGCCAGCTCGAACAAGAAGTCGCCCACTATCAAGAGTGGCGGGTTCAGATGATCACCGGGATCGAGTCCTATAAATCATGGCTCGACACCAACGGCTACGCCGACATCCAGCAATCGCTGCGCATTTACGATCTGATTGAAAGTCTGCGCAACGACCGCATGACGCTCGCCTTCCTCGCTGAATTTTCGCGCGGCAAAACCGAACTGATCAATGCGATGTTCTTCTCGGATTTCAAGCAGCGCCTGCTGCCGTCCAACGTTGGTCGCACCACCATGTGTCCGACAGAAATTTTTCATGACCCCGCCGACGAGCCGTACATCCGGCTGCTACCGATCGAAACACGCAAGCGCCAGGAAAGCGTCAGCGCGTTAAAACGCCAGGCGGTCGAGTGGATCAAGGTAAAACTCGACATCGATTCACGCGACGAAATGACCAGCGCGATGCAGCACCTGGTCGAGGTCAAATCCGTCAGTCTGGAAGAAGCCAAGTCGCTCGGCCTGTGGGATGAAAACGACCCGATGGCGAGCACCGTCGTCGTCAAGGAAGGCGGCATGGTCGAGATACCGGCCTGGCGCCATGCCATCATCAGCTATCCGCATCCGCTGCTGAAGAGCGGGCTGGTCGTGCTCGACACTCCGGGCCTCAATGCGCTGGGCACCGAACCCGAATTGACGCTGTCGATGATCCCGAACGCGCACGCCATCCTGTTCATTCTTGCCATCGACACCGGCGTCACCAAATCGGACCTCGAAGTCTGGCAGAAATACGTGCAGCCGGCGGCGACCCGCCGCATCGCCGTGCTGAACAAGATCGATCTGATGTGGGACGAATTGAAAACCCCCGAACAGATCGCCGCCGATGTGAACCGGCAAATCGATTCAACCTCCGAACTGCTATCGGTGCCGCGTTCGCACGTAATGGCGGTATCGGCGCAAAAAGCGCTGCTGGCACGCGTCCGCGACGACAATGATTTGCTGGCAAAAACCGGCATCGAACAGCTCGAACACCTGCTCGCCTCCGAAATCATCCCGGCAAAACAGGAAATCATGCGCGCCGCCGTGCAGCGCGAGATCGGCACCATGGTCGCGGCCTCGCGCACGGCGGTAGCCAACCAGCTCACGGCGACCGCCACCGAGTTGAAGGAACTGTCCGTGATGTCGGGCAAGAACCGCAGCATGGCGCAGACCATGATCGCGCGGCTGGAGGCGGACCGCAAAAATTACCAGGCCACGGTGCAGGCCTTCCGCGCCACCTACAACACGGTGACCGGCCAGGGCGCGACGCTGCTCAAGCAGCTTGACGACGATTCGATTGAAGCGGTGCTCAACAAGGACCGCGAGTTCATCGAAGGCGCGTGGACCACGGCGGGCCTCTGGAAAAGCATCCAGATGCTGTTCCAGCACTTTACGCTGGTGTCGAGCAAGATCCTCAACTTCGCAAACCAGATCAAGGGCCTGGTCGACATGACCTATGGCCACTTCCACGAAAAATTCGGTTTTGCCAAGCTTACGCCGCCGTCGCTCAATCTGGAAAAACACACGCTGACCATGACCGGCCTGCAGGCCACCGCCAAGCAGTTTTGCCATGATCCGGTCAATGTCGCCAAATACAAACACTTCGTCGTGCAGAAATTCTACGAGGGCCTGGTCAGCGAGGCGCGCAGCGTGTTTGAAATGACACGGCTGGATGTCGATGCATGGCTGAAATCGGCGCTCAATCCGCTGAACCTGCAGATCAAGGAACATGAGGGCGTGCTGTCCAAGCGGCTCGAGAATTTCAAGAAGATCCGCGACAACATCGGTTCTGTCGAAGGTCGCATCAAGCAGCTTGAAACGCAGCGCACGGTGCTCGAACAACAACGCGACGTGCTGGCGCGCATCCAGGCCAGCCTCGACGGCAACGATCCGATGCAAGTCGCAACGCCTGCGGCGGCGGAACCGCAGGCCGCACTGGTCTAGCGCCTAGAGCGCCGCCTCCAGGCGCTCGCACAGGGTTCTGAGTATTTCGATCCGCGCAAAATATTTGTCGTTGGCGGGGATCAGCACCCACGGCGCGTGATCGTTGCTGGTGCGTTCGATCATGTCGCAGACGGCGCTTTCATAGGCGTCCCACTTCTTGCGATTGCGCCAGTCTTCCCCGGTGATCTTGAAACTCTTGAACGCCGTTTTCTCGCGCTCGCGGAAACGCCGCAGCTGCTCTTCCTTGGTAATGGTGAGCCAGAACTTGGTGACGACGCCACCGGCCTCGACCAGCTGCGCCTCGAAATCGTTGATTTCGTGATAAGCGCGCATCCAGTCCGCTTCCGAGCAGAATTTCTCGACGCGCTCGACCAGCACGCGACCGTACCACGAACGGTCAAAAATCGTTACCCGTCCGCAGCGCGGCATGCTGCGCCAGAAGCGCCACAGATAGGACTGGGCGCGCTCCTCCTCGCTCGGCGCGGCAACCGGCGTCACCTGATAGTGGCGCGCATCCATCGCACTGGTAACACGCCGGATGGCGCCGCCCTTGCCGGCCGCATCGGCCCCTTCGAAAACAATGATCAGCGACTTCTGCCGGAATTTTTTATGACGGCTGAGGAGGTTGAGCTGGCCCTGGTATTTTTCGAGTTTTTTGGCGTAGGCCTTGTGCGTGAGGCTGTTGTTGTAATCAAGCGCCGAAAGCAGCGTGCGACCATCCACCGCAGCCTCTGCCAAGGCCGCCGATTTGCTCACCGCCGGCCGTTTTCCGGAAAGCCGTTTTTTGAGCGCGTCGAGCACCGTGCGGCCGACCGTCAGATAGCGATAATTCGGATCGGTGCCTTCGACCACCAGCCACGGCGCATAACCGGTGCTGGTTTCGCGCAATGCGTCTTCCGAAACCTGGCGGAATTTGTCGTAGAGCTTGAAACGCTGCCAGTCGGTGTCGGTGACGCGCCAGCGCGTCTTCGGATCGGCCTCGAGTGCCTTCAAGCGGGTCTTCTGCGCCTTCTTCGACAGGTGAAACCAGAACTTCAGGATCAGCGCGCCCTCGTCAGCGAGCATGCGCTCGAACTGCACAATCTCTTCCATCGCCAGCTTCATTTCCGCGTCACCGGTCCTGCCGGTCACCCGATTGACGATCGGGTCGGTATGCCAGGCGCCGAACAGGATGCCGATGCGGCCCTTCGGCGGCAGCCCGCGCCAGTAGCGCCACATGCGCGGACGTTCGCGTTCCTCGTCTGACATTTCGCCGAAGGCCTGCGTGCGGATATGTCGCGGGTCCATCCATTCGTTGAGGATGTTGACCGTTTCACCCTTGCCGGCGCCGTCGACACCGCCGATGATGATGATCACCGGAAAATTCTTGTCGGCCAACAAGTCGTACTGCGCCTTGAGCAGCGCCTCGCGCAACTTCGGCACCGCCTTGTCGTATTCGCGACCGGAAATCCGATGACCCAGTTCAGCCGATTCAAACATGCAGGCACCCTTCCCGCCGATGATCGGCGGCATGACGAATATTTTCCGCGGCCGTTTCGTTTTAACGTTGACCCACGTCAAGCAGCCGCGTTTTGCCCTGTGTGGATAATGATAAGGCATAACATGTGCGATTTCCGGCACCGACTTCCGCTCAGGATCCACCATGAATGGCGACCTTACGATCATCTGGAGGCAGGCGCTGGGGGCGTTCTGGCACCCTGAAATGCCTTACTTGATGGCGACGGCGGTCGCGCTGTCGGCGTTGTTGTACAGTTTCCGCCCCGAATATCGCGCCCCGCTGTTCCACACGCTCGGCTTTTATGCGGCCAGCCTCGTCGCCTTGTGGGCCAGCGCCATCATCGGTGCACTTGAACTGGGTACCGCTGCTGCGGTGCTGCGGGAAACCGCCATCATTGCCGGCGGCATCGCCATCATCCGGCTGGCCGGACTGTTCCTGTTCCGCGTCGCCCTGCGCTGGATCCGCGTTGATCCGCCGCGCATCGTCGAAGACATGCTGGTCATGCTCGGTTATCTGGCTTGGGGCATGGTGCGGCTGCGTTACGCCGGTCTCGACCTCTCGCAGATCGTCACAACGTCCGCACTGATGACGGCCGTGCTCGCCTTCTCGATGCAGGACACGCTCGGCAATCTTCTCGGCGGTGTCGCCCTCGAACTCGATTCATCGCTGGCGGTGGGCGACTGGGTGCGCATCGACGATGTCGAGGGCCAGGTCGTCGATATCCGCTGGCGTTCGACCTCGATACAGACCCGCAACTGGGACACTGTGGTCATCCCCAACAGCTATCTGATGCGCAACCGCTTTATCGTGCACGGACGGCGCCGCGGCGCACCACCGCAGTGGCGGCGCTGGATCTGGTTCAACGTGGATTACAGCGCACCACCGGCAAGGGTGATCGAAAGCACTGAAACCGCCGTGCGCGCGGCCGCCATCACCGGAGTCGCCGCGACGCCCGCGCCGCAGTGCGTGCTGATGGATTTTGAACACGGTTACGGACGTTATGCGCTGCGTTACTGGTTGACTGATTTTTCACGCGACGACCCGACCGATTCCGAGGTGCGCGTGCACGTGCTGGCGGCTCTGCAGCGCGCCGGCTTCCGCATCGCGGTACCGGAATACAGCCTGCACACGGTCAAGGAAAGCGGCAAACATGTGCAGGAAGTGCATGCGCGCGAAATCACCCATCGCCTCGATGCACTCAAACACGTCGACCTGTTTGCCGGCATGAGCGCGCAGGAATTGCAGACTATCGCCGAGCGGCTGGTCTTTGCGCCGTTCGCCAAAGGCGACGTAATGACGCGACAGGGCGCGGTGGCGCACTGGCTCTACATTCTTACCAGCGGCAATGCCGACGTGGTGGTCGACCAGCCGGGCGGCGAGCGGCGTGTCGTCAACAACCTGCCGGCCGGCACCTGTTTCGGCGAAATGGGTCTGTTGACCGGGGAGCCGCGCCGCGCCACCGTGATTGCGGCCGCCGATGTCGAGTGCTACCGCCTGGACAAAATATCGCTGGAAGACGTGCTGCGCACGCGCCCGGCGCTGGCCGAGGATTTTTCGCGCATGCTGGTGGCGCGTCAAAACGATTTGAACCAGAAGCTCGAGCAGGCCGACGCAGCGCAATTCGCGCGCAAAGCCGGCCACGAACATTCTGAAATTCTCGCCAGGATCCGCAACTTCTTCGGCCTTGAGCGGGCCTGAGCCCCGCGCCCGCTACATCAATACGATGTCGAACTGTTCCTGGTTGTACTGCGACTCGACCTGCAGCGATACCGGCTTGCCGATGAAATCGGAAAGCATCGCCAGGCTTTGTGATTCTTCGTCGAGGAACATGTCGATCACATGCTGTGAACCGAGTATGCGGAACTCGCGCGCATCGAATTGGCGCGCTTCGCGCAACAGTTCACGCAGAATCTTGTAGCAGACGGTCTGCGCGGTTTTCAGTTCGCCGCGCCCTTCGCACACCGGACAGGGCTCGCACAGCACGTGGGCGAGGCTCTCGCGCGTGCGCTTGCGCGTCATCTCGACCAGGCCGAGCTGGGTGAAGCCGTTGACCGTCATGCGCGTACGGTCGCGCGCCAGCGCCTTGCGAAACTCGTTGAGCACGGCATTCTTGTGTTCTTCGTTGTCCATGTCGATGAAATCGACAATGATGATGCCGCCGAGATTGCGCAAGCGCAGCTGGCGCGCCGCCACCTGCGCCGCCTCCAGGTTCGTTTTAAAGATCGTGTCGTCGAAATTGCGGCCGCCGACGAAGCCGCCGGTGTTGACGTCCACCGTGGTCAGGGCCTCGGTCTGGTCGATGATCAGATAACCGCCCGATTTCAGATCAACGCGGCGGGCCAGTGCTTTTTCGATTTCGTCTTCGACGCTGTACATGTCGAACAGTGGTCGCTCGCCGGCGTAATGCTCGAGCCGCGGCGCCACATTCGGCGTGAATTCCTGCGCGAAAGCCTGCACTTTCTGAAAGGTCTCGCGCGAATCGATGAGAATGCGTGTGGTGTCGTCGTTGACAAAATCGCGCGCCACGCGCAGGCCGAGATTAAGGTCCTGATAAAGCGCGGCGGCGGGTGCGGCGCTCTTCGCCTTTTCCTGGATGTCGCTCCACAGCTTGCGCAGGTAATCGATGTCGGTGGTCAGCTCGCGATCGCTGGCGGCTTCCGCCATGGTGCGGATAATGAAGCCGCCGGTGATGTCCGGCGGCAACAGTTGCTGCAGTTTGTCGCGCAGATGCAACCTTTCTTCCTCGTCCTCGATGCGCTGCGAAATACCGATATGCGACTCCTGCGGCAGATAAACCAGCAGACGTCCGGCCAGGCTGATCTGCGTCGACAGGCGCGCCCCTTTGGTGCCGATCGGGTCCTTGATCACCTGCACCATGATGTTTTGCCCCTCGGACAGCAGGCGCTCTATCGGCTTCGGTTCGACGCCCTCCTGCCGCTGGCCCCACAAATCGGCAACGTGCAGAAACGCCGCGCGCGCGCCACCGATATCGACGAAGGCCGACTGCATGCCGGGCAGCACTCGCACCACGCGCCCCATGTAGATGTTGCCGACCCAGCCGCGCGCTGACGTGCGTTCGATCTGCACCTCCTGCACCACGCCCTGCTGGATGACGGCGACGCGCGTTTCCTGCGGCGTCACGTTGATGAGAATCTCTTCGCTCATGGTGCCCTGCGTGGTTTCAATCCGGGGTAATGCCCAGAGTGCCGAGTAATTCCGCCGTTTCAAACAACGGCAGTCCCATGATGCCTGAATAACTGCCGCCGATGGTCCGGATAAACACGGCGGCGCGTCCCTGCACCGCATAAGCGCCAGCCTTGTCGAGCGGCTCGCTGGTGGCGACATAACATTGGATTTCCGCCGGCGTGATAGCGCGAAATTCTACCGTAGAGGTCGACAAACGCGTGCTCATGCCGGCGGCACTGGCCAGTGCAATCGCGGTAAAAACCTGGTGCGTGTGTCCTGACAGCTGACGCAGCAGCTCGCCGGCATGTTGTGCGTCGTCGGGTTTACCGAGGATCGCACCGTCGAGCACCACGGTGGTGTCGGCAGTGAGCACGGGCAGTGCGGCGAATTTTCCTGCAACAACAGCGCGCCATCCGGCGGCGGCCTTGTCGCGCGCAACGCGCAACACGTAGCCGGTGGCCGCTTCGCCATCATGCGGTGTTTCATCAACGTCGGCGGCGCCGAGCGGCAGTTCTGCATAGAAAAAACCGGCCTGCGCAAGCAATTCACGCCGGCGCGGGCTGCGGGATGCTAAATAGAAACGCGGGGTCGGCATCGGCTGAGATCACTAACAATGGATGAGGATGCGGCGGAAACCGGCCGTTTTTTATTCCCGATGATACGGATGTCCGGCCAGCAGGGACACGGCGCGGTACAACTGTTCCGCCAGCATGACGCGGCAAAGGCCATGCGGCAGCGTGAACGCAGACAGCCCAAGCAGCAGGTCGGCATCGCGCCGGACCTGCGGCGCGGTGCCGTCGGCGCCACCGATGATGAAGGCGACGTCGCCGCCATCCTGCCGCCAGCGTTCGATGCGTTTCGCCAGATCGGTGGTCGTCAACGCCTTGCCGTGCTCATCGAGCACGACCCTGACGCAACGCGCCGGCAGCGATGCCGCGATGCGTTCGGCTTCGACAGCCATCCATTTCTCGACGGTCTTGTCGGCGCCGCGGATGGCGGGCTTTATTTCAACCAGCTCGATGCGCGATTCGCGCGGCATACGCTGCGCGTACTCGTTGAATCCGGCGCTGATCCACACCGGCATTTTGTGGCCGACCGCAACAACGAGAAACTTCATGTCGATATTGTTTTGGCTGAACCGGCGGAAATGCCCTGCGCGGAGCAGCCCCGGCAGCCCGCCTAGCGCGCGCCGGCGGCGCGCCGCACCGGCAGCTCCGCGCCCCACAACTCTTCAAGGTTGTAGTGCTGGCGCACCACCGGCTGCATGACGTGCACGACGATCTGGCCCAGATCGACGAGTATCCACTCGCCGGGATCGACGCCTTCGACGCCGTGCACGGTGGCGCCAAGCGCCTTGAGTTTTTCCTGGACGTTGTTCGCCAGCGCCTTGTTCTGGCGCGTCGACTCGCCGCTCACCACGATCACCTGGTCGAACAACGCGGTCATCTTGCGCACATCGATGACGACGATGTCGCGCCCCTTGATATCTTCGAGCGCGTCGACCGCGGCCTTCACCAGCTTGTCCTGCTTCCCTGTCTTAGCGGCTTTCATTCACCTCCTGCGTAACATACAAGTTGTTGCGACGAATATAGTCGAGAACCGGATCGGGCAGCAAATAACGCGGGCTGACACCACGCGCGAGCGAGTCGCGGATCATTGATGCGGAAATGTCGAGTGCGGCGATTGACTGCGTGACGATGCCGCCGGCCGGCGACAGATGCACGCCGAATGGTTGCCGCAACAGCCGCGCCGAATACTCGCGCGCCAGCGGCTCGGGCATGCGCGCCATCCACGAGTCGGGCGGAAACCCGGGGCGGTGTGCAATCACCAGGTGCGCAAGGCCGAACAGATCGTGCCAGCGGTGCCAGGTTGCGAGTTCAAGAAAGGCATCGGCGCCGAGCAGCAGGCACAACGGCCGTGCCGCACCGACACTGTGCCGCAATTCGGTGAGCGTATCGACGGTGTAACCGGGGCCGCTGCGGCGCACTTCGCAATCGTCCACGCTGAGCAGGGGATTGCCGGCTGCCGCCAGCTGCACCATTTCCAGACGCTGTTCGGAAGTGACCTGCGGCGCCGCGCGGTGCGGTGGTGTGCCGCCGGGAATGATGCGCACTTCCGCCAAGCGCAACGATTCACCGAGTTCCTGCGCAAGCCGCAGGTGCCCGAAGTGGACCGGATCAAAGGTGCCGCCGAAAATCCCGATGGGAGCAATAGACATCGGGTCAAGAGTAATGCGTCATGTGCATGGAGTCAAAACCGCGGCCGTGCCGCGGTAGCGCCGTTTATAAAACAAGACGGCGAATATCGGAGAGTACGCTGCCGAGGAACGCAATGAACCGCGCACCCTGCGCGCCGTCGATCACGCGGTGGTCGTACGACAGCGATAGCGGCAGCATCAGGCGCGGCACGAACTGTTTGCCGTCCCACACCGGGCGCATCGCCGCCTTGCCGACGCCGAGGATGGCGACTTCCGGCGCGTTGATAATGGGCGTGAAATGCGTGCCGCCGAGGCCGCCGAGACTCGAAATCGAAAAGCAGCCGCCCTGCAGATCGGCCGGATTGATCTTGCCGTCGCGCATGCGCGCACTGACTTCGCCCAATTCCTTGGCGATTTCGCGCAGGCCTTTTTTGTCAGCATCGCGAATCACCGGCACCACCACACCATTCGGCGTATCGACCGCCACGCCGACGTGGAAATACTGCTTGAGGACAAGGCTTTCGCCGTCGGGGGCGAGCGAGGCGTTGAAGTGCGGAAATTCCTTCAGCGCCACCACCACGGCCTTGATCAGAAAACCGAGCAGCGTGAACTTGATGCCCGAGGCACGCGCCTCGTCGGCCTGGCTCTTGCGAAAGGTTTCGAGTTCGGTGATGTCGGCTTCGTCGTTCTGCGTGATGTGCGGGATCGACAACCAGTTGCGATGCAGAAACGCGCCAGAAAGTTTTTTGATACGCGACAGCGCCTGCGTCTCGATCGGACCGAATTTGGAAAAGTCGACCGGCGTCATCGGCGGCAGGTTGAAGCCCAGTCCACCGCCACCCGCGGGCCGCGCCAATGCCGCCTTCACGTAGGCCTGCACGTCTTCGCGCAGAATACGGTTCTTTGGCCCGCTACCCGTCACCTTCGACACATCGACACCGAGTTCGCGTGCGAAGCGTCGCACCGACGGGCCGGCATGTGCCATGCGCGCTGCCGCGTCGTCAATGACCGGCATCTGCGGCGGCGTAGCCGCACTGCGTGGCGCA
>JANXSE010000451.1 GCA_025356695.1 Betaproteobacteria bacterium
CACGATCAGTGGCAACTCGACGTCGGTTGGCACCACCGTGAACGTCGTGCTGACCCCGTCGCTGGGCGGCGGTCGTGTGGCTTGGGCTTGCAGCACCGGCTCGGGCAACTCGGTGCAGTGGAAATACGTGCCGGCCGAATGTCGTCACTAATGTTTTAGCAGCAACTGTTTTAAATGCATCAAAGAAAACCCCTCAAGCGAGGGGTTTTCTTTTGCCTGATCTATCGAGAATAATGCCCGCGTGCAATACGGCTTTATCTAGACTTGCACCACCGCATCTGCTGTGCGCGGTGTATTTTTGCGAAAACGCCGGCTGAAGCGATCCAGGTATAGATAGATCACGGGAGTCGTGAATAGCGTCAGCAGTTGCGAAAGGGCCAGCCCGCCGACCATGGCGACGCCCAGCGGGCGCCGCAATTCGGATCCGGTGCCGGTGCCGAGCATCAGCGGAATGCCCGCCAGCATCGCGCACATGGTCGTCATCATGATGGGCCTGAAGCGCAGGATGCAGGCCTCGAAGATCGATTCTTCCGCGCTGACACCCCGTTCGCGCTCGGCTGTCAGCGCAAAATCCACCATCATGATGCCGTTTTTCTTGACGATACCGATCAGCAGAATGATGCCGATCAGGGCGATCACGCTCAGATCGTAGCCGAACAGCAGCAGGAACAGCAGCGCCCCGACGCCGGCGGAGGGCAGTGTCGAAAGAATCGTCAGCGGATGGATATAACTTTCGTAGAGTAGTCCCAGCACGATGTAGACCACGACCAGCGCTGCCGCAATCAGATAGGGTTGGCTTGCCAGCGAGCTTTGAAACGCCTGTGCAGTGCCCTGGAAGCCGCCGCGTATGGTCGCAGGCGTGCCAATGCTGGGTACCGCCGCCTGAATGGCATCGACCGCCTCGCCGAGCGCCGTGCCGGGCGCTAGATTGAACGAGATGGTGATGGCGGGGAACTGCCCCTGATGGCTGATCGACAGAAAATTGGTCCTGGTATTGTCGATTTTGACGAAGGTCGCCAGCGGAATCTGTTTGCCGTTGGTTGGCGAAGTCACATAAAGCTTGTTCAGCAGATCCGGATCTTCCTGCAGCCTGGGTGTGACCTCAAGCACTACGCGGTAGGAATTGAGTTGCGTAAAGTATTGCGCAATCTGGCGCTGGCCGATGGCGTCGTAGATCGTCGCATCAATGACCGCCGGGGAAATGCCATAGCTTGAAGCGCGGTCGCGGTCGATGGTCAGGTTGATGGCGGCGGCGCTGGTTTGCTGGTCCGATACCGCGTCGGTTAATTGCGGCAACTGACGCAGACGTTCCAGGATGCGCGGCGCCCATTCGCCGAGCTCATTGATGTCGGCACTGGTTACCGTGTACTGATATTGCGTGCGTGCGATGCGGCCGCCGACGCTGATGTCCTGCGAGGACTGCATGAACAGGTTGACGCCTTGCACGGCGGCCAGCTTGCGCCGCAGGCGTGCGATGATCTCGTCGGAGGAGGCGATCCGCCCGTCTTCGCGTGATCGCAGCGCGATGAAGAAGTTGCTGGTGTTCAGTGTATTGTTGCCAAGGGTGTTGCCGATACTGAAGACGTCAGGGTCCTGGCGCACGATATCGGCGACGGCTGTCGCGCGTTCGCTCATGCCGGCGAAGGAAATGTCCTGCGCCGCTTCCGCGATGCCCTGGATATTTCCGGTGTCCTGCTGCGGAAAGAAACCCTTGGGTACGGTGATATACAAGCCAACTGTGGCGACGACCGTCGCGATGAAAACGATGAGCGTTAGCGGTTGATGTCTGAAAACGACAATCAATGCGCGTTTGTAGGCCGCCAGCATGGCATCGAATCCGCGCTCAAAGAACATGAACATCTTGCCGTGGCGGATTTGACCTGCGCCATGTGATTTCAAAAATAATGCGCACAACATCGGTGTCAGTGTCAGAGAAACCACCACCGAGATCGCGATGGTGAGTGTCACGGTTACCGCGAATTCGCGGAACAGCCGGCCGACGATGCCGCCCATCAGCAGCAGGGGGATAAACACGGCCACCAGCGATACCGAGATCGAGATGATGGTAAAGCTGATTTCCCGCGAACCCTGCAATGCGGCTTCAAGAGGGGGCATGCCGTTCTCGACGTGACGGTAAATATTTTCCAGCATGACGATGGCGTCGTCGACCACAAAGCCGACGGCGATGGTCAGTGCCATCAGCGACAGATTGTCGAGACTGTAGCCGATGAGGTACATTGCCGCCGCGGTTCCCATGATCGCCAGCGGCACTGTTGCCCCCGGAATCAGCGTGGCGGGAACGTTGCGCAGGAACACAAAAATCACCATCACGACGAGGCAGATCGTCAACACCAGAGTGAATTCGACGTCTTCGACGGAGGCGCGGATGGTTTGCGTGCGGTCGGAAATAATGCCGACCTTTACGGAAGGCGGAATTGCAGCGAGGATACGCGGCATCGCGGCCCGTATGCGGTCCGCTGTTTCGATGACATTGGCGCCGGGCTGTTTGTCCACGCCCAGCAGAATGGTGCGGCCGTTGGCGAGCATGCCGGTGTCTGTCGCGTTGCCGCCGGCGCCACCATAGGCCCAGGCGGCGAGCCTGACGTTTTCCGGGCCATCGACAGCGGTGCCGATGTCGCGCACGCGGACCGGTGCGCCGTTACGATAGGCGACGATCACGTCGTTCCATGCGGACGGCAGAAAAATCTGGTCGTTGACGTAAACGGCGATGTTCTGTTTTTTGCCGTCAAACGAGCCCTTCGGGGAATTGACCGTCGCACTGACCAGTTGTGTGCGCACGTCTTCCATGCCGAGGCCCAGCCGGGACAATTTGGCCGGGTCAATCTGTATGCGTAGAGCCGGCTTTTGCTGTCCGAAAATGCCGACCTGGCCGACGCCGGAGATTTGCGAAATTTGCTGTGCAACGATGCTGTCTGCGTAATCAGACACCTGCATGATCGGCAGCGTTTCCGAACTCACGCCGAGAACCAGAATGGCGCGATCGGCGGGGTTGATCTTGCGGTACGTCGGCGGGGCGGGCAGGTTGGCCGGCAATTGTCCGCTTGCGGCGTTGATTGCCGCCTGCACGTCGACGGCAGCCGCATCAATGTTGCGGTTGAGGTCGAATTGCAATGTGATGCTGGTCGAGCCGAGAAAACTGTTCGACGTCATCTGGCTCAGGCCACCCATCAATGAAAAAAAGCGTTCCAGCGGGGTGGCCACGTTGGACGCCATTGTCTCCGGGCTTGCGCCAGGCAATGAAGCCGATACCTGTATGGTCGGAAAATCGACCTGCGGCAGCGGCGCGACCGGCAGCAGCGGCCAGGTGACGATGCCGACGAGAAAAAGCGCGGCGGCCAGCAGCGAAGTGCCGATCGGCCGGTTGATGAAAATCGCGGAGATGTTCAAAGGCTATTTCTTTTCCGGCTGCGCTTGATCGTTGCGGGCCGGGCCTTTCGCGGGAGGTTTTTGTTTGGCTGCAGGTGCCTGAAATTCGGTGATCTTCGAGCCCGGCTTCAGTTTGTACTGGCCGTCCACAACCACGCGGGCGCCGGTTGACAGTCCGTCTTCGACGATGGCTTTGCCGTCCTGCATATAGGCCAGTTTGAGCGGTTGCATTGTTACCGTTTCTTCTTCGCTGACGATGTAGGCAAACAATCCGTTGGGGCCGCGCTGCACCACCGTTGCCGGCACGGTGACTGCGCGTTGGCGTGTGCCGAGAACGATTTGTGCGTTGACGTATTGTCCAGGCCACAACGTGCGCGCGGCGTTCGGAAAGACCGCCTTGAACTGGACGGTGCCGGTGGCGGTGTCGATTTGATTGTTGACCAGGGTCAGCCTGCCGGTTCCAAGCAGCGTAGCGTCTTCGCGCGCATAGGCCATGACCGGCAGTTGTTTGCTGCCGTCGCGTATGGCCCGGTTGACTGTCTGGAACTTGTCTTCCGGCAGCGTGAAAATCATCGCGATCGGGTCGATCTGGTTGATGACGACAATACCGTTGGTGTCGGACGCGTGCACGATGTTGCCCGGATCAACCAGACGCGCACCGGTGCGGCCGCTGATCGGGGCCCGTATGGTCGTATAGTCGAGCTGCAATCTGGCGTTGTCGACCTGTGCCTGGTCCGCCTGAACGGTCGCTTTGAGCTGTTCGACGCTGGCGCGTTGCGTGTCGTAGATTTGTCTGGCTACCGAGTCCTGCTGCCAGAGCAGGGCGTAGCGGTCGAGATCAAGCTGGCTGTTTTTGAGCAATGCTTCGTCGCGCGCTTTTTGCGCATGCGCCTGCTGGTATTGCGCCTGAAACGGGCGCGGATCGATTTGCGCCAGCAGATCGCCCGCTTTGACGTTTTGTCCCTCGGTAAAAGCTACGCTGTCGAGCTGGCCGTCGACCCGCACCTTGACCGTGACTGTATAAAGCGGCGTGACGTTGCCGATGCCGGATAAATACACTGGCACGTCTTCCTCCTTCGCCATTGCAGTTACCACAGGGATGGCCGGTGCGGCCGCCTTCGGGGCAGATGCGGCCTTGCCGGACTGCCAATAGCGGTAGGCGCCGGTGCCGAGCAGCAGGGTGAGTCCCAACAGTAAGAACCAGATTACTTTGCGGCGACCGGGATTTGCAGTTTCTGTCATGGAAATTTACTCAAGCATGTCAGGCGTGTCATTCGGATACAAAGGTAATTCACGACAACCAACCGCCGCGCAACTACCCGGCTAAAAGATGCAATTGCAAAATTGAGCGAAGAACTCAATACCTGATATTCGTTGTTCTTGGTCAGGCAAGGCTCAGCTAAGGAATTTCGCGTACGTATTGTAGGGGGAAACTTAGCCTGATTTGCATTTACCGGTCAACGGACGATTTTCGGGTAGCGACTGACGCGCCTGCATTGACAGGCGGCATTGCCGCGACCGATACCATGTATCCCGCGTCGGCATCAGGGGCATACAGGATGGTCTGTGCAATTCTCTTCGACTTGGCGCGAATGATGTGTGGATGCTTGTCCATGTCCGCCGCGATCTCGAAGCGGGCAAGCGATTGTGACAGGCCTCTGCCAGTGGCCTTGATCACGGCTTCCTTGCCGGTCCAGAGTGCAAAAAATGCGCGCCGGCGCCGCGTTGCGGGCACCTTTTGCAACGCGTCGAATTCTGCCGGTGCGAAAAACCGTCGTGCAACGCGTTCGAATGCGATGCCGCGATCCAGATACTCAATATCGATGCCCACGGGCCTGTTTTTTGAAATGGCATACACCGCACGTTCGCCGGAATGCGCCATGTTGAAATGAACCGGCGTTGTGCGTCTGATTCGCGGCTTGCCGCGACTGCCATACGAGAATTCAATGGCGGCGGGCGCCATGTCCAGATAAATGCCGAGCAAATGCCGCAGCATGCCGTGTGCGACGGTGAAGCGGCGGCGGTCGTCGGCGGACCGTAAGCGCGCGGCACGCTGTATTTCATCCGGCGCAAGCAGTTCGGCAAGGCGGTGCACTCGGGTTTTTCCGACGTCCATGCGTGCCAGCCAGACCTCGACGCCGGAAGTTTCCACTTTCAACGCTTTGAAGCCGGCCGCTTGCAAGGCGGCATTGGGCGCGCCGCTCTTGCCTGGGGCGTGCAAGTCACTTACTCTAGTGCCGGTTTTCAATATTGACCGATATGTTTGCGGCGTTCGCCGTTACTGCCGAAGAATTCGCGTGATTTTTCTGAAACTGCTGTCCCGCCTGCCGTTGCGCGTTTTATACGCGTTGACCGACGTTCTGTACGTGATTATTTACCACATCTGGGGTTTTCGCAGGCCCTTGTCACTGGCCAATATCCGCAATTCTTTTCCTGATAAGACACCGGTTGAAGTCGAAAAAATCGCCGCGCGATCGTATCGCAATGCCTGCAATCTGATTGCCGAAGTGCTCAAGGGCTCTGCCATTGATGCCGCCGATCTGCGCAAACGGGTACAGATCAACAATCTTTCCCTGCTGGAACCGTGGATCAAATCCGGTCAGCCGGTCGTATTGCTGGCCTCGCACCATTGCAATTGGGAGTGGTTGCTGCTGGCCAGCTGCATTGAACTGGACATCAGCGTTGACGCGGTTTACAAACCGTTGCGGGTGGCGGCGGTTGACCGCTTCATGCTGGAATCGAGATCCCGCTTTGGTGGCAATCCGATACCGGTAAAGAATTTTCTGGTCGAGGTGATGAAGCGAAGAAAGGGCGCACGCATCATTGCCCTGGTTGCAGATCAAACACCGTTGGCCAGCGAGGAAAAGCACTGGACGCGTTTTTTAGCGCAGGACACGGCGTTTTTTGTCGGCGCCGACAAAATCGCCAGAATGTTACGCGCGCCGGTGGTTTTTGTCGGCATGCACCGAGTGCGGCGCGGATACTATGAGGCAGACCTGCAACTGATAAGCGAGCCGCCATACAGCCGTGATGGCTCGGATATCATCGAACGGTATGCGCGTGTTGCCGAGTTGCATATATCGGCGTATCCCGCGGACTGGCTCTGGATGTACCGCAAATGGAAATACCGCAAGCCGCTCTACGCCTGAGCGGCGTCCAGCCGGGACTTGAGATACCTGGCCAGTTCGGCAATGGTCGGATAGTCAAAGAAGTCGGTGACTTCCAGTTGCCCGGGATACCTTACTTCGATCCGATCGTAGATTTGCGCCAGCGTCAGTGAGCTTGTGCCGAGCTCAAAAATATTGTCGTTGAGTCCGATGGCTTTGTCTTTCAGCAGATCGTCGCAGATGGCTTTCAGATTGCGCTCGATTTCGCCCGACCCCGCTTCGCCAGTTCCGGGATTTTTTTGTGTCAATGCTTCCAGCTTTGCAAGTGTCGCGCCAAATTCACCCGCCAGGTAGGCCTCGGCCAGCTTGAATCGCTGAATTTTTCCGCTGGTGGTCTTTGGCAATCGCGCAATCGGGATTACGTGGTCGACGGGGATGCCAATCAGCTCGTTGACGGTCTTGCGGACGGAGACTGCTACGGGCAGGAAGGCCTGTTCGTCGCCACGGTGCAGCACAAAGGCGATCACTTCGTCGGCGGCGCTGTTTTCGGCGCGCGCGCCGCAGATTGCAACTTTGCCAAGTTCGATGCCAGCGTGTTGTTCGAGCAGGGCCTCGATATCGTGCGGATAGTAGTTTTGCCCGCTAACGAAAATGATGTCCTTGGCGCGGCCGGTAATTACCAGCCCGTCAGTACTCACGAAGCCGAGATCGCCGGTGTCCAGCCAGTCGTCACGGATGGCTGCCTGCGTCGAGATAGCGTCCCTGTAATAACCAAGCGTGACGTTGTCGCCCTGAATCAGCACATGTCCGACGGTCATCGCTGGCAGTTCCTTGTCCGCGTCATCGGCAATGCGGATTGCGCAACCTTTGACTGGTTTCCCGACCAGTACGAGTGTGCTTGAATTCGATTCGTTATTGTCGGTGAGCTCAACCGTGGTGCCGGGCGTCAGCGCCGTACGGCGGACCGATAGGGTAGGACAACCGGTTTCGGGAGCGGGAAAGGTTACTGCCAGACCGGCTTCGGCGAGACCGTAGACGGGGAACATGACGGACGGCTTTAGTCCAAACGGCAGCATGGCATCGGTAAATTCACGACACAACCCGGCAGAGATGGGTTCGGCACCGTTGAAGAAGACGCGAACGTGCGAGAGATCCAGTCCTTCCGCATTGTCCGGCTTGAACGTCTTCAGGAAATGCCGGTAACCGAAATTGGGGGAGCACAAAATACTGGCTTGATGTGCTGATGCCTTGGCGAGCCATAACTGCGGGCGACGCACGAATACGGAGGTTGGAATCAAAAGGTGTTCAACATCGCAGATCAAGGGGGTTAGATGAAATCCGATCAGCCCCATGTCGTGCGTGAGCGGCATCCAGCTCATGCCTACATCGGTATTCCGCAGTTGAATGCCCGTTGCTATCGCGTCGATGTTGGTCAGCAGATTTTTGTGCGTCAGAGCGACGCCCTTGGGATCGCTGGTCGACCCCGACGAATATTGAACGAATGCAATGTCGTCGGCAGTGGCCGGCATGATTTTTCCATGCGTGGAAATGTCTTCAATGCGGTCAAGCAGGATCGTGGAAGGGCGCAGGCGTTCGATTACCTCACCAAACCCGTTTGCCGCGGCATAGGTCGTGAGGCGGGCCAATATCGTGGAGTCGGTACACAGGCAGGGCTGACGAAGCCTGGAAAGTATGCGAAAAAATTTCGAGCGGTGTTCATCCGTGGTGCCCGACGCAATCGGCACCAGAATGATATTGCCCAGCACGCCGGCCCAGAAGGCATCGATAAACTGTTCATTGCGGTCGACCATTACAATCATTTCGCTGCCGGAAACCGCTCCGCATTGCTGAAAATGACGCAGGAGACCGCTGGCACGACCGTAAAGATCGCGCATTGGCTGACGGCGTCCGTTGTTTTCGCCGTCTATGAAATTAATGGTGCGCTGACTGTCCCGTCGCGCGGCAAGGGCATCGCCCAGGGTCGAAAATTTGTTCACTTGCGTTCTTCCAATCGCATCATGATGCTTTGCTTGGGGCGTAAATTGACCTGGCATTCCATTTCCATAGGCTGCTCACGAAGATAGCGCAGCCTGTATTTTCTGGCTATGAGCGCTGTGTGGATGATCATTTCGACCATCGCAAAGTGTTCGCCAATGCAGGCGCGCGGGCCCAGTGCAAAAGGCAGATAGCAAAATCGGTTGCGTTGGGATTTGGCCGTGGCTTCGAAGCGATCCGGATCGAAATTGTCCGGCGCTTTCCAGAATTCCGGGTGCCTGTGCACGAGATATGGCGAAATGAATACATCCGTGTTCGCGGCTATTGGATGGCCGCCTATGACGTCGGCGTCGATCGAACGTCGAGTCAACAGCCACCCGGGCGGGTATAGACGCATGGTTTCCTCAATGACCTGCCGCGTATAAGTCAGTTGCAATACAGAGGCCATGTCGGTGAAATTTTCATCCCATGCATCGATTTCGTCGTGCAGGCGGCGTTCAACTTCGGGATGGCGTGCGAGCAGGTACCAAAGCCAGTTCAGTGCACTGGCAGTGGTTTCATGGCCGGCGACGATCAGCGTCAGGACCTCGTCAACCAATTGACGGTCCGTCATCGGATCGTTCGATTTGCGGTCACGCCCGGCGAGCAGCATGCCAAGCAGGTCATTTCCTGTGCCTTCGCTGCGGCGCCGGTTCACGCATTTCATCACCAGCCCCGAAAGCGCGCGAAATTTGTAGGCGAACTGGAGATTGCGCTCGGTATCGTTAGCCAGCAGCATGAAGGGGTTGCCGCCGGTGGTCGATTCAATTTCCGGCATGTCATCGCTGAAGATGGCATTTAATACGATCGTGAGGGTGACTTCGCTCAGGTGTTGGGTGAGGTCGATATCCACTCCTTTGGAAGCGGGCACCTGCCATTGGTCGCGCAAATCGCGATTGGCATCGCCAATGTCCTGCAGCATTCCGGAGATCACGTCGCGGTGGAAGGCGGGCTGAATCATTTTCCGTTGTCGCCGCCAAATATCTCCTTCGCTGGCCATAATGCCGTTCCCGAGGAGAATTCGGACCCGTTCGATTCCTATGCCCTTCGTAAAATTTGCGTTTTTCTCAACGAAAACATGGCGCACATGGTCCGGATTGCTGAATACACAGATATTCGAACCCGTTACCGGGGAGAAAATCTGAAACGCATCCCCATATTTTGCGAATGCTGCCGCGAGGGTCGAGAGGGCATCCTCGTTAAAGCTGATGTCCAGTGGTTCGGACGGGCCGGGCAGGTCACTCATAGGGAAAACAGTCCTTTTACGAGGGAAAATAGTGAAATTGGCTGCGGGAAAGTATCTATTTTGGCATCGGTCAGGCCTAAATGAAGATTTTTTAGAAATAGTGTTGCAAGTTTAAAAAACCTTCCTTATAATCTTCAGTCTTTCGGGGCATGAAAAGTTTGATTCAGGTTTTTCAGCCCCAACGCTCTTTAAAAATTTACAGCCGATAAGTGTGGGCACTTGGTCTTGGGATCGTTCAATTTTCCTCGGGAAGTTGAACAACTTTCAAGTCAGAAGTGCTCGCATGAAGTTTTAAAAAACGTCAAGCGAGAGTAATAACATTGCAGTGATTAAACTGAAGAGTTTGATCCTGGCTCAGATTGAACGCTGGCGGCATGCCTTACACATGCAAGTCGAACGGCAGCATGACGTG
>JANXSE010000091.1 GCA_025356695.1 Betaproteobacteria bacterium
CTGGCCGAGCGCTTCGCTGAGTTTAGCGGCGAGGATGCGGCCCATGGTGTCGTTGGCGCTGCCCGGCGCGTTCGGCATGATCATGCGGATCGGACGGTCCGGATATTTTTGCATGCTGTCGGCGGCAGGCGATAACGTTGCGCCGCACAGGAGTGCGATCGCGACAGCGGCTTGCGTGTGTCTCGACTTCATCTTCAATTCCTCGTCAGGCTGGCCGCCATTGCGGCATGTGTTTGTTACGGCGAACTGTATCAACCGGCGACCAGTATATCGTCCGGCGGGTAGGGTGTCAGCGCCTGTACGCCGGTGGTGGTGATGGCGTAGGAGCGCGAAAAGAAAATCCCGTACGTGCCATCGGCACTGACCGGGGTGATTTCAATGCCATAGGTCATGCCGGGTTTCATCACCATGTCGAACGGTGCGCCCTTGACCTCGTCGGTCATGATGAAGGGCAGCGAGGTGATCAGATCGTGCCCGTGCATGAGGATGGGCCGCGATTGCGCGCCCTTCGCGCGGAACACGCCGCAGACGCTTTTGCGCAGTTCCTCGAGATTGCGGCCCGGTGCCAGTTGCGCTTCGATCGCCTTGAAGCCCGGTACGACCACATCCTTGTGGAAACGGTTATAGCGTTCGGTCGGCTGGCCGATCGACACCGGATGGCCGACTTTTGCGGTATAGCCCATGTAGGTCATCGCCAGTTCGCACAGAATGATGTCGCCCTGCTGCAAGACCCGATGCGAAGGGTTCGGGTTCGGGAAAATCAGCTTGGGGTCGTGCATCGAGGTCGAGCCGATCATCAGGAGATGCACGCGGCCGCCACCGTCCATCACGGCATGCGTGGCCGCTGCGGCGAGCTGGTATTCGCGCACGCCCGGTTTTGCCCGCGCGGCGACGGCGCGCAGCGCATTCATCGCCAGTTCGCCGGCTTTGGCCATGGCGCGGATTTCCTCCGGCGTTTTGATATAGGAGAGTTCGTGCATCAGCATCGGCACGAAGACGAATTCGGTGTCCGGCACGTGCTTCTTCATTTCGAGATAGGCGTTCACGCCCATGAACTCGGGGCCGGTGCGGTCGGCGGCAGTGATGCCAACGCGGCCTTTTTGCAGGCCTAGTTCGATCAGGCGCTCGGCCACGGCACGACCATAGTGGCCGTGCTGGCCGCTGCGCACGTCGGCGATTGAGACCATTTTGCGCACCGCCTCGATGTGGCAGCCCGGATGCGGATAGATCAACGTTGGCTCCCCCTTCAGCGGCAGCACCATGTACTGCGCAAGGCCGCGGTCGTCGATCAGGCCGCAGCCCCAGGTCACGCCGCTGCCGTGGCTGTAGATATTCGGACTGCCGCAGAGGATCAGGGCGTCGAAGCCGTCGCGCGCCATCAGTTCGCGCGCAAGCTTGTGCCGCCGCGCGAATTCTTCCGGAGAAAATTTGTCGTAAACGGCGTCGGTATACCAGGGCGAGTTGCACAGCGCTTCAAAATTTTCGGATTTGTCGAGTTCGTAGCGAACCTTGGTCCAGTCGTTGGCGACGTTGGGCATGGATGTCCTCGTTGTTGGTGCAGCAGAATATCGGGCGCCACCTCAGCCGCGGCGGCGCGCCACAGCTCAGCTGATCGAAGCGTGCTGTTTTCGTCAATCGGGTGCGGCGGATCAGATGCCGAGTTTCAGGCGCGAAGGAGCAAGCTGCTTGAGCTGTGACTTGACGGATTTTACATTGGCGACGGTCGAGGCGACACGCACTGCATCGATTTCCTCCATGCGAGGCTCGAGCATGCCGGCAAGGGTGACGATGCCTTCGGCGGCGCTGATATTGATGCGCATTTTGGCAGTGGCGGCGTTACCGCGCAGGGCGGCACGCACGTGGTGTTCGAGTGCGAGGTTGGACAACATGCGCGCTGAATCGACGGTTTTCTGAAAACGCGGGTCTTTGACCAGCGACATGATTTCGTCAGCGCATTCCTCGATCGACACGCGCTCGGTATTGAGCGTGAGGTCGTAGTTTTCGGAATCCTGCCAGTTGATACCGAAGTGGCGGCGCGTGATGGCGGCGTGCGCCTCCTCGGAGAGCTTGATTTCATTGACGACCATTTCTTCGTCGGTGGTGTTCAGGCGTTCCATCATGCGCTCGACGCGCAGCGTCAGCGGCGCGCAGACCCGCACGCAGATCACGTGCTGCACCGGCCGCAGCAGGTGCGCCGAACCCCAGCCGCGGATCACCCCGACGCTGTCGCTTTCAGCAAGCGCGAGAGTTTCGTCGGCGGTGTAGATCGACATACTGGTTTTATCGGTGGTCAGACGTTCCCACGCGCTGGCCTTGCCGTCGAGAAAACGGATGACGTGGCTTTTCCGGAGCCGCATCTTGTCGGCCAGATGGTCGATGATTTCATGATGAACGACCGGTTTGCCGAGCCGTGCGGACACTGCGGCGGCGACGTCCTTGCCGAGCGAACCCATTTCGCGGGTCATGGCGATAAGCGGCATGGCGATTCCCCCTTGAAAAATCACATTGCGCAGAACCGGCAGATTACCACCGCCGTCGCGGCGTGGGAAAAGGAAAACACGCGCTGGACGCGCTCAGCGCGTCCGCGGCAGGGTGCGGATATAAACGATTGCAGCGACAAAAAAAACGAGCGACAGCAGAGCCTCGGCAAGGGCCAGTTGCGCCGACAGTCCGCGCTCGGACCAGGCGCGCATCGCGCCTTCGGCCAGGTAGGCGAGGATCAGCATTGACGACCACTGGAAGGTGTAGGCGCGGCTGCGCAGTACGCCGAAGAGTGGCGCCAGCAGCGGCAGTATCTTGAGCGCCAATAGCGAGCCGCCGGGGCGCAGCGGAGCCAGCCACAATTCCCACGCGAGGCCGAGAAAAATCAACGCAATCAGGCTGGCGGCGCAGGTGTTGGCGGCGATGGCGCCGCGTTTCATCGGTGCGCGGCTTTAAAACGGCGCGAAGATTTCACGCGGCAAGCTTTACTGCAGTGGCTGCCAGCCGTTTGCCGAGCGCGAAGCAGAGTTTTTTTTCCTCGTCCGTCAGCGCGCGGTCACCGGTGGCCCCGGCCAGATGACTGGCGCCGTAGGGCGTGCCGCCCGAACTCGTGCTGCTCAACTCCGGTTCCGTGTAAGGCAGGCCGACCAGCAGCATGCCGTGATGCAGCAGCGGCGTCATCATGCTCACCAGCGTAGTTTCCTGTCCGCCATGCATGCTGCCGGTGGAAGTGAACACCGCGGCCGGTTTGCCGGCCAGCGCGCCCTTCAGCCAGAGGCCGGCTGTGCCATCGAGAAAATACTTGAGTGGTGCCGCCATATTGCCGAAGCGTGTCGGCGAACCGAGCGCGAGTCCGCAACACTCTTCGAGATCACGCAGTTCGGCATAGGGCGCGCCCGCCTCGGGTACTGCCGCGGCGACGGCTTCGGAAACGGCGGAAATTTCGGGCACGGTGCGCACGCGCGCCGCCACACCGTTGACTGATTCGACACCGCGCGCAACGATCTGCGCCATCTGGCGCACGGCGCCGTGGCGGCTGTAATAGAGCACGAGAATTTCGCGGACGGCCGTCATCGTCGGGTGCCGGTTTCGCAGGTATGATTGCCGCACAGTATATCGCAGCAGGCGGGGAGGGATTTTGTTTTGACGCGAGACAGGGCATCGCTGCCGGCGCTGTTGCGCATTGTTTGCGCGCGCTTTGACGAAGACCGCTGCATGCAGATCGCCAGCGGCCTGACATTTACCACGCTGCTGGCGATCGTGCCGGTGGTCACCATCATTGTGACCGTGGTGTCGGCCTTTCCGGTGTTCTCCAAGCTGGTCGCCAACGTGCAGCATTTCGTGGTGGCCAATCTGGTGCCTTCATCGGTCGATGCCGTCACCATCTATGCCGGACGCTTTGCAAAAAACGCCGCGAGTCTTACTGCCGCCGGCATTTTTTTTCTCGGCATCACCGGTCTGCTGCTGTTATTCACGATCGAGGAGGCGTTCAACGACATCTGGCGCGTGACCTGGCAGCGGCGCCTGCTGCGCCGGATTGTGATTTCGTGGGGTGCGCTGCTGCTTGGCCCCATCATGATCGGCGGCAGTCTTTCGCTGACTTCCTATCTGATTTCGCTGTCGGTGAACCTCGTTCAATACACGGCGGGCGTGCACATTCTCGTGCTGAAGGCGGTGCCGCCGCTGCTGACGGCGGCGGCGTTGTCGTTGTTGTACTACGGGGTGCCGAACCGCGCAGTGGCGCCGCGCGATGCATTGATCGGCGGTGCCGTGGCCGGCCTTTTGTTCGAGGCGATGAAACTCGGCTTTGGTTTTTACGTCACGCACTTTCCGACCGACAAGATGGTCTACGGTGCGTTTGCCGTGGTACCGATTTTTCTGCTGTGGATTTACCTGTCGTGGTTGATCGTGCTCGGCGGCGCGGTGCTGGTGGCCGAACTGCCGGAGTGGCGCGAGCATGCGACCGGCACCCGGCATGCGCCGGGCAGTGATTTTTTTCATGCGCTGCGTGCACTCGAAATATTGTGGCGGGCGCAACGCACAGGCAGGACGGTTTCGACGGCGACATTGCACGCGGGCGCCCGCCTGCGTATCAACCGCATTGAATGGATGCTCGCCGCGCTGGTGCGGGCGGGATGGGTGGTGCGCGAGGGCGCCAGCGGCTGGGTGCTGGCGAACAATGCCGGTGCCATCCCGGTGCGCGAGGTCTACCGCCTGTTTGTGCTTGATTTTGACGCGCCGGCGAACGGCCCGCACACGCCGGCGGGTTTTGAGTCGCGCGTTGGCGCACTCGCCGAACGCGGCGGTGCCGGCATGGACATGGCGCTGGCGGATTTTTTCGACGAAGCCGACGAAGCCCGTTGACGCCCTGCGGCTATTTCGCCGCGAGGCGCGGCGTGTATTTCCAGTTGGTAGTCCAGGCGCGCAGCACCATATTGGGATATTCGGGCTGGCCGAGGCTGCCGTTGTAGCGGCCGAGCGCGCGGTAGTAGTCGCCGTGTTCGATGTCGAGATAGTGCTTGAGAATGACGCAGCCGTAACGCAGGTTGGTGCGCAGGTGAAACAGATTGTTCTGCGGCTGGCCGATCAACTTGACCCAGAACGGCATCACCTGCATGAAACCGCGAGCGCCCGAACTCGACACCGCGTATTTGCGAAACGCGCTCTCGACCTGGATCAGGCCGAGCACCATCTGCGGATCGAGCGCGGCGCGTTTCGCCTCGTAGTGCACGGTGACGAGGAGTTCCTCGCGCTGGCGGCGGTCCGGTATGCGCCGCTCGAGTTTGCCTGACATCGCGTCGAGCCATGCGCGCGCTTCCTCGGCGGTGTCGAAGGCGAGGAAAGGCACCGCCTCGTCGCTGATCGCCGAGTGCAGCGCCGCCTGCACGCTGGCCGATAACGGTTCGTATTGTTGGTTGCCGGCGTGCGCCAGCGTGACACAGGCGGCGAGCAGCAGTCCGGTCAGCCGCCGCATACGCGTTTTTTGATCTCGCCGGCGGCGCCTTCGAGCGCAATCGGCTGCGCCGCTTTGTCACGCCGGCCCTGATATTCGAGCTGGTTCTGTTTGAGGCCGCGGTCGCCGATGACGACGCGGTGCGGGATGCCGGTCAGTTCCATGTCGGCGAACATCACGCCGGGGCGCTCGTCGCGATCGTCAAGCAGCACGTCGAGCCCCATCGCGGTCAGTTCGTCATGCAGTTTTTCGGCGGCTTCGCGCACAGCCGGGCTTTTGCCGATGCCGATCGGCACGATCGCCACATCAAACGGCGCGATCGGCTGCGGCCAGACGATGCCGCGCTCGTCGTGGTTTTGTTCGATGGCGGCGGCAACGATGCGCGTGATGCCGATGCCGTAGCAGCCCATTTCCATCGGCTGCTGCGCACCTTTTTCGTCGAGGTAATTGCATTTCAGCGCAGACGAGTACTTGGTGCGTAGCTGGAAGATATGGCCGACTTCGATGCCGCGGCAAAGTTCGAGCGTGCCTTTGCCGTCGGGGCTGGGATCGCCGGGGACGACGTTGCGGAAGTCGGCGACCTGTTTTGGTGTTTGTTTAATGTCGCGCTCCCAATTTACACCCGTCAAGTGAAAACCGGGTTCGTTAGCGCCACAAACAAAATCGCTCATCTGAACGACCGTTCGATCGACAAGCAA
>JANXSE010000141.1 GCA_025356695.1 Betaproteobacteria bacterium
CGCGAACGCGTCGTGCAGTTGAAATCCCTGCTCACTGCTTCCAGGTCCGTACAAGCACGCCAACTGCTGGCGGTGGCCGACAGTCTGGTCACGCGCAGCGTGTGGATCGTCGGTGGCGACGGCTGGGCCTACGACATCGGCTATGGCGGCCTGGATCACGTGCTGGCCCAGGGCAAGAATGTGAACCTGCTGGTGCTGGACACGGAGGTCTACTCCAACACCGGCGGCCAAGCGTCCAAGGCCACGCCGATGGGTGCGGCCGCGAAGTTCGCCATGGCTGGCAAGAGCCTGCCCAAGAAGGATCTGGGCATGATCGCCATGGCCTACGGCAACGTTTATGTGGCACAGGTGGCGATGGGCGCGAATCCGATGCAAACGGTGCGCACCTTCCGCGAAGCCGCCTCCTGGCCCGGCCCGTCGCTGATCATCGCCTACAGTCATTGCATCGCCCACGGCATCGATATGAGCACCGGCATGAGCCACCAGCGCGACGCGGTCAAGAGCGGCTACCTGACGCTTTATCACTATGATCCACGTCTGGGCATGGGCGGCGCCGATCAACCGTTGAAACTCGACTCGCGCAAACCGACCATGCCAGTCGAGCGCTTCAGCATGCAGGAGGGCCGTTACGCGATGCTGGCGCAGGCCGATCCGGCGCGGGCGAAACAGTTGCTCAAAATCGCGCAGGACGATGCCGATTCGCGCTGGCAACTCTACGAGCAGATGGCAGGCGTGCACCGCAATCTGCCCGACGACCACGACGACGGCAGTGCCGGCGAGCCGCCGGCGGCGCCCGCAGCCAATCCCAAGGAGGTGCAACAATGAGCGCCGATCTGCGCAGCCGCTACCTGGGCCTCGCGCTCAGGAACCCGATCGTGGCTTCCGCGTCGCCGATGACCGGTAACATCGACAGCCTGAAGCGGCTGGAAGGCGCCGGCGTCGCCGCCGTAGTGCTGCCCTCGCTGTTCGAGGAACAAATCGAACACGAGGAAATGGCCACCCACAATCTCATGCTGTCGGGGACCGAACTATCGCCCGAGGCCCACGGTTTCTTTCCCGAAATGCAGAGTTACCGCACCGGGCCCGAGAACTACCTCAAGCTGATCAGTGATGCCAAGCAGGCGCTCGCCGTACCGGTGATTGCCAGTCTGAACGGCCACACGCCGGGCGGCTGGACGCAGTTCGCGAAGCAGCTCGAACAGGCTGGCGCGGATGCGGTGGAACTGAACATCTATTACATTGCCACCGGGCTCGACGACCGCAGCGCCGAAATCGAGCAGCGTTACATCGACCTGGTGACATCGATCAAGAGCGATGTGAAGATACCAATCGCCGTCAAAGTTTCGCCGTATTTCAGCGCCATGGCCAATATGGCATCGCGGCTCACGAAGGCCGGTGCATCCGGGCTGGTACTGTTCAACCGCTTCCTGCAACCAGACATTCTGCTCGACGAACTTGAAGTCTCTCCGCACCTGGTATTGTCGACCTCCGACGAATTGCGCCTGGCGTTGCGCTGGATCGCCATTCTGCGCGGACGCGTTCCGGCCAGTCTCGCCGCGACTGGTGGTGCGCACACGCCCGACGACGTGCTGAAACTGCTGCTTGCCGGCGCCGATTGCGTCATGGTCGCCAGCAGCCTGCTGCGCAAGGGGCCGGGCCACGTCGCGGCATTGGTCAGCGGCGTGGAAAAATGGATGAACGAGCGCGAATACGTGTCGGTGGAGCAAATGAAAGGCTCGCTCAGCCAGCAGTCCTGCCCTGACCCGGCGGCGTTCGAGCGCGCCAATTACATGAAGGCGCTGATCTCATATACCAGCGAGTTTGTGTAAGCATTACCGCAAAGCACCGGCTGGAGGACGTCCGCACAACTTGCGACCGCTTCCGCAATACAATGATTTTGAAACTGGCAACCTAGGAGATCGTAATGGCCTTAACCATCACCGAAGACTGCACTTCCTGCGACGCCTGTCCGGAAAAGTGCCCGAACAAGGCGATCAGCGTCGTCGATTCCATGTACGTCATTGACCCGGCCAAGTGCACTGAGTGCGTCGGTGCGCACGATGAACCGCAATGCATGGTCGTGTGCCCGGCGGACTGCATCATTCCGCATCCGGATTTCAAGGAAACGCCGGAACAACTGATGGCGAAATATCACAGCCTGCATGGGTGAGCGCCACGCGGTGCGCACCGTAAGGTCGAAAACCTATCGGCAGCGCATTACAGAAAAGCGTTTTATTGCCCGAGGTTGATTGCAAGCCGGTCTGACCAACAAAAAACCGGGCAATTTATTCGCGCCGGTGACCTGCCGGCCTTAGGGAAACGCCCCTACTCCGCAGCGTTACCGTCCGGTGTCGGATGGTTGCCGTCGAGATCTGAAACAGTCCGCACCGTGGCCGCACCTGCCCTGAATCCGAACCTGAAAAGCGGTCTGCGATCCGCCTATACGTAGCTGTGATATCGCGGATCGTACATCTGCGACTGCACCTCGGCGAACAGGTCCTCGGGCAGCGGTTTCGCCGCCAGGTTGTTCTTGTAGGCGATGTTGGCAACCGCAGTGCCAATATGCCCTGACACTTCGCGAATGCGCGGCAGCGCCGGGTAGAGACTGCCCTGCTCAAGATCGGCCTCGCTGACCAGATGCGCCAGCGTGTGCGCCGCCGTCATGAACATGTCGTCGGTAATCTTGCGCGCGCCGCTGACGATGGCACCAAGCCCGACGCCCGGGAAAATGTAAGAGTTGTTGCCCTGTCGCGGCACATAAGTGCGGCCGTTGTAGATCACCGGATCGAAGGGGCTGCCGCAGGCAAACAGCGCGCGTCCGCCGGTCCAGCGGTAGGCCTCGGCCGCCGTGCACTCGGCCTGCGACGTCGGGTTCGACAACGCAAAAACGATCGGCCGTTCGTTGATTTCAGCCATCGCCTCAAGCACGCTTTGGTTGAATGCCCCGCCGACCGCTGCAACACCGATGATCGCCGTCGGCTTGAGCGTGCGTATTGTCGTGAGGAAATCGCCGATCGGCGGATGATCGTGCGCGTAGGCCTTTTTGTGTTCCGCCAGATCAGTGCGGCTTTTCACGACCAAACCACGCGAATCAACCAGCCAGCAGCGCTCGCCTGCCGCTGCCGGACTCAGGCCTTGCGTCACCATGGCCGACGCCACGAGATCGGCGATCCCGGTCGCCGCTTCTCCGGCGCCGAGAAACAGGATTTTCTGGTCCGTCAGTTTCTGACCGGTCACGCGCAACGCGGAAAAAATGCCTGCCAGTGCCACCGCTGCGGTGCCCTGAATATCATCGTTGAACGTGCTGACGCGGTCGCGGTATTTGTGCAACAGCCGGAATGCGTTGTGATTGGCAAAGTCCTCGAACTGGATGAGCACGCCGGGAAAAACCTCGCGCGCCGCGGTGATGAATTCCTCGACCAGGTCGTCATATGCCGCACCGGTGATACGCCGCTGGCGCAGGCCGATGTAAAACGGGTCGTTCAGCAATTCACCGTTGTTGGTACCGACATCCAGCATCACCGGCAGGCACAATTCGGGGCGGATGCCGGCACAGGCTGTGTAAAGCGACAGCTTGCCCACCGGAATGCCCATGCCGTTGGCGCCCAGGTCGCCGAGACCCAGTATGCGTTCGCCATCGGTCACTACGATAATGCCCGCGGTATAGGGCCAGTTGCACAGCACCTGTGCCACCCGGCCGCGGTCATTGGCAGTGATGAACAGTCCGCGCGGACGCTGAAACACGTGGCCGAATTTCTGACAGGCCAGACCGACCGTCGGCGTGTAGACCAGCGGCTGCATTTCATCGATGTTGTCGGCCAGTACGCGGAAAAACAGCGATTCATTGCGATCGTGCAACGCATTCAGGGCGACGAATTTTTCCAGCGGATCGGCAATCTTGCGCAGGTTGTTCAACACCCGCACCGCCTGTTCCTCCTGCGTGTGCACGTGTGCCGGTAACAGGCCACGCAGGTCGAAGGCATCGCGTTCCGCCTCGGTAAATGCGGTGCCCTTGTTCAACAACGGGTCGTGCAACAACGCCAGCCCGGTTGGCATATCGCGCACGCTGCTGCCGCCTGTTTTCGCTTTCATTTCGGTCTCGCCTCCATTGGCATTAACTGCTGCGAACCGGCGACTGGTTGGGAAACCACTGCGACCGGACTCGCTGTTTGTATGGGGAAAGTTTAGGCGCGAACGGGCAGTCCATATTGATCTATGTCAACCCTAGCGGTCTGCCTCCGATGACCACATCGGGGCAAGGGTCAGTAACTCTGAACGCATGGAAAGCGTGATCCGGAAATAAACCTGGTGGCAGGATGCCTGCTACCGATCGCCTGCGAATGAAAGGGCAAAAATCAACGTCCGGCACGCAGGCGTGTGCGTTCGATCGCCGACAACAGTTCGCGGTATTGGGGCGCATCCACCGGTGTTAGCTGCAGCAACTGCTCCCAGTATTGCAACGCCGCGTTGTAATTCCCCTGCTCGATGGCGGCGCTGCCGGCCATCTCCAGCGCGCGCGGATGACGCGGGTTGAGCGCCAGCGCGCGTGCCACTATTTCGGACGGCTGTCCCGCCAGTGTGCCGCCGCCAATGGACGCCAGCGCATCGGCATATTCACACCAGACCATGGGATCCTGCGCCACGCGCCCCGGCAGTTCCAGCGCATGCGCGTAGGCCACTGCCGCCGCAGCATAATCCGCGCGTTCCACATTCAGCCTTGCGTAGATGGCCCATGCGCGGGCGTCACGCGGAGCGCGCTGCAGGTATTGGCCAAGCGCTTCAAAGTTTCCGGCGGGCGCCTGCAGCGCGTATTCAAGCGCATTTCCCGGGCGGACCGCTGCGACGTAGTCGTAGTACAACCCGCCTCCGCCGGCCAGCAGCAATGCGCCGATTACGATCCAGACGCGTGCCGAAAAATACGCGTGCCGCACCCGCGATTCGTTCAAATGCTTATCACGCGAACCGCAGGGTGCAGGCGCTTCCGCCATATCAACGCGTGGTCGCCAGCGCCGCCTTGGCCGGCGCGGCGCGTTTCGCCTTGATGGCGTCATCAAGGATCTTCAGGCCCTCCTGCGACAGCACCATCGAACGGTTCAAGGAATCCTTGGCCTGGTCCGTGTTATGGAAGGCCGCGCCGTTAGCCGCCGTCCACCATTCCCAATGGGCATGGGCTTCATCGTGTTTGCGCCGCGCGTCCTTCAGTGCCGCCTCGTCGATACCGACCGTATTGGCTTCACCGAATTTGTCGACCAGTTGCACCAGCCAGAATTCGGCTTTGCGCATCTTGCCCTGGATGTGTGCGTTGCTTGAGTCGATGACATACCTCGCCTGCGTCTCGTTCCAGTTGGAGTGGCAGCGCAGGCAGGTTTCCTTGAGGTAATTCCGCGGGCTGGTCTGCCAGTGCGAGGTGTAGGTTTTTTTGGTTTTCGGATCTGTCACCTTGGGCATATGGCAATCCTTGCACTCGACGCCGGCCTTGTCGTGCACGGAGTTCCAGAACGTCTCGACATCCGGGTGCTGCGCCTTCCACAACAAGGCGCCGGTGGTAGCGTGGCGGAAATCGCGGAACTTCAGATCGTCGTAATGCTTCGTAATGCCCCAGACATCGGTGAGCGGGAAATGGTTGGTACGCTGGTCGCCCATACCAATCGGCTGCCCGGTGGTCGGATCAACACCCGGATTGCAGTTATATTCGACGTGGCATTGCGCGCACATCAGCTTGCTATCGGCGCGGCCGAGCATGGCGATCTTGCGCGTGAAACCACGCACGCCCATGTCCTTGACGTCGATCTTCGTCGCTTTTGGGTCCTTGTGCCAGAGCGTGTCTTTTTCCGGCCGGGTCAGCGCCTGGATCAGGCCATCGCGCACCACGCGTGGTTTTGCCGAATGCGGATCGTGGCAGAAAAAGCAGTTGAGCGAATGGCTGACATCCTTCGCCATTTCATTCACCTTGGACGTGCGGCTCCATTTCGCGCCGGGTACCGGGTCGCCCATGTAGGCCCAGTCAAGGATGTGGTCCTGCGTTTTACACGACAGGCATACCGGATTGGCAGCGGCGGCAGTCCCGGGTTTGAACGGTTTGTGGTCCTGCCCCGGAAATTTGTCGTCGATCACATCCCACAGATTGAGGTCGCCGCTTTTGCCCAGCCCGCGCCAGCCGTCCTTGTAGGCAAAACGCCCGCCAAACGATCGATCGACCAGCAATTGATCGAGCAAGGCGAAGACGTGTGAGCGCGGCAGATTGTGTTCTTTAGTAAAGCCGTGCGGCATCATCAATTTGTCCCACGCCGGATTCGGCGACTGGCCCGTCATCAATGATTTTTCCGAGCGCGCCGTTTTGTTCCAGTTCATGGTCTGGAAACTCAGATATTGCGCCTGATGGCAGGTGCCGCAGGCGGCGAGATCGGTGCGGGTAACGGGGCGCTTCGATGAGTCTGCAAGGTGGTTTTCGATGCCGCTATGGCAGGCCACGCAATTGACGTTTTTGTGTTTGCTGCCGGCGTGAAACTCCTTGACCGGCTCGTGGCAACCGTAACAGACCTCGACCTTGGCGGGTTTCTCGGCGGGATTGGTCACCGCCTGTGCTGCAGCGAACGGAAAACACACACACAGAAGAACTGCATACCAGAATGCGCGATGCATGATTGCCCCTTCCAGTTATCAGATCGATAAAGGAAGTCTAGGCGCGCAAAAATAGGGCAACAAGCACAAACCTGCCGTGCTTTGATGTACCTCAAAAGTATCTTCGAAATACAGTACCGCTTATGGCACGACCTGGTCGATTACGACGTTTACCGGCGCGCCACCGGTGCGGATTTTCTGCGTGAAGCCCTGCATGTCGCCGCTCTGCGGCGCGGCGCTCGCCGCTTTCGAGATACGCGCGCCGATGATCACTTCGTTGAACTTCGACAGCGTTGTTTCAGGCGACATCGCCTGGCTGTCGTCCAGTGTGAAGCTGAACGGCAGATCCTTGACCTGCTTGCGCACCAGCGCCAGCGGCATGCGCGGCCCCTGCGCCGCGCGCGCGAAAACAAACACCGTGTCCGACGGATCGGCTTTTGCCTTGAGCGCGGCGGAAATGTTCACCGTGCCGCGGACAACCGCGCCACCTGCCACGCTTTTTGCCGCCTCTTTTGCAGGCTCTTTTTTCGCGAGCGGCGCCTTGATGCCGCCCAACTGGCGCGCTTCCTCGATATTTGAAGCGACGCTCCGCGAAAAATCCGATTCCGGACCGATGCGGGCGAGCAGCGTTTCCCAATAACCGACGGCGCTCTTGAAATCCTTGCGGTCAAACGCAGCGGAGCCGGCCATTGCCAGCGCCTTCCAATGACCGGGATCGACGCTAAGCGCCTGTTCGACCAGTTTCAGCGGTTTGCCTTCGATGCGCCGGTCCTGCGTCATCGCCAGCGCATCGGCATAGTCGGCAAACAGATCTGCGTTATCCTTGATCAAGGACGTGGCCCGTTCATAGGCTTTCACGGCATCGGGGTAGCGCTTCATCATCATGTAAGAACGTCCCAGCAAGGCCCAGCCCTCGCCGTCTTCCGGCGATTGTTCCAATCGCGCCGCCAGCTTGGCCACCATGCCCTCAACCTGTTGTGGCGAGAATTTTTCAGCGTGAGAAGCCGCCACGCCTTCCAGTCCGGCCGGCGATCCAAACTGCCAGTAAAGCAATGCCGCGCACAGCGGCAACATAATGCCCAGCACCAGTGCGGTCTTGCGCGCGCTGCCGGACATTACGGTCGCAGGCGCCGTCTCCGACAATTCCTCAAGAACACGCCGGTCGAGATCATCGCGCGCCTGCTGGTAATGCGCGGATGACAGCGTGCCGCGGGTAACATCGCGCTCGAGTTCGGCCAGTTGATCGCGCAGAATTGAAAGATTGGAAGCCGCATTAGTGGCCCCCACACCAGCGCTACGGCTGCGCAACAACGTCGGCAACAGCCACGCCAGCGCAACAGCCGCCATGATGCCGGCGACGGTCAGAAAAACTGTCATTTCCCATTCCCTTTGTCAGCGCCGAGCAATGCGGCGGCGCGGCGCCGGTCGTCATCGGACAGCGGTTGCTCGATCGTGTCGTTGCGGCGTTGACGCAGATAGCGCAACAGCAGCCACAGGCCGATCATGAACAGCAGCGGCGGGCCCAGCCACAACACGACGGTGGTCGTCTTCAGCGGTGGCCGATAAAGCACAAAATCACCGTAGCGCTCGACCATGTAGTCGACGATCTGCGTGTCGCTGCGGCCCTGCGCGATTTGCTCGCGGATCTGCCGCCGCAGATCGACCGCGAGTTCCGCATTCGAATCGGCAATCGACTGGTTTTGACAAACCAGGCAACGCAATTCCTCGGACAAAGCCACCGCGCGTTTGTTGGCCACCGGGTCGTTGGTGGTCGGCTGTGCTGTCTGTGCAAACACCACGCTCGACACGAGGCACAGCATTGCGATCAGCAGTTTTTTCATTGTTGCAGCTTTGCCACCAGCGGCAGAATTTTGTTTTTCAGGGCCTCAGGGGTGACGGGGCCGATCTGCTTGTAGCGGATGACTCCCGTCTTGTCGATGACGAAGGTCTCGGGAACACCGTAAACACCGTAATTGATACCGACACTGCCGTCGCTGTCGCTGATGCTCAGCGAATAAGGGTCGCCGAACTGCTTGAGCCAGCCGAGCGCATCGATGCGCTGGTCTTTATAGTTCAGGCCGATGATGGGCACCACGTTGGTCTTGGCGAGATCGAGCAGCACCGGATGTTCCTCGCGACAGGACACGCACCACGAGGCCCACACATTAAGTAGCCAGACCTTGCCCTGCATGTCCTGTGTGGCCAGCGTTTTCCCGGATTCGTGTAATTGCGCGAGCTGGAACACCGGCGCCGGCTTATCGATCAGCGGCGAAGGGATTTCGCGCGGATTCAGACCCAGGCCGACGGCGAGAAAGGCCACCAGCACAATAAAAACGCCCAAAGGCAACAGGAATCGGTTCATGCAACGATCAACCAGCAACAACTGGTTGCCCGGCAACACCAAGGTCCGCGGTTTCAGATTGCCGGCGTGCAAGCCGGCGATAACGCCGGTCGCTCAGCGCCAGAAAGCCGCCCAGTGCCATGATGATGCAGCCACCCCAAATCCAGGTCACGAACGGCTTGCGATAAACACGCACGCTCCACGCACCGTCACTCACCGGTTCGCCGAGCGACACATACAGGTCGCCGAACAGGCCGGTGGAAATCGCCGCCTCGGTCATCGGCATCTGCTGCGCGTTATAGATGCGTTTTTCCGGATGCATGATTTGCAGCGTCTGGCCGTCGCGCTGCACAGTTACGTCACCGCGCGACGCGCGATAGTTGGGGCCGGTCGCATTCTGTACACCGTCAAAGCGGAATGTGTAGCCGCCGACCGCAACCGTGTCGCCGACCGACATGCGCACATCACGCTCGGTTTCGTAGCCTTTGACCATGGTCACGCCGATGATGAATACTGCCACACCGCAATGGGCGAGCAACATGCCGTAATAGCCGCGCGGCTGGCTGCCAAGTCGCGTCGACAGGCTGCCGCTGACCGCTGCGAGACGCACGCGCAGATTCACCACGGCAGTAGTCAGAATCCAGATCGCCAAAACAAGGCCGAAGCTGATCATCGGCGTCCACTTGCCCATCGCCAGTGGCAAAAGAAGCGCCGTTGCAACGCTGACCGCGAAGGCCCATTTCAGGCGGTTTGCCAGATCCGGCAGACTGGCTTCCTTCCAGCGCGCGATCGGACCAATGCCCATCATAAATATGGCCGGCGTCATCAGAGGCACGAACACACTGTCAAAATAAGGCGGGCCGACCGAAATCTTGCCGAGATTCAGGGCATCGAGAAACAAGGGATACAGCGTACCAAGCAAGACGGAGCCCGCCGACACCAGCAACAGCACGTTGTTGGTCAGCAGCATCGATTCACGCGACACCACGTTGAACGCCCCGCCGAGACCGACACGCGGGGCACGCCACGCAAACAACGCCAGCGAACTGCCGATGACGAGCACCAGAAAAGTCAGAATGAAAATACCGCGCCGCGGATCAGTCGCAAATGCATGCACCGAGGTCAGCACACCGGAGCGCACGAGGAAGGTGCCCAACAGACTCAGGCTGAAGGCACAAATTGCCAGCAGCACGGTCCAGCTCTTGAAACCGCCGCGCTTTTCGGTCACGGCGAGCGAATGCATCAACGCGGTGCCGACCAGCCACGGCATGAACGACGCGTTTTCGACCGGGTCCCAGAACCACCAGCCGCCCCAGCCCAATTCGTAATAGGCCCACCAGCTGCCGAGCATGATGCCGATGGTCAGGAAGCACCACGCCAGCGTGGTCCATGGCCGCGACCAGCGCGCCCAGGTTGCATCCAGCTTGCCGCCGATCAGTGCAGCAATGGCAAACGCAAAAGCAACGGAGAAACCGACATAGCCCATGTAGAGCATGGGCGGTTGGTTCACCATGCCCGGATCCTGCAGCAAGGGATTAAGGTCACGTCCTTCGGCCGCCGGCGGCAGCAAGCGGTCGAACGGGTTCGATGTCAGCAACAAAAACAGGATAAAACCGACACTGACCAGGCCGAGCACGCCGACCACGCGCGCCACCATCGATTCCGGCAGGTGCCGGCTGAACACCGTCACGCCGGCCGTCCAGACATTGAGCATCAGCACCCACAACAGGAGCGAGCCCTCGTGCGAACCCCAGGTCGCCGCGATGCGATACTGGATCGGCAATTGCGAATTCGAATTGGTCGCAACGTTGAGCACCGAGAAATCGTTGTTGATAAACGACCAGGCAAGGCAGCCGAATGCGATGGCGACGAAGGTGAACTGCCCCTGTGCCGCCGGGCGCGCAATCGCCATCCAGACCGGATTGCCGCGCGCGGCACCGATGATGGGCAAAACGCCCTGCACTGTCGCCAGCAGCAAGGCAAGAATCAAAGCAAACTGACCGATTTCCGGGATCATGATTTTATTTTGTGACCACGCTTTTTTGTGCCTTCTGCGCCTGCTCGATTGCATGCGCAGCATCCGGCGGCATGTAGTTTTCGTCGTGCTTGGCCAGCACTTCGGTCGCCATGAAAATGCCATCCGGTCCAAGGCGCCCCTGCGCCACCACGCCCTTGCCCTCCTTGAACAAATCGGGAAGGATGCCTGTAAAGGTCACCGGCACCGTCTTCGCGGTATCGGTCACCGTGAATGAGACGGTCAATCCGTCGTTGCCGCGCACGACACTGCCGGTCTCGACCATGCCGCCGATCCGAAAAGCCTTGCCGCGCGGCGCTTCATTCGCAGCAATCTGGCTCGGACTGAAAAAAAACACCAGATTGCTTTGAAAGGCATTCAGCACGAGGCCGGCGGCGGCGCCCAGCAGCAGCACGCCGAGCGCAATAATGGTCATGCGTTTATGTCGGGGCTTCATCGTCCGTATATGACTCATATGACGCGGTTTGGTTGCAGCGGTTGCAGCCTTAATGAACGGAGAAACAAGTGTTTATCCGTTCAAAATTGTGCACCATTTTACCGGAATCGAGCTGCGAGCGCGCAGCAAAAAGCCGGCCTATGCCGGCTTCTGCTGACGACAGAAAATCGCCTATTTGCCGGTCAGGGAATACTGCACCAGCGTTTTCAACTCGGCGTCGGTTGCCGCCACCTTGGTCGGATGGCCCTTGCCTTCTTTCAGCTTCGCCACCAAGGTTGCCTCCGCGTCCTTGTTGTCCTTGTATTTCGCACCAACGTCCTTGAATGCCGGGCCGACTTTCTTCTTGTCCATGTCGTGGCAATTCAGGCAGTTTTTGGATTTCGCCAGATCGGCGCCTGACTGCGCGTTGGCCGCCCCTGCGATCAGCATGGCGGAGGTCATCAGTGCAACTGCGATGGTTTTCATACGGTCTCCTTGCTTACACATTTATCTTGATCGGCAGACGGGTTTTCCAGTCTGCCGTTGCCACACGCGCAGTTACTTGCCCGTCAAGGCAAATTGAACCAGCGTTTTAAGTTCAGCATCCGAGGCAGCAACCTTGACCGGATGGCCTTTGCCTTCCTTCAGCTTGGCGGTAATGGTAGCTTCCGCGTCTTTGTTGTCTTTGTATTTCGCCTGCACATCCTTGAACGCCGGACCGACCTTCTTCTTGTCCATGTCATGGCAGTTCAGGCAGTTCTTCGATTTCGCCAGATCGGGGCCGGA
>JANXSE010000172.1 GCA_025356695.1 Betaproteobacteria bacterium
CGGCGGCCACTGCTCGCGCGGCAGGCGGCGCAACGGAATCGGCCCGGCGTCGCCGTGCAATTCGTTTTTGAAATCCCCGTTTTTACAATCCCAATCCGTTTCCATCTTGCGATAAAACGGCAGCACACCGTCCCAGTCCCAGCCGGCGCCCCCCGCCTGCGCCCATTCGGCGTAATCGGCCGGCGTGCCGCGCAGCGCCACCATGCCCATCACCGAACCGCCGCCGCCCATCACGCGGCCCTGCGGGAAACCGGTCGGCGCCGAATCCTGCGCCGTCAGCCAGTGCGCTTTGAGCTCGGGCCAGACATAGGATTTGTTGTAATAGGACGACGGATAGTTGTCGCGCACGTCGGCGGGCTCGCTGCCAGGCAGCAGATCGCGGCCGGCTTCGAGCAGCAACACCGTACTGGATGAACGTTCGGACAGACGGCTCGCCGTCACGCAACCGGCCACCCCTGCACCGATGACGATGTAATCAAAACTGCCGGGCATTTCAGCAAACTCCAATCATTATTCAGCGGCCCTGCGGTAGCGCCGGGCCGCCCGAAGGCTACCGCATCATCTGCGTGCTGACAACGCGCAACGCGTTCGAAGCACGGGCGCAGCGGAGTATCATGTGCACTTCATTCACGTCTTTGATGGAACTCCCATGAGCACATCGAACAAAGTCGCCATCGTCACCGGCGCGGGCAGTGGCATCGGCAAGGCCACCGCACTTGCGTTGCTCAAAGCCGGTTACTGTGTCGGCCTCGCCGGCCGCCGCGCCGACATGCTGGAAAAAACCGCCGCCGAATCGGGCGCCGGTGCGCGCGTGCTGGCGCTGCCAACCGACGTCAGTAAACCGGATTCGGTCAACGCGCTGTTTGCCAAAACGCGCGACAGCTACGGCCGCATCGATGTGCTGTTCAATAATGCCGGCGCCAATGCGCCGGGCATCCTGTTCGAAGACCTCAGCTACGAAAAATGGCAGTCAGTGGTCGACGTCAATCTGACCGGCATGTTTCTCTGCGCGCAGGCCGCTTATCGCATAATGAAGGATCAGGACCCGCGCGGCGGTCGCATCATCAACAACGGTTCAATTTCGGCGCACGCGCCGCGCCCCGACTCGGCGCCATATACGTCGACGAAACACGCAGTGACGGGACTGACCAAATCGATTTCCCTCGATGGCCGCAAATACGACATCGCCTGCAGCCAGATCGACATCGGCAACGCGCTGACCGAACTCGCCAAGCGCATGTCCACCGGCGTCAAGCAGGCCGACGGCACGGTGAAGGTCGAGGCGATGATGGATGTGAACCGCGTGGCCGATGCGGTGGTGCACATGGCCGGCCTGCCGCTCGATGTGAACATCCAGTTCATGACCATCATGGCGACCAAGATGCCCTTCGTCGGCCGCGGCTGAGCGGGCGCGTTGGTGGCACCGGAGTGGCTGTGGATCGCGCTGACCATCGGCGCGGCACTCGCGCAGACTTTTCGCAATGCCGCGCAGCGGCATCTGACGGCGACGCTCGGCACGCTGGGCGCGACGCTGGTGCGTTTTCTCTACGGCCTGCCTTTTACGCTGGTGTGGCTTGCCGCGGTGGCGGCGTTCGGACATTTCGGCTGGCCCGAACTGCACCGCGTGTTCCTCGGCTGGGTCGTGCTCGGCGCCGTCCTGCAACTGGCCGCCGCCGCGCTGCTGCTGCAGGTGATGGAAGAGCGCAACTTCGCGCTCGGCGTGGCGTATTCGAAGACCGATGCCGTCCTTGTCGCCTTGTTTGCCTTTCTCATCCTCGGCGAGACGGTGGCGCCGGTGGTTGCCATCGCCATCGGCACCGGCACGCTCGGCGTACTCTTGCTGTCGCCGGCCGATCCGCGGCATCCGATCCGCGCGCTGCTCACCGGCTGGACCTCGCGCAGCGCGCTGCTGGGCATCGCCTGCGGCGCCAACTTCGCCATCAGCGGCGTCTGTTACCGCGCCGCCGCGCTGGCGCTGCCCGAGGTGCATTTCACCATGGCGGCGGCGGTGATCCTGTTCATCGCGCAAAGCGTGCAAACGCTGGCACTCGGTGGCTGGCTGCTGGCGCGGCAGGCCAACACCGTGGTGCTGATCTTTCGCGAATGGCGCACCTCGCTGTTCGCCGGCTGCATGGGTGCCACCGCCTCGATCGGCTGGTTCACGGCGGTGGCTATCGAACCGATCGCACACGTGCGCACGCTGGCGCTGATCGAACTCGTCTTCGTCTACACCGTATCGCACCGCTTCTTCCGCGAAAAAATCGCGCCGCGCGAAATCGCCGGCATGGCCCTGCTGGCGCTGGGGCTGGCGATTGTGACCATCGCGCGCTGAAACAAAGCGGCACGACGGTAATCTGTTGCACCGGTTGCCGCGTTACTGTGAGCTGGACGCGCTAGAATTCGTCACATGGAAAACCAGACCGCCACCACCTTCTTTCGCCTGCCCCGCCGGCTTGCCATTATCGGTGGCGCCACGCTCGCCGCACTGGCCTTGCTCTATGCACTCGGCGGCTTCGTGCTGCTGCCCTGGTACGCGCAGCGCGAATTGCCGCGGCTGGCCGAGCAGCACCTACATCACCAGGCACACGCCGGCGAGATTTCGTTCAATCCGTTTACCCTCACGCTGCAGGTCAAAGACTTCGCGCTGAAAGAACACGACGGCCGCACGCTCTTCACCTTCAAGCATGCGGTGATCGATCTTGAATGGCATTCGCTGGTGAAACGCGCCATCGTCTTCGGCGAAATCCGTCTCGACACGCCCGTCGTCGACATGGTCATCGCGCCCGACGGCCGCCTCAATCTTGCCGCGCTCGCCGGCGACCAGTCGGCGACACCGCACGAACCCGCACCCGCGTCTTCTCCCCGCGTCGTAATCGACGAATTGCAAATCGACCACGGCACCATCGCCTTCGACGACCAGCGCATCGGATACAAAAACCGCTTCGAAGACCTCGCCTTCAAACTGTCCTCGCTGTCGACCTTCGCCGACAACAAGGGCCCTTACGTGTTAAGCGCGCACACGCCGGGCGGCGCCACGCTCAAATGGAAGGGCGAGTTATCGGTCTCGCCGCTGGTCGCCACCGGCACCATTGCGCTCGAACACGGCGCGCTGCCGGAACTGCAGCCCTTCGTCAAAGAATTTCTGAACGGGGCGATCACTGACGGCCGCGCCAATCTCGAATTGCCCTATCACTTCGCCCTGCCCGACGGCAAACCGCGCATCGAAGTCAAAAACGGCAAGCTGCTGATCGAAGCGTTCGCCATCACCGCCACCGGCGCCGATGCGCCGTTGTTCAAATTCGACACCTTCGCGATCGACGACATGACGCTTGATCTCGCCGCGCACACGGCAAACCTCGGCGCGGTGCGCGTCGACGGTCTGGACCTCAAGGCCAAACGCAATGACAGCGGCGAAATCGATCTCGCCAAACTGCTGATCCCGCGCAAGCAGGACACGCCCTCGGCGCCGTGGCAGATCACTGTCGCCACCGTCGAACTGGGCAAAGCGGCGGTCGCCTTCAGCGACAGCGCAACGGGCATGGCGCCAGCATTGAAAGACATCGCCGTCAAACTCAACGATGTCACGGGCGATTTCGCGCGCCCAGTGCCGTTCGAATTTTCCGCTGCCATCGTCGGCGGCGGCACGCTCACCGGCAACGGCAGCGTTGCCGCGGGCGGCGCCGTCGATGCCAAGGTCAGCGGCACGGCCATCGCCCTCGCACCGTTGCAACCGCTGATTGCGCGCTACGCCAACGCCACGCTCGCTTCGGGCGAGGCGGCGTTTTCGGGCAGCATCAAGACCGCGCAGAAAAACGCAGCATTCGTCTATACCGGCGGCGCCAGCATCAACAATGTGCAGGTGAACGATCCGACCGGGGTCGCGCTGGCCGGCTGGAAATCACTGTCAACGACGACGCTGCGCGCGCAGGCCGCGCCGACGCAGTTGCGCATCGACACCATTCACTGGCAGGAGCCCAGCGGCAAATACGCCATCAGCGCCGACAAGACCAGCAACTTCTCGCGCGCGCTCAAGCGCAACGACAATCCGCCGCCACAACCCGCGGCGGCGGCCGATGCAAGCACCGCGGCAGCCAACGCTGCCGCAGTACCGGCCGCCACAACACCTGCGCCCGCGACGAGCGATGCCGATGGTGAGGACGGCGCCATCGCCGTGCAAATCCGCCGCATCGACATCAAACAAGGCGCACTCGATTTCTCCGACGACAGCCTCGGCGGCGGCTTTGCCACCAGCATCCGCGAATTCAACGGCACCATCAACGGCATTTCGAGCGACCGCGGCACGCGCAGCCAGCTGGCGCTCGAGGGCCGCGTCGATGAATACGGCTACGCGCGCGTCACCGGCTCGCTCAACCCCTTCCTGCCGCGCGACCGCAGCACGGCGCGCTTCGAATTCCGCAACCTCGACGTCGCCAAGGTGACGCCCTACGCGGTGCGCTTTGCCGGTTACAAAATCGCCTCGGGTCGCATGTCGCTCGATCTGAATTACAGCGTGCGCAACAATCTGATCGAGGGCGACAACAAGATCGTGCTCGAACAATTTACGCTCGGCGAAAAAATCGCGACACCCGGCGCGCTCGATCTGCCGCTCGAACTCGCCATCGCGCTGTTGAAAGACAGCGACGGCAGGATCGATCTGGCGCTGCCGGTGTCGGGCAATCTCGACGATCCGAAGTTCGATTACAGCGCCATCATCGGCAAGGCGATCGGCAACCTGATCTCCGGCATTTTCGCCGCGCCGTTCAAATTGCTGGCGGCGCTGTTCTCCGGCGTCAACCACGAGGAATTCAGCAATATCAACTTCGACCCGGGCTCGGCGCGCCTGCTGCCGCCCGAGCGCGAAAAACTCTCGCGCATCGTGCAGGCGCTGGGCAAACGTCCGGAACTGAAACTGCTGGTGCCGGCGCGCTACGACGTCGAACTCGATGCACGCGCGCTCAAACGCGGCGCGTTGCGGCTCGAACTCGGCAAACGCGCCGGACTCGACATCGAAGCCGAGGATCCGCCGGGGCCGCTCTCGATCGACGACCGGCGCACGCGCGCCGCCGTGCGCGACCTGTTTGCCGAACGCTTTTCCAGGGACGAACTCGACAAGCTGCGCGCCGCTGCCGAAGCGAAAGAAAACGCCGCCGACGGCGGCAAAGCGCAGCAGGCCATGAGTTCGCTCGAACGGCTTGGCCGCTTTGCCAGCGGCGAACCGCATGTTGCCGACACCGGCGAGTTCTACCGCACGCTGGGCGGGCGGCTCGTTGCCTCGCAAACCCTCGCCGCCGACGCGCTCAACGAGTTGGCACGCAAACGCGCCAGCGTCATCGGCGAGGCGCTCAAAGCCGCCGGCATCGATGTCGCGCGCGTTGCGCTGACCACCGGCGACCCGCTCAACAATCCCGAAGCGAAGACGGTCGCGCTGGAACTGGCATTGTCGACGCGTTGATTTTTCGCGTTCTGCAGACGGTCGTTCAGTCGACCACCGTGATCATGCCGCTCATTTCCTCGTGTCCCGAGCCGCAGAACACGTCGCACAGAAACTCGACCTTGCCGACCTTGGCCGGTACCACGCGCACACGCGTGGTTTTGCCGGGCACGATGTCGGCGCGCGCGCCGAGGTCCGGCGCATTGAAGCCCATGAAGACATCTTCCGTCGTGAATTCGAGGATGACCGGTACGCCTTTCTTCAGCGTCACATCGTGCGGCTTAAATTCGAATTTTTTCGCCGTGATTTTGATCACAGGTTCACCGGACTCGGCCGATTGCGCGACCACATAGGCGGTCGTCATCGCCACGGCGGCGAACGCCGCGGCGATGACACTGCGAGTTTTTCTTTTCGTTGCAACCATCGCGTTACGCCTTTTTCACGACCGGAAACTCGTTGATCGCGGCCTGTCCCGTTTTGGCCGCCACGTTGATGCCGCGGAAACCCAGGCCGGCGTAATTCGGATCCGTCGCGTTCCACGCCAGCGGCACGCGCTTGGGCACGCTGCCGGCAACAGGCAGCGGAAAGATCAGCGACTTCGCCGCATGGTGCGCGATGTGGCCGGTCATGTGATGATGTTCCTGATGAATATGACCGTAGAACACCGTCAGGTTTTTGTACGGCATCAGCAACTCAATCGCTTTGGCGCCGTCGCGCGTCGCCCAGTCCCATTGCGGATACAGATCGAACAACGGACGGTGCGTAAACACCACAATGGGCGCATCGGCCGGCTGCTTTTTCAGATCGGCGGCGAGCAGCGCCAGCCCGGCTTCGCCAATGCTCGAAGTCGGGTCCGACACATTATCGACGACGATGAAGTGCACGCCGTTGTGATCGAAGCTGTAATTGGTAGCGCCGAAAAATTCCCTGTAGGCGGCGCCGTTGTCGAGAGAGGCATCGTGTTCGCCCGGCATGAAACGCACGGTTTTTACTTTCAGCTCGCTGACGATCTGTTTGAACTCGCCGAGCCGTTTGCGCCGCTCCGCGGGATCGTCGGTGGTATGCGTGAGATCGCCGGTGAACATGATGAAATCCGGCTGGCGTTCCAGCGCGTTGACTGCGGCGACCGCTTTTTTCAGCGTCACTTTCGCGTCCGGATTGGGCGGGCCTTCGAAACCCCAGTGGGTGTCCGACAATTGCACAAAGAAGAAATCGTCATTCCCGCCCGCCAGTGAAGCGCAACCCGGCAGGCCCGATGCAAATACGACGCCGCCCACGCCCGCCAGGCGCATGAAATCCCGTCTGCTGTACTGTTGCTTTGCCATGTCGTCCCCCGTTTGAATTGAAAATCGGCAACCCGCGCGCCGCCGCGCACTTACCAACCAGACTGGCCATCGCCGCGCTTTATTCCAAACATCTGCGCCGGCAGGAAGAACGGGAATAAACTGCCGCCTCGCAGCGTCTATGTATTTCAAGAGCCGCATCGGGTGCAAGGGAGCGTTGATTTGAGCAACGGGGCGTCATCTACGGATACACGCGCGCGCTTCGAGGCGTCGGTGCTGGCGCATCTGGATGCCGCCTACAACCTCGCGCGCTGGCTGACGCAGAACGACGATGCGGCTGCCGATGCGGTGCAGGACGCCGCGCTGCGCGCCTTTCGCTTCTTCGACAGCCAGAACGGGCCCAGCGCAAAAGCGTGGTTCATGGCAGTGGTGCGCAACACCTGCATGGACTGGCTGCGCGACCAGCAAAAACACGGGCGCCATGAAACCTATGACGAAGAACTGCATGCGACACCCGCCGCGGCGCGCGACCAGCCCGACGCCGCGCTGGCGCGTGTCGTTGATGCGAACCGCGTCCACGCCTGCATCGCGGCACTACCGCCGGATTTTCGCGAGGTAATCGTGCTGCGCGAACTTGAAGAAATGTCGTACCGGGAAATTAGCGCCATCATCGATGTGCCGATCGGCACGGTGATGTCGCGCCTCTCGCGCGGCCGCGATCTGTTGCAACAGAAACTGCAGATGGAAAACGTAAGGAGGCAATCGTGAACTGTACGCGCCTGCGGCAGGTGCTTGACGCGTGGATCGACGGCGAACTCGATGCCGAAACGTCTGCCGAAATCGATGGCCATCTGGACGGCTGTCCGGAATGTCGCGCGCTCAAGGGCGAACGCGACGCGCTGCGCAGCCGGCTGCGCGCGGAGATGCCCTATTTCGAAAGCCCGCGCGGCCTGCGCGAAGAAGTCCTCGCCCGGTTAAGCCTGACAGCCCCGCAACCGCGCAACGCCGGGCAGCGGGAACGCCGCCCAGCGATTTATGCGCTGGTCAGCGTTGCGCTGCTGGTCGGCATGCTGGCCGGTTACTGGATCGCGCGGCCGCCGGCCGACGATACACTGCGCGAACACATCGTCGCCAGCCACGTCGCCTCGCTAACTGATCCGCAGCGGCTGATCACTGTCGTCTCGACCAACCAGCACGTGGTCAAACCGTGGCTGCAGGGCAAAATCGATTTTGCGCCGGTGGTGCGCGATTTGTCGGTGGAAGGCTACACACTGCTTGGCGCGCGTCTCGACCACGTCGCCGACCGCCAGGGCGTGGCGATCGTTTATCGCATGCGCAATCACGTCATCAGCCTGTTCGCGTGGCGCGCCGCCAATTACACGGCCGAGCCGCTCGCAGCGCAGTCCGCGCGCGGCTTCGGCCTGGTGACCTGGGCCACGGGCGGGCTGCGTTACGCCGCGGTCTCGGACATCGAAAACGCCGACCTCGAACGCTTCGCGCGCCTGATGCAGCCTTAGTGTCCTGAGTCTGGAATTACTTGCCGAATTTTATTGTGTGCTTGCTGCGGCTTTGTCGCACTCCTCGCCGGGTGTCCAACCCTGTCGCGCCTCGCGGCGCACACAACAAAATTCGATACGCTCATTTTTCAGGCTGCGATTGTGCTGCGAATTTCAGGCTCAGGACACTGGTAATGCTCAGTCCAGACGCACGCCCGCCGCTTTGACGACCTGCCCGTATTTGGCGATTTCAGACTTGATGTAATCGCCGAACGCATCGGGTGTCGGCGCGGTGAACGGAAAAATGCCGAGCTCGGCGAGCCTTTCCTTGACGTCGTTCATGCCAAGCGCGCGATTGATCTCGGCATGCAGGCGGCTGACGATTTCTTTCGGCGTGCCGCGCGGCGCCAGCATGCCGTACCAATTGTCGACAGCGAATCCGGGAACACCGGCCTCGGCAACCGTCGGCAAATCCGCGAAGTGATCGATACGCTTCGACGACGTCACCGCCAGCGCGCGGATGCGGTTGGCCTTGATCTGCGTCAGTGCAGTCGACATGGTGGCGAAAATCAATTGCAGATTGCCGCCGACCAGATCAATCATCGCCGGCGCGCCGCCTTTGTACGGCACGTGCGACATCTTCACGCCGGCCAGCGTGTTGAAGAGTTCGCCCGCCAGATGATCGGCGGCGCCGACACCCGACGAACCGAAATTGAGTTTGCCCGGATTCGCTTTGGCATAGGCGACCAGTTCCTTTACCGAATGCACGGGCAACGCTGGGTGCACCACCAGCACGTTGAGCGCCGACACGCCGCGCGCCACCGGCTCTAAACTGTTGACCGAATCGTACGGCAGTTTGGAATACAGGCTTGGCGTCACCGCGACCGGACCGATGGTACCGTGCACCAGCGTGTAGCCGTCGGGAGTGGCGTTGGCGCCGATCCCCATGCCGACGATGCCATTGCCGCCGGGACGGTTGTCGATGATCACCTGCTGGCCCCAGGCGTCGGTGAGCTTTTGCCCGATCGAGCGCGCGGTGATGTCGGAGCCGCCGCCCGGCGACACGGTCAGGATGATGCGGATCGGCCGCTTCGGATAGTCTTTCGGAGATTGCGCATGCGCCGCAGCAACAGACAACGCAGAACAAAACGCGAGTACGGTTTTAACTGCAATGCGCATGGCTGCTCCATAGGGAAATATTGCTTAGCGATGATACACTGCCGATAATTCAAAATGGACGATCAGCATGACAAAAACTGCGCACAACACCGGTGCATCCGCGCAATCCGGCGCACCACTTCAGGACTGGACCGCGAGTGAAATCGCCGCCGCGGTCAACGCGCGCACCGTAACCTGCGAAACCGTAGTGCGCGCCTGTCTCGAACGCATCGCCGAACGCGAAGCGCAGGTGATGGCATGGGAGTATCTGAATCCGGACCAGGTCATCGCGCAGGCGCGCGCGCTCGATGCCGCGGGTGTCAGCGGACCGCTGGCCGGCGTGCCCTTCGGCATCAAGGACATCATCGACACCTGCGACATGCCGACACAGATGGGTTCGCCGATCTATAAAGACCACCAACCGAAAAGCGACGCCGCGTGCGTCGCGTTGTCACGCAAGGCCGGCGCCATCCTGCTCGGAAAAACCGTCACCACTGAATTTGCCAACCGTCATCCGGGCAAGACACACAATCCCTTCGACTTCACGCGCACGCCCGGCGGTTCATCCAGCGGTTCGGCCGCCGCGGTCGGCGACCACATGGTGCCGCTCGCCATCGGCACGCAGACCACCGCCTCGACCATACGGCCGGCGTCGTTCTGCGGCACCTTCGGTTACCGCCCGACGCACGGCGATCTGCGCTGCGTCGGCGTCAAGGAGGCCGCCGGCTCGCTCGATACGCTGGGCCTGTTCGCGCGCTCGATTGAAGACATCGCGCTCTATCGCGAGGTGCTGACCGGCAGCGCGCCGGTGGCAATCGCCGAACCGGCCGCACCCCTGCGCGTCGGTTTCTGCCGCACGCACCTGTGGTCGCAGCTCGAACCGCACACGCAGTCGCTGATCGAAGACGCTGCCGTACGGCTCGCGCGCGCCGGCGCCAAAGTCGAAGACGTAGCGCTGCCCGCCGACTTCGAACGCGTCGAAGACGCGCACCGCTGGGTGTCGAGTTTCGAGTTCTCGCGCAACTT
>JANXSE010000090.1 GCA_025356695.1 Betaproteobacteria bacterium
TAGGGCGGGAAGTTCGCCGCGTACCACGTCGGCGACGCCATCACGCATTCGATGCGCGCAATGCCGTAACGCTGCAGCGCTGCCTCGGCGAGCTGCTGGCCGTTGCCGCGCGCGTCATACTTGGCGTGGTGAAACAGCGGCAGGTTGTCGAGGAGTGCAAAGTTGATCAGCTCCTGCACGTCGAACGGAATGCGCCGCAGCTCGATCGTAAGCGTGGCTTCCCACTTGCGCGGCGAGATCTCCTGCAACACCGATTCGATCGACAAGTCGCCGCTGCGGCCGAAGTCGCGGCCGACAACGGAACGTGCGCGCGACATGTTGTTGATTGCCGGCAGCAGCACGTCGTCGATCCAGCGCTGCGCTTCTTCCAGGCGTTTGTCGTAGAGCATCCATTCCGGCGGCTTCGCATAGCGCAACACCTGCAGGCCGGGCTTCTGTGCGCGTTCGACCAGCGTGCGCGGAAAATATGTGCCCCCGCCCATGCTCGGAACGCAATCGAGTTCTTCCGCTGCGCCTTCGCCGTACTGGGCGCGGATCGCAGCCGCCCACTCGGGCCGCGTTTTTTGTTCCAAGCGGTCGCCCAGGATCAGCTTCACACGCTCGAATAAGCCAGCGTCGAGCGCATCAGCAAACGTCGTGCGGTGGATTGAGTACGGCAGCTTGCCGGCGCGGATTTCCTTGATGAACTGATTGAACGAATTGTCCTCGCCGTTGTGCGACGAGAGTACGCTGACCGTGCCGCCCCAGATCAGCATCGCCATCGCGGCCTTGATCAGGCCCGGCAGATCGTCATGAAACGCCGCCTCGTCGATGGTGACATTGCCCTGCTTGCCGCGCAGCGAGCGCGGCCGGCTCGACAGCGCAAGGATCTTGAAGCCCGACGCGAAGTCGATGCGGAATGCCTTGATCTGGCGGATCTCGCCGGAATCACTGGTGTCGTGAAACATCGACTCCTGCATGGCGCCCGCGGCTTTGTCGAACGCGCGTGCCCACATCGCGCAGTCGTCGACGTATTCGCGCGCCATGTCCTCGCTGTAACCGATATACATTCCGTCGGTACCGCCGTCGTCAGCCGACGTCGACGCGCCGAGCACCTTTTCGGCGGCGTCGCACCATGAAGCGCCGATCCGGCGCGACTTCTCCCACCATTTGACCCGCGACTTATCCGCAACCCATTCCTGCTGATAGGACAGCAACGTCGCCGGGCTGGCTTTGGCGGCAATCACTTCGCGCACGACAACGGCGGCTGCCTTGGGCGCCGCGATCGCGGCTGGTTTGGCGAGCGCCGGCCGGCCGGTTTTGGCGGCTTTTTTGGTGGCGGCGGTCGATTTCGGCATTTTGGGGGTCTCGAAGCGGGTCGGGAGTGCTGTTAAGACGGTTTTTAACAGGGGCTTAAAAGGGGTCAGCGCGCGTCCGCGGGCGTTGGCACCCCGGAATTCGCCATAGCGCGTTTAAATGCGTCCGGCCGGTGCCGCGGAAATCCGGTTTTTTGACGATTCAGCACGGCACCAACACCCCGTCGTTGAGCCAGCCGTGGTAGCCGGGCCGGTTCGGCAGGTCGGGCACCAGGATCGACGGCCGGGCAGTCACGCGCGGCGCCGCGCCGCTGCGCGCCCAGCCGGCCTGATTCTGGATCTTGCCGTTGCTCCAGCTCGGCCCGTCGACCGGCCAGTCGAAACCGCCGGGCAGGCGCACCGTCAGCGAAATGCCATCCGCATCGCGATAGCTGTCGCTCATCCACCAGGCGTCCCACATCGCGCCGGCCGGCGCCTGGTCGAGCGTGAAGCGCTGGCCGTCGCCGCGGCGATACAGCGGCCGCTGCATGACTTGCCACTCGTCGGCCTCGGCAAAGCGATAACCGCAAGCGCAGGTTTCCGGCCAGCGGCGATCGGTGCGCGGGTGGTCGATCGCCGCCAGATAACAATGCTTCGGGTTGTAATCGCAGACGCCGTCGTACCGGACCAGATGGTCGTCGATGCGCTCGGCCGCGTTGTGATAGCCGTAGCCGGACGCGGCACACTTGTCCTGGTCGCTGAAAACATAACGCCGCAGCCACACCTGCGCCCACTCCGTTTCTTCGAGCCAGAAACATTCGACGGCGCTCATGCCTTCACCCACTTGCCATCACGAATGAAGCCGTGGTCGCCGCAGCTGCGGCATAGCAGACTCGGCGACAACGTCAGCGGATCCCAGCTCACGAGTTCCCACGACGGAATTGGCACGTGCGTAAATGAGCGATCCCACGCGCCGCCCTTGATCGTGACGAATCCCTGGCACGGCGTTCCATCGGGTTTGCGGTGGAAGTCATCAATGCCGGCGCGCTCGTCTCCTTGATAGGAGACGAACGCAATCTCATGGCCGCCGCCGATATCGATGCGCGTCGCGTCGCTCATGCCGCGATGCCCAGAATCTGCTTGCGGATCTCATCGGCCGCCGTTTTCGACAGGCCGCCTTTCTTGCCGATCTTGTCTACCTTGGCGAGCGCGGCGTCAACCTTCGCGCGGATCGCGATCGAGTGCTGCTTCTGCGTGATCGACGCGCGCGTTAGAGTAGCGACGTTTTTTGCCAACGTAGAGAGCAACTTGGCGCGAGCCATCGGATCGTCGTTTTTTTCGAGTTCCTGCAAAGTCACGAGCACCCCAAAGATGTCCGTCTGAATCATGCTGATGACCGCGCCCGAGCGCTTATCTTCGTCATCCGGCGCGGCCGCGGCGATCGCGGCGGCCGCTTCGGTGCTGGCCTTGATCGCCGACAGCTTGCGCTCAAGGTTCTGGCCGTAGTTATGCACGGCCGATTTGCCGATCGAGAAGCCGCGCTTCTTCAGCTCGACCGCGAGCTGCTCGTACCGGCCGAAGCTGTTTTCAACGAGCGCGCGATCGAGCCACTGCTTGACTGCGGCGGGCAGCGCGGCGATTTTTCCGCGGGCGGGCATTGCTCAACCCCAATATTTTTTAGTGCGCGCGATACCGGGATCGCACTCAACGGTGTACTCGGCGACGTCAATGCCGTGGCGCGTCAGGTGCGCGATCCACGGCGCGCCCTCCAGACGTTTCACTTCGACGAGGTCGCGCTCAGCGAGATACTCCAGTTCGCGGCGCAGCTCGCGTGCGGTGCATTCGATCGGTATCGACTGAATTGCCGACAGCACCAGCGTTTCTGCAGTCGGCTCGGGCCGGCCTGCGTTCAACGCAACTATGATGCTCCAGCGGATCGCTTCGCGCCGTGCTTTTTCCATGTCCATGTTCAGGTCCTTTTCACTCGTTCGTTTTGCAGGTCCAGTTTCGCGGCTACCGAATCAAGTTTGGCGTTGATCACCGTCTCGAAGCGGATGTGGTCTTCGCGCCGCACGTATTCTTTCGGCAGTTCGATGCGCAGATCGTTTAAGTCGCGCTCAACGCGACGCCATTCTTTTTTTTCTTCTTCGCGGTCGCGCAGCAACATGTCGAAGTTTTCCTGCCACTGCGCCGACGACGCCTGCCGCGCCGTTTCCATCCCCGCGAATTTTTCCTCAAGCCGCCGGTCGAACTGCCGCGCGCTGACGCTCAGCAGGATCCACGCGCCGCCGACTATCACGGCCACGAAACCCGCAATGGCAAGAAATAATTCGAGCGTCATCTCAACTTCCCCCGTTCTTTTAATTTTTGGCAATCGATGCAGAGCTGCACGCCTGGAATCGCTTCACGCCGCGCCTCCGGTATTTCTTCCCCGCAATATGAGTTCTGGCAGAACAACGCCGACACCAGCGACAAGTGCGCGCCGGCGCGGCGCTGTTGACGCAGCGCATCGTCGCGCTGCGCTTCTTCGATTTGCTGTGCGCGATCGCAAATATCCATCACACCACCCGCGTTGCGTCGATGAAAAAGCTGCCATCCTGGGCGGCTTGCCCGGTACCGGTTGCTTCAAAGCGATACGGCCATTCGCCGGCGGCGTCACCGGAAACGTCAACGTGATAATTGCCGACCGAGTCTTTCACCAGCTGACTGTCGGTGCCGTAAACATAAGTCACGATGACGCCGGTGTCCGGCCGCTTGAACTTGAAGCGCACAACGCTCGGGTCCGCCGCCGCGCCGGCCGCGTTGGTGAACGCGCCTGAGCACCGCACCAGGTCGCCGATCGGATAATGATTCTGCGTGCTCATTGCAACACCCTGTCACTGGCCGCGATTGCGTTGACGCTCGATGCCGTCAGCGCGATCGCATTCGCACCCGCGTCGTGCAATGCGGCCGCGTTGACGCTCAAAGTTAATGAAGCAATCGCGTTGACGCCCGCATCGCGCAACGTGGCCCTGTTCAACAGCTGCTCGGTCACGCGCACCGCGCCGCGCGTTGCCGCAATCGCCGCCGAGGTCAACACGCCCGAGCCGCTCGCCGCCGCTTGCGCGTTGCCCGCCAGTTGAATCGCGGTCGACAATGCACCGGTGGCGGCCACGATCGCCGCCGCGGCCGCGGCGAGTGCAATGCCGGTGCTAAGTGAACCGCTGCCGGATGCCAGTGCTGAAACGGTGCCCGCGAGTTTCACCGCAGTGGTCAGATCGCCGCTCGCGCTGGCGACGGCCTGCGCGTTGCCCGCCAATGCCGCGCCGGAATTCAGCGCGCCGATTGCGTTCGCCGTCGCTGCCGCCGCACCGGCGAGTTTGATTTGCGCCGTCAGGCTGCCGGCCGCCGTTGCGATCGCATTCGCGGCGCCGCCCAGGACAATGCCGGTCGACAACGCGCCGCCGGCCTGCGCTTGCGCGCCGGCGTTGCCGGCAAGATTGATTTGCGTCGTGAGACTGCCGGCCGCCGTCGCGATCGCGGCCGCATTGCCGGCCAGTGAAATGCCGGTACTGAGTGCGCCGCTCGCCGTCGCTGTCGCGATCGCGTTCGCGGCGAGCTGAATCGCCGTCGACAAGTTGCCCGATGCCGTTGCGACTGCAGCCGCGTTGCCGGCAAAGCCGCCGGTGCCGGTCGTCAAGTCGCCGCTCGCCGCCGCCGTTGCGATCGCATTCGCAGCCAGCTGAATCGCGGTGGTGAGATTGCCGGAAGCCGTCGCAATCGATTGCGCGCCGCCAGCGAGCTGAATTGCGGTTGTCAGTTGCGCCGATGCGGTAGCGATCGCCGCCGCGCGGCCGGCGAGTGCGGCGCCGGCCGATTGGCCCGGCACACCAAGCGCAATATCGAAAGGCGACGCAGCGCCTGCCGATAAATAGATATCGGCGACAGCGGCCGCTATTGTCGGCAGCGTATTAAGCATGACGTCGTTCGGCGATCCAGCGCCGGCGTAGAGGGTGACGTCGTATTGCGAGACCATAATCTGTTAAGTCGGCTTTTTGAGAATCACAACAAAATGCGGGTCGCCGCCGAAGGCGGTGATGCCAACGAACTCCCAGCCATCGGCTGCGAGCGCGTTGAGGGTCGTTTCAAGTTGATCCGTTTCGACGTTGACGACTTTGTACTGGAACATCGCGCCTCCTATGACGGCACCAGCGTGTTGACGGTCGTGCCGGCGACGTCGGGGCCGCCCGGTTTGTAGGCGACGAGGTAATGCGCCTTCGCCACGAACGGCGTGGGCAATTCGTAATAACCGCCGGTGTCTGAAGTAACTTGACCGACGAATGCTTCAGTTGATGTCACGAAGCCCTGGACGACGCAATTGCCGAGCGGATTGCCGCCGCTGTCGCGCGTCGTGCCGCGAATCTTCAACTGCTGCTGGCCGCCGCCTTCGTCCGGCCCGACGCCCCAGCGGTTCTGTTGCGACGGATCCATGCCGAACAGCGCGAGCGGTGCCGCGGATATGTCGCCGCACATGAAATTACTCCGCGGCCAGAGCATCCCGTCTTCCCACGGCCGCAGCTGCGCGTTGCGGTCCCAGACGTTCCACTTGTCGGGGTCCAGGCAAAAGCGGTCGTCCTTGGCGTGCAGAACGCCGGAACGAACGGATTCCTGCGTGAGCAGAAATGTGCTCACGCAGGCTGCCCGTTCGCGGCTGGCACGGCAACGTCGCGCGAGGGCACGACAATGCCCTGGTTCGGCCGGCCGTGATTGCGCACAGCGTCTTTCGCGTTATCGAGCATCGCGAGGCAGAACTTTTTGTCGTGTATCGGCCCTTCGATCGACATCGCGCCGTTCGGGTGCAACGTGATGGTGAGCCGGGCCGGCGCTGCGCCGTCCGGGAGCGCGTCTGTTGTCATTCGTCGACGACTGCCCATGCGTCGCACACTGGCGCGGTGGCGATGATCCAGATCACGATCGAGCCGTTGATCGGTATGCCCAAGCCGCGCGGGAACGTCCAGATGATGCCGGCGCCGATCGTCGCCGGGCACGAGACGCGGCGAAAAAAGTTCGCGGGCACGGTCGGGCCGGTCGTCCAGGCAACCGCGCAGGTCGTGTTCGCGCTCGGCGCGTTGCCGTCCTGTTCGTCGAGGAAGGTCTGCGGGCTGGTCGGCGTAACGCCGATCGCCGCCGGTCGGCCGAGGCCATACACGCCGGCCGTGGCAGCGTTCTGCGACAAGCCCACTTCCATGACCTTCGGTTTGTTGGCGGCCGTCGAGCGAATTTCCCATGAAGCGGAAGCGGCTGCCGTTGCGGTCGTTCGTTGCGAGAGGGATTGAATAGCCATTTAAATCTCCGTTAAAGGACGCCGAATTAGTTGTCGACCTGAACAGTGAGTGCGCCGCCCGCAAAACTCGGTGCGGCGTCGCCGTTGTTGACGGTCTTCGATGTGGTCAACGCCTGGCACACGATCTGGTTGCCGGCGGTGGATGCGTCGAAGATGCTGAAGTAAGTGATGGTTCCCCAATTCGCGGTCGGCGCCGGGAAGGTGATTGCGGCCGAGTTCGAGGTCGTGCCGCTGGTGCCGCTCGACACACCGGTGCCCGACACTTGCGTGTTGGCCCAATTGGTGCCGTTCGATGTGACCGCCACGCGCGCATAACTGCCGCCGGTGACTTCGGTGCCGGTCGATGAATCGGAACACGCCGCGGTGTGCAGCGCGACGTAGAGTGTGGCCGGCGCTGTGTAAGCGGTGCCGCGGAACAGATGGTCGACCAGCTTGTTTTCGAGATAGTCGGTGAACGAGCCCGCGGCGGCCGGCGGCGCGCTGACAACGGCGAGGCCCGCAACCAGCGCAAGAGCGATGACGGCGGCGTTGATGCGTTTCAAAAATTTCATGGCGTGGTCTCCTTAAAAATCGGGCGCTGCTTTACGTGCTTCGCGCTGCATCCGTTCGGTATGCAGCGCGTGCGGTGGCGATCGGGCGCGTTAGGCCGCGTGCAATTGCTTCCGCAGTTCATCGAGCTTGGCATTGAGCGCGTCCCATTCTTCCTGCGACGGGTCGCGTTTCTCGGCTTCCATCTTGGCGAGCGCGGCGTTGGCGTCTTCAACAAGGCCGACGACGTCCTGACCGCCTTTAATCAATTCCGGCAACTGCGACAGCAGCTGCATTGCAAACATCACGGCTTGGGGCATGGCTGTCTCCTGGTGGTTGTGCGTTTACTTGACGCCGAGCGACGACGTGACGGCCGTCAGTACCTTCAATGCCGAGACGGCGGTCGCAATCGCGGTCTGCACCTTGTCGGCGCCAATGCCCGGCGTGCGGATCAGCGTCTGCGCTTCGCTCAACGCGGCATAGGCAACGTCGTCGGCTTTCTGCAGCGTGGCAATCACCGGCGGGTTTGCGCACAGCAGCGGCGATGCCGGCTGGCCGCAGGCCGGTAGCTGTTTGTATTTGACGGCGACAGTGAGCGCGGCCGCGTAGTCGGCCTCGATCTGATAGACGGCCTGTGCCGGCGTTTGCGGCGTAATCGCGCATGCGGCGAGCGCGAAGGCCAGCGCGATCACTGCCAGCAGGCCGACGCGGGCAAAGCCGCCTTGTGCGCTGCCGTCGCCGGCGGCCGGCGCGATGATGTGCACCGGCTGCGTGGCGCGGATGCGGCCGTAGAGCGCAACACCGGCGCCGATCAGGCTGACGACATCGTTCGCGGCGCCCGCCGCATCGACCTGAAAGCCGTAGCGCGACGCGATCTGCCCGATCAGGCCGAGAGCAATGCCCCAAAACGTGACGCTGGTAAAAATGGATTTCGATTGACCGTCCATGAACGCTCCTTGGTTATTGAGGGGCAGGCCCGCCGAGACGCGGATCTGCGGTGACGACTGCAAGTTTGGTGACGTCGAACAGGCGCGCGAACCAGCCTTCGCCTTCGTGGTCGAGAATCGGGCTATGCGCGAAACGCAGCGCGCGGTCGACGAACATCAGCCGCAGGATCGGATACGGGCCGCGCGCCTTGACCTCTGCAAGCGTGCGCGGGCCGATCTTGCCGTCAGGCAATGCGCCAGCCGCGCGCTGCAGCGAGCGCGCCGCCCACGGCGCACCGCAATTGACGGCCACGTCGAACGCGAAATAACGCAGCGCGTCGGGCAGATCGCCGATGCGCATGAAGTTCCAGAAGTCAGCGAGGTAGATCTCGCGCGCCTGATCGAGCGTCAGGTTCTTGATGTCGAGATTGGGGTAGCTGCGTTTGCTGATGCCGAACTTCGTCTCGCCGCCCGGATCCTGCGGGTCGTTGACGTAGTTGCCCTCATGCCCGAGGACAAGTTCGAATGCGGTGGTGAAGTCCATGCCGCGATGCTAGGCATCGCCGCGCGCGGAGTATTGTGAAAAATTTCAGAAACCGAGCGTCAGATTCTGCGCTTCGGCCGCGAGCTGGCGCAGGCGGCGTTCCGTGATTCCCAATTCGTGCGAGAGATCGCGTGTGTTGGTGCCGTCCCAGCGCGCCGCGATTATACGACGCATCGCTTCGACGTCCATCGACGTACCGCGCGGAATGTAGATGCTGCCGCCGCCCCATTCCTTGCGCACGCGCTGCACCACGTCTTCAGAGACGCGCGCCGTCAGCGCCGCGTCGGCGCCGGCGCCGTCGAGCGCCGCGGCGACGATCGCGCGCAACTGCTCGAGGGTTTCAGGGTATTGGATGGCGGGCTGGTTCATCGCGTGGCCGTCCTTGATATCCACAAATCATAGGCGAGCTGGTGGTCGGGGCAGAGATGCTTGTTCGTGTCGACCTGTTTCGCGTGGGCCTTGCAGATATAGCGGTCGCAGGTCCGTGTCTTGGTGATTTTCCAGTCGCATTGAAATTCGCCGGCTGCGCCGCACGTCGAGCCGTCACCACGTTTCGACTTGCACGTCGGCACACGTCGGCCGCCGCAAACAATCGCGGTCATGCCGTCGCCGATGCGCACGTGGCTGCAGGCCATTACGCGCGCTCCGCGCGGCGCTGCTGGTCACGCACCAGCGCGCTGACGATGTCATGTAACTGTTTCGGCGTACAAAATCCGATTTGTTCCACGTGGCACATTTTTTTTGCCATGCCGTCGACGTATTCCTTGCCGCGGCCGGCGTCGCGCAGCAGCACGGCGATCTTTCGCAGCATCGGCTTTTTCTCTTCGGCCGCGTTGTTCACCCATTCCCAGCTGCGGGCCGGCGTGGCGCGTTTAACGGTGCTTTTAAAACCGCATGAACGCAGGTGTTCAAGCACGCGGCGCCGCCCGGCGAAATCCAGATCGCCGGCCGAGCGCACGCGGCCGATCGACCACAGCATGTCGCGGTAGGTGTCGTCGT
>JANXSE010000102.1 GCA_025356695.1 Betaproteobacteria bacterium
AGCACGCTGATCGCGCTGAAGTCGCTGGGCTATCCGCATGTCAAAAACTATGTCGGGGCCTGGGGCGAATGGGGCAACCGCGATGATTCGGTCATCGTCATTCCAGAACCCGGCAAATAGCTCGACACTGCGAATCTGAAAGCTCCTGGAACAACACATGAAAAAATCAGACGCAAGCCAAGACCAACCAGCCGCGGAACTCATCTCAAACCGAATCGCCGAACTCGGCGACTGGCGCGGCAAAACCCTCGCCACGATGCGCAAGCTCATCACGGCTGCCAACCCGGCGATTGTCGAAGAATGGAAATGGGGCGGCCCGGTGTGGTCGTGCAACGGCATCATTTGCACCGGTGAAACGTACAAGGACAAGGTGAAACTGACCTTCGCCAAAGGCGCGTCGCTGAAAGACCCGGCCCGTCTCTTCAATTCAAGCCTAGACGGCAACCTGCGCCGCGCGCTCGACATTCACGCCGGTGAAACCGTGGACAAAGCCGCCTTCAAAACACTCATACGCGAGGCAATTGCCGTCAACAGTGCGAGCAAGTCAAAAGCGGTGAAAAAAGGCAGGTAGGTTGGGCTGACGCAGGAAGCCCAACAATCACCATCACATTGAAATATTCCCTTCATTGCAGAATAGGCTAATGACCCGGGCCGCTGACCGGGTGCGATGACGGGTTTGGCGTTGGGCTTCCTGCGTCAGCCCAACCTACTTTCCCGCTTTTGGCTGTACTATTCGCCCCCGCCCTCACAAAAAGCCTGTCCCGCATGTCCAATGAAGTGAAAAACCCGCGGCCGCGCGCCGTCGTCGCCGCCGTGCAACTGCCGAATGTCAGCGACGCCGAACTCGAATCATCGCTCGACGAGTTGCGCGAACTGGCGAAGACGCTGGGCTACGAGGTGGTGGCCACCTTCACGCAGAAACGCGGTAGCTTCGATGCGACCGCCTATTTCGGCACCGGCAAGCGCGAAGAGCTTAAGCGCTTTGTGCAGGGCGAGGCAGAAGTCGAACCCGATGCCGACGAAGCCCCCGAGGCCGCCGTCGCCACCACGCGCGCCGAGAAAAACGAGGAACGGCGCATCGCGCGCCACGGCCTCGCCGAAGCACGTGAAGCCGCCAAGGCGCTGGCGGGCAGCAACCAGCGCCGCGCGGCCTTTGTGCTGGTCGATCACGAAATTTCGCCGTCGCAGGCACGCAACCTGGAAAACGAAATCGGTTGCGACGTGCTCGACCGCACCATGGTGATCCTCGAAATCTTTCACCGCCACGCGCGCTCGAATGCGGCGCGCGCGCAGGTCGAGATCGCGCGCCTGCGTTATCTGGCGCCGCGCCTGCGTGAGGCGGCCAAGCTCGCCGGCCCGCAGGGGCGGCAGCGCAGCGGTGTCGGCGGCCGCGGCGCCGGTGAAGGCGCCGGCGAGGCGGAGCGCACCAAGATCCGCGACCGCATCGCCGAGTTGAAGCAGGAAATCATCGCCTTCGATCTCGAACGCCAGACGCAGCGCGCGCGGCGCCAGCAAAGCGAGGGCCTCGCACGCGTGGCGCTGATCGGCTATACCAACGCCGGCAAGTCGACGCTGATGCGCGCGCTGACGGGTAGCGAAGTGCTGGTCGCCAACAAACTGTTCGCGACGCTAGACACCACGGTGCGCACGCTGCTGCCCGAGGGCGTGCCACGCGTGCTGGTGAGCGACACCGTGGGCTTCATCAAGAACCTGCCGCACGATCTCGTCGCCTCGTTCAAATCCACGCTCGAAGAAGCCGCCGAGGCGGCACTGCTGCTGCATGTGATCGACGCCAGCGATCCCGGCTTCGAACGCCAGATCGAGGTGACCGACAAGGTGCTCGCAGAAATCGAGGCGGACAAGGTGCCGCGCCTGCGCGTGTTCAACAAGATCGACCGCGTCGGCGATGCCAAGGCGCAGAAGGAACACGCGAAGGCCCTGCGCGCGCAATTCCCCAAATGCATCGTGCTGAGCGCCGTTGACAGCGCTGACGTCGACAAGCTGCGCAAGACCATCCGCGCGTTTTTCGGCAAGCGGCTGGTCAAGGCCGAATTGTTCCTGCCGTGGTCGGCGCAGCAGTTGCGCGGCGAATTGTTCGCCGTGTGTCAGGTGATCGAGGAGCGCGCCGATGCGGATGGTGCGCACTTCAGCGTGCGCGGCGAGCGCAAAGACCTTGATGTGCTGCGCGAGCACATCGCGCAGGCGTCAAACGCTTAGGTATTCAGACTAGCGGCTGAAGCCGCCGAACTGTTCGTAATAGACAGGGCCGTAGGGCGCCAGCACCGCTTTTACCTGCGCATCGGGCGCGCCGTAGACCGACATGCGCGTGATGGTCGCCAGCGCGGCGAAGCGCCGCGAAAATTTCATGTCCCAGCCGGCCATGTGGTCCATCACCGCGGCGCAATTGCGATAGCGCACGTAGATGTGACAGACGCGGCCGTCGGCGCGGATGTTCCATTCGTAGTCCAGGGTGCCTGGTTCGCGGTTCGCCGCGGCGACCATTTCCAGCATCAGCGCGCGAAACAATTCAAGTCCGCCGGCGTGTACGTCGAGTTCGAGGATCCAGTAGATGTTTTCGATCATATTCGTCCGTGGCGGCCTGTTAGCAGGTCCCTGCCCCCGCAAAGCGGGGGAAGGACAGGATGGGGGCGCAACGTAAGTCACCCTATCGATAGAATTTTAACGCGGCCGCTCCCTTGACGCTGCGCACGATACCGCCATACGCTGCGACTGGCCCTTTCCTTCTCCGCCCAAAACCTGCCGATGCGACACCTCACCGCACAACGCCGCGCGATTTCGCTAAGAAAATCGGCCACTGCCACCGAACGGCACTTGTGGCGCCACCTGCGCGACCGGCAACTCGCGGGATTTCGCTTTCGACGCCAAGTGCCGATCGGCAATTACATTGCCGATTTTGCCTGCGTCGATGCGAAGGTAATGATCGAAATCGATGGCGGGCAACATCTGGCGCAACGCGATTATGATGCGCACCGGGATGCCGAAGTCGTCGAACGCGGCTTTCGGGTGCTGCGCTTCTGGGACAACGATGTGTTGTTGAATGCCGAGTCGGTGCTTGTTGTGATCTTCCAGGCGCTGGAACGCCCCCATCCTGTCCTTCCCCCGTGAACGGGGGCAGGGACCTGCTAACAAGGCACTCGGCGTGTTCCGTCCTGCTAAATCAATCAGCCTTGATCCCCGCCGACTGAATCACCTGCGCCCACGCCGCGGATTCGGCTTTCAGTTCCGCCGCGAAAGCCTCGGGGCTGGCGCTGGTTTCGATTTCGAGGCCCTGCCGCGCGAGAGCTTCCTGCACATCGGTGAGTTTCAATGCGCGCAACGCTTCCTCGTAGACGCGCATGACGACGGGGCGCGGCGTTTTTGCCGGCAGCAGAAATGCATACCACGATGTCACATTGAAACCGGGGAAACCGGATTCGGCGAGCGTCGGAATATCCGGCATCACCGCTGAACGCTTGGGGCCGGTCAGGGCCAACGCACGTAAGCGCCCCGCCTTGACCTGCGGCAGTGTCGCCACCACGCTGCCGAACACGACCTGCACTTCGCCGGCAAGGCCTGCGGCTGCGGCCGGACCGCCGCCTTTGTAGGGCACGTGAACCAGATTCACCCCGGTGCGGAACTTGAACATTTCCGCTGCGAGATGCAGCGGGCTGCCGATACCGGCCGAGGAATAATTGAGCTTGCCCGGCTGCGCCTTGGCCAGCGCGATGAAGTCTTTCAGCGTCTGCGCCGGCACCGACGGATGCAGCACCAGCACATACTGGCCGGCGGCGAGTTTGGTCACCGGCTGCAGATCGCGCAGCACGTTGAACGGCAGTTTGTAGAGCGAAGGGTTGGCGGCGAGCGCGGTGTTGAATCCCAGCAGCACCGAATACCCGTCGGGCTGCGCGGTGGCGACGACTTCGGTGGCCATGTTGCCGCCGGCGCCACCGCGATTGTCGACCACCCAGGTCTGGCCCATACGCTCGGTGAGTTTCGGCGTGATGATGCGCGCCATCGCGTCGGCGCCGCCGCCCGGCGGAAACGGCACCAGCAGGCGCACCGGCTTGCTCGGATATTCATGGGATGCCGCCTGCGCGACACCGCTGATTGCCAGCGCGGCAATGAGCACGCGCAGGGTACATTTAATAATCAAGTTTTCCCTCGTACAGCGTAAGCGGCGGATAAGCCGTTGGATCGATGATGACGTCGAGCACGGTGGTGACGTTCGATGTCATCGCGTTCTGCAGCGCCGGTGCGAAATCGCCCGGCTGTTCGATGCGCACCCCGGCGCAGCCACAGGCGCGCGCGATGGCGGCATGATCGACCGGCGACAACGCGCAGGCATCGGTGTGCGCGCCGTAGAGCACGTCCTCGGCGTGCTGCTGGTAGCCGAGGATCTGATTGTTGAGCACGATCACCGTGACGACGATGCCGAGGCGCTTCGCACTCTCCAGCTCGGCCCACACATGCGCGAAACCGCCGTCGCCGGTGACGCAGAAAACATTTTTGTTCGGTGCGGCCAGTTTGGCGCCGAGTGCGGCGGGCAGGCCCCAGCCGAGACCGGCGAGACCGCGGCCGGCGAGAAAACGCATGCCGGCGCGCCGTGCCACCAAATAGTTCGCACACCAGATCGGCGCGTAGCTCGCATCGGCAACCACCAGCGCGTCTTCGGTCAGCACGGCGTCGAGTTCGCGCATCAAACGCTCGGGGCGGATCGGCACCGCCTCGGAATTGAGCCGCGGTGCAGCGTCCGCGGCAGCGCGTTCATGCGCGGCGGCGATGATCTGTTCGACACCGGGCCGCGCCGCACGGCGTTGCGCCGCATCGATGCCGGCAAACGCGCGCGCCAGCGTGGCGAGGGTGAGTTTCGCGTCGCCAGTCAGACGCATCGCTTCGTAGTTGCGGCCGATTTCCTGGCTGTCGACGTCGATGTGAATGTAGCGCGCGGTTTTCGGAAACAGCGTCCACGAATCGGTGCCGTTCTGGTTGGTGCGGTCACCCACAAACAACACAACGTCGGCACTGTCGATCAGCGGCCGCAGATGCTGCGTGCGGCTGCCCGCCCCCATGAAATAACCGATCACGCCCAGCGACAGCGGATGGCGCTCATCGACCGCGCCCTTGCCCATCACCGTGGTGGCCACCGGGATGCCCGCAGTCTCCTGCAATTGCGCGAGTTCGGCCTGCGCGCCCGAGATGTGCACGCCGCCGCCGGCGACGATCAGCGGATTTTTTGCGGTGGCGAGCAGCAAAGCGGCCTGCGCAATTTTTTCCGGATCGGCCAGCGTACGATCGAGCGGATAACGGCCGAAATTGCTGCTGCGCGTGGAGGTTTCAACGCCGGCGGCGGATTCGACCAGCATGTCCTGCGGTAGCAACAGCACTGCGGGGCCGGGCCGGCCGCTCGCCGCCGCGGTGAACGCCATGTCGATGTAATCGTCGATGCGCGACAGCTGCGGCACGCGCCGCAGCCATTTGCTGCAGGCGCGAAACAATTCGGGATGATCGAGATCCTGAAACGCGTTTTTGTCGGTCTGCGTGCGGCGCACATCCTGCACCAGCGCCACAATCGGAATCGAGGCCTTCAAGGCTTCGGCCAGCCCCGCCACCAGCAGCGCGGCGGCCGGGCCGTTTTGCGAAGTGACGACAGCCACCTTGCCCGAAGCGCGCGCGTAACCGTCAGCCATGGCGGCACCGGCGTTCTCTTCGCGATAAGCGATCTGACGGATGCCGAATTCCGGCGTGACAAGGTACAGCGCCGAAGGCAGGCTCTGACCGAACATCAGTTCGACGCCGTGGCGTTGGAGCGCGCGCGCAATCAGATGCGCGCCGCAGGGCACCGGCATTTTGTGGCCTGACGCGGTGGTACGATCGGGGTTCTCGTTCATGCGCGAATTCCGTCCGGGGTGAGCCGTAATGTTCTCACATCACGACGGCGCGTGAGATTGCGCGCTATTCCGGTACCAGCCAGCACACCTGCCACGGCGGCACCGCGCCGTTGGCGAGCAGCGGTTGCAGCCAGCCGGTAATGGCCTGCGCCACCGTGTCGAAACCGAACGGCGGATTGACGACGATCATGCCGCAACCGCGCATGCCGAGCGTCCAGTCTTCGCCGAAGACATTGATTTCGACCTGCAGCACTTTGCGGATGCCGGTGGCGACGATGCCGCGCTCGAAGGAACGCATCGAGGCCGGATCCATCAGCGGATACCACAGGGCGTAGACGCCGGTGGCGAATTTGCGGTTGCCGAGGATCAGCGCGTCGGTGAGACGCTTGAATTCGCGCGCGCGGTCAAACGACGAATCGATGAAGATGAGGCCGCGCCGCTCTTTCGGCGGCAGATGCGCGTTCAATCCGCCATAGCCGTCGGCGAGTTCGACCGTGACCTGACGATCGCGCAGGTACAACGCCGCGAGTGCTTCGCAATCCTTGGGATTGAGTTCGGTCAGTACCATGCGATCGATCGGACGAATCAGGCGGCGCACGATCGCCGGCGAGCCGGGATAAAAGCGCAGCGTGCCGCCGGGATTTTCCGTGCGCAAGGCGTCGAAATAGGGCTGCATTTCCTCGGGCACATCGCTGCGCGCCCACACCCGCACCACGCCGTCCTTGTGTTCGGCGTTTTTCTGCGCCCATTCGTGCAGCAGGTCGTACTGGCCGATGCCAGCGTGGGTGTCGAGATAGAAAAACGGCTTGTCCTTGCGCGCCATGGCCAGCACCAGTTGTGCGAGCAGTGCATGTTTGAAGACGTCGGCAAAATTGCCGGCGTGGAATTGATGTCGGTAAGCGAGCATGGTGGTTCGTTATTTGACGCCGTACTTGGCACGGTAATGCTGGGCGAGCACTTTGCGCGTCTGTTGATTGAGGTTCGGATTGCGCGACGGCACCGGCCCGCCTTGTGCACGCGGCGCCTTCGCTGGCGGCGCGGGCGGTGTGGTGCTGGAATTTTTGCGCATGATGCCGCGATAGTAACGGATGGACGCGGATTTTGCGCGTGCTATCATCGTTTACACTCTTAACACGCCGCATTTCAAATGCGCGCGCCGCACGGTCGGCCGCCGCAACGTATGAACGCCGACCGTCCATGAACCCTTCCCGCATTCTGTTGAATCTCGCCCTGCCGTGCGCGGTGCTGGCCGGCGCATGGCTGTTGATTCCGTCGATTGCCGCGTGGCCACTTTCGCTGGCCGGGCTGCGCCTCTACGGCGCGTGGGGCCTGCTCGCGCTGGCCGCGGTCATCGCACTGTCGTTTCGCCGCGGACGCATCGTGTTTGCACTGCTCACGCTGGCAGCCGCGTTGGCAGCGCATGGCTGGCTGCTCGCCAACGGCACCGACAACGCGCCGGCGCGCGCGGTCTATCTCATGCTGGGCCTGTGCGTGCCGCTGAATCTGGCGTTGTTGTGCGCCATGCGCGAGCGCGGCACCTTCAACATGCACGGCCTGCGCCGCATCGGCGTGCTCGCGCTCGAAGCCGCACTCGCCGCCTGGCTTGCCTACGGCGCCGGCAACCCGCTGCTGGCGCAACTCCACGCGCCGCTGTTCGATCCCGCGCTGTTCGCGACGCCGCTCCCGCACACTGCGCTGGTCGCATCCGTGCTTGCCATTGCGATCTGCCTCGGCTGCTGGATGGTGCGCCGGAGCCCGCTCGATCTTGCCTTTGCCGGCGCGGCGGCGGCTGTCGCACTCGCTTTGCATCGAACAGCCGTGCCGAACGCATTTGCCGCTTTCGTCGCCGCCGGCGGACTGCTTTTCATCATCGCATTGTTGCAAGACACTTTCCGCATGGCGTTTCGCGACGAGTTGACCGGACTGCCGAGCCGGCGCGATCTGAACGAGCGCATGATGGGGCTGGGCAGGCAATATGTGATCGCCATGCTCGACGTCGATCACTTCAAGAAATTCAACGACAGCTACGGCCACGACGTCGGCGACCAGGTATTAAAAATGGTCGCCGCAAAAATGGCCGGCGTCGGCGGCGGCGGTCATGCCTTCCGGTATGGCGGCGAAGAATTTACCGTGTTGTTTGCAGGCCGCGACATCGAACACGCGCTGCCGCATCTCGAAGCCGTGCGCCGCGCCATCGAGCACCACCGGCTGGCCTTGCGCTCGCTCGACCGCCCGGCAAAAGCCCAAACAGGCCGCCGGCAGCGCGGTGCATCACGCGCGGCGCAATCGGTCTCGGTGACCATCAGCATCGGTGTCGCTGCAAGCAACGACAAACTCGCCACGCCTGAAGACGTCATCAAGGCCGCCGACAAGGCGCTCTATCGCGCCAAGCGCGGGGGACGCAACCAGGTCAGCCGATAATTTTTTCGCGCTTTTAACCCCGTCCGGGGGTTGCTCCCGTTTATACGCGCATCCACTTTAAACGGGAGAGCGCCATGCTTCAGTTCCACCGGTCTTTACGCCAAAACGCACACCGCATAGCGGCGATACTGATTGCAGCCTGCAGTTGTCTTGCCGCGCCGGCCGATGCGCAGAAAATTGCCGCGCCACCCGCCGAGCGCTGGGTGCGCCCGCAACTGGTGGTCGCCAGCGGCGCCGATACACCGGTGCGCCTGCAACAGATCACCATCAAAAGCGAAGTCAGCGGCCGGCTCGCCGTTACCGAAATTGCGCTGCAGTTCTACAACCCGAACAGTCGCATCCTCGAAGGCGAGTTGCAGTTTCCGCTGCTCGACGGCCAGCAGATTTTGAGTTTTGCGATGGACGTCAACGGCAAATTGCGCGAAGCCGTGCCTGTCGAAAAAGCGCGCGGCCAGGCGGTGTTCGAGGACATCACGCGGGTGCGCATCGATCCGGGCCTGCTCGAACAGACACAGGGCAACAACTTCAAGCTGCGCGTCTACCCGATCCCGGCGCTCGGCGTGAAACAGGTCGTGCTGCGCGTCTCGGAAACGCTGCGCGAACGCAACGGCCGGCTGGTCTACCGCCTACCGCTCGAATACGCCACCACGCTCGACAACTTTCGCCTCGATCTGAACATTGCCGGCGCGCAATCGATGCCGGCGACGACGCGCGGCCAGCTCGACGGCCTCGCCTTCCAGCGCAACGCCGGCGGTTATCACGCGCAGGTCAACCGCGAACGCTACGCCGGTCGCGGCGTGCTCGAACTCGAAATGCAGCCGCTGCCGGGCGCCCATGCCTATACGCAGAACTTCGACGGCAAAAATTATTTCTACGTCGAGGTCGCGGTGCCGGTAAAGAGCGCCGCGCGCGTACTGCCGAAAACCATCGGCCTGATCTGGGACAGCTCGGGCTCGGGTGCGCTGCGCGATCACGGGCGCGAATTCGCACTGCTCGACGCTTACTTCCGCACACTGAAGACCGGCGAGGTGCGGCTGACGCGCCTGCGCGATGCGGCCGAACCGCGTGCAACCTTCCACATCGTCAACGGCGACTGGCAGGCGCTGCGCGATGCGCTCGAGACGACGCCGTACGACGGCGCCACCAACCTTGGCGCCTTCACGGCGGAATCGGGCGTCGGCGAGTATCTATTGCTCAGCGACGGGCTGGCCAACTTCGGCGAACGGCCTTTCCCCGTGTTGAAAGTGCCGGTCTACACCGTGTCGGCCGCCACGCGCAGCGACCCTGCGTTGTTGCGCCAGATCGCCGAGGCTGGCGGCGCACGCCATATCGACCTCATCAATGACGCACCGGCAACGGCGGCGGCCAAACTGCTGTCGGCCACCACGCGCGTGCAAGTGCTGGCCGCCGATGGCGCCACCCAACTGCAACTCGATTCACCGTTTACAGAACACGGCCGCGTCGCCGTCAGCGGGATTCTCACGGAAGCGGCGACGCGCGTGCGCCTTGGCATCACGCACCCCAACGCGCAACGCTCCATCATCGAAGTCCCGGTGCGCAGCGGTGAGGCGCCGTTTGCCATGGTTGCCGCGTTATGGGCGCGCATGAAAATCGGGGCACTCGAAGCGCAGTTCGATCTGAACCGCGCGGAAATCCGCCGTCTCGGCCAGACCTTTCGCCTGGTCACCCGCGAAACCTCGTTGATCGTGCTCGACCGCATCGAGGACTACGTGCGTTTTGAAATCACGCCGCCGGCAGAACTGCTCGCCGACTACGAACGCCAGCGCCAGTTCGTCGCGCGCCAGCGCGGCGTCGAGAAAAGTGCGCATCTGGACAACGTCGTGCGCCGCTTCCAGGAAAAAATCACATGGTGGAACCGCGACTTTCCGAAGGGTGACCGGCCCGGGCAGGTGGCGCAAAAAGCGCTGACGCCGGTTGACGGTGCGCGCGGGCAATTGCAGGAAACGGACCGCCGCGATGCCCCAGCGCGCAATCAGGCGCCCGCCGCCGCGCCCATGATGAAACGCATGGAAGCCGGGAATATGCGCGCCGCAACCGCGGATGCACTGGCCTCGAGTGCGGCCGAACCGGCAGCGGTCAGCGCAACGATCCAACTCAAAAAATGGGAACCCGATGCGCCGTACGCGACACGCATGCGTAATGCCGCCGCTGAAAACGTCTACCGCGTGTATCTCGACGAACGCGCGGGTTATCTTAACAGCACGGCGTTTTTCCTCGACGCCGCCGACATCCTGTTCGACCGACAGCAACCCGAACTGGCGCTGCGTGTGTTGTCCAACCTCGCCGAAATGGATCTCGAGAACCGGCACATCCTGCGCGTGCTCGGTTACCGTCTGCTGCAAATGCGGCTGCCGAAGCTCGCCCTGCCGGTGTTCAAAAAAGTGCTCGAACTGTCGCCGGAGGAACCGCAGTCGTACCGCGATCTCGGCCTCGCCTACGCTGCCGACCGCCAGCCGCAGAAAACCGTCGATACGCTCTACGAAGTAGTGGTGAAGCCGTGGCACGGCCGCTTTCCCGATGTTGAAATCATCACGCTCGCTGAACTCAATGCGATCGTCGCGACCGCAAGCGAAAAACTCGACACCGGCCGCATCGATCCGCGTCTGCTGAAAAACCTGCCGCTTGATTTGCGTGTAGTGCTGACCTGGGACGCCGACAACACCGACATCGATTTGTGGGTGACCGATCCGAACGGCGAACGCACCTATTACGGCAACCGGCTGACCTATCAGGGCGGACGCATGTCGCTCGACTTCACCGGCGGCTATGGGCCCGAGGAGTTTTCTCTCAAACGCGCCAAACCCGGCAAGTACAAAGTCGAGGCGCAGTACTTCGGCGACCGCCAGCAGAAGGTCACCGGCCCCACCACGCTGCAGGTCACGCTCGCCACGAAATTCGGCAGCAGCGAACAGAAGGACCAGTCGATCACGCTCCGATTGAAGGGCCGTTCGGAAACGATCTACGTTGGCGAATTCGAGGTGAAATAAACGCGGCGGCGTGCGGCGCGGCGGAGTCAGCTCCAGCCGCGCCGCACCGG
>JANXSE010000325.1 GCA_025356695.1 Betaproteobacteria bacterium
GCCAGCCACCTCAGTGCGCGCGGCATGCATTTCGTCGGCGCCGCGGAAAAGGTGCTGCTCGACGATTCGCTGTCGGGCCTGCGGCGCGCCAGCGCGGATCCGGCGGCGCAGCCGGCCTTCGAACTGGCCGGGCCGCGCGACAAGATTTTTTTCGACCCGCGCACCGTGCGCTGCGGCATCGTCACCTGCGGCGGGCTGGCGCCCGGTCTGAACAACGTGGTGCGCGGCATCGTGCTGGAACTGTGGTCAGGCTACGGCGTGCGCCACATCTTCGGCTTCCGCTACGGTTACGAGGGGCTGATCGCGCGCCACGGTCATGCGCCGCTGGCGCTGACGCCCGAAGCGGTGGCGCACATTCATCACGAGGGCGGCACCGTGCTCGGCACGTCGCGCGGCTCGCAGGAACCCGCGGAAGTCGTCGACAACCTCGAAGCCAACGGCATCGGCATCCTCTTCGTGATCGGCGGCGACGGCAGCATGACCGGCGCGATGCGCGTGTGTGCCGAAATCGCGCGGCGCGGCCTGCGCATCGCCGTGGTCGGCGTGCCGAAAACGATCGACAACGACGTGCCCTTCATCGACCGCAGCTTCGGCTTCGTCAGCGCTTACTCGGCGGCAGTCGACGTGATCCGCAGCGCGCGCATCGAGGCGATGGCGGCGCGCGACGGCATCGGGCTGGTCAAATTGATGGGCCGCCATTCCGGTTTCGTCGCCTGCCAGGCGGCGCTGGCCTCGACCGAGGCCGACCTCGTGCTGATCCCGGAAGTGCCCATCACGCTGGAGGGCGACGCCGGCGTGTTCGCCTGCATCGAACGCGTGCTGGCGCGCAAGGGGCATGCGGTGATCGTCGCCGCCGAGGGCGCCGCGCAGGAACTGATCGCCGAGCAGTTGACCGGCGCGGCACGCGACAAGAGCGGCAACGCCAAGCTGAAGGACGTCGGCGTGTTTCTGCGCGACCGCATCGTTGCGCATTTTGCCGTGCGCAACCGCGAAACAACCGTCAAGTACATCGACCCGAGTTACGCCATCCGCAGCGTGCCGGCCTGCCCGTCCGACAGCGTCTATTGCTGGAACATGGCGCGCAACGCCGTGCACGCGGCGATGGCCGGCAACACCGCCATGCTGATCGGCCGCTGGCACGGCCGCTTCGTGCACATCCCGATGGCGCTGGCGGTGCGCCGGAGCCGCCGCGTCGACACCGAGGGCGACCTCTGGATGTCGGTGATCGAAGCGACCGGCCAGCCGCGTGCGTTTGCCTGAGGCCGCCGCAATCTTTGCGCTGGCGCAGATCACATGACTGTCAAACGCCCGTGACATCGAAGCGTATAAAATAGGCCACCACCTTCATTCATCCCACCATCCGCGAACAGCAAGGAGTTCACATGACCGACATCAAAAAAATTCTGGGCGCCGACGCCGACGGCCTCCTGGGCCACGTCTGCAAAACCATTCCGAAAGAATCGCTGCACCTGCCCGGCCCCGATTTCATCGACCGCGTGTTTGCGCCCAGCGACCGCACGCCGCCGGTGCTGCGCAGCCTGCAACAGATGTTCAGTCATGGCCGCCTCGGCGGCACCGGCTTCCTGTCGATTCTGCCAGTCGATCAGGGCATCGAGCACAGCGGCGGCGCCTCGTTCGCCAAGAACCCCGCTTATTTCGATCCGGAGAACATCGTCAAGCTGGCGATCGAAGGCGGCTGCAACGCAGTGGCCTCCACACTCGGCGTGCTGGGTGCGGTATCGCGCAAGTACGCGCACAAGATCCCCTTCCTGCTCAAGGTCAACCACAACGAGTTCCTGACTTATCCGAACAAGTTCGACCAGATCATGTTCTCGAACATGCACCAGGCGCGCGACATGGGCGCGGTCGCCGTCGGCGCCACCATTTATTTCGGCTCCGACCAGTCCGCGCGCCAGATCGTCGAAGTCTCGCAGGCCTTCGCCGCGGCGCACGAACTGGGCATGGCGACCGTACTATGGTGTTATCTGCGCAACCCGGCGTTCAAGAGCGACAAGGATTACCACGTCTCGGCCGACCTTACGGGCCAGGCCAACCATCTGGGCGTAACGATCCAGGCCGACATCATCAAGCAGAAGGCACCGGAGAACAACGGCGGTTACCTCTCGCTCGACAGCAAGGAAAATCCCTACGGCAAGACCGACAAGCGCATGTACTCGGATCTGTCGACCGATCATCCGATCGACCTCACGCGTTACCAGGTCGCCAACTGCTACATGGGCCGCGCCGGCCTCATCAACTCGGGCGGCGCCTCGGGCGCCAACGACCTTTTCGATGCGGTGCGCACCGCGGTCATCAACAAACGCGCCGGCGGCATGGGCCTGATCTCCGGGCGCAAGGCCTTCCAGAAACCGATGAAGGACGGCGTCGAACTGCTCAATGCCATTCAGGACGTTTATCTCGCCAAGGACATCGGCATCGCGTAAAGCGCCTGCAGGCGCACAACGCGTCCTACTTCAAACCGGCGTGCAACGGGCCGTTCGATTACCTCGAACGGCCCGTTGCACATCCGCCACCGGTCGCCGTCACTGCAATTGGAACGGGCACCGCCATAATTGCGTAAAATTGCTGCAGCCTGCAGCCATACTGCACGCAGGCGCGGCGCGCTGTTTCAACTCCGCAATCGCATGGTTGGTCCAATCCGCATGAGCCTATCCGATCACATTCCGCAGGTCCGCCGGCAATACGAAGACCTGCCCTACCCGCCGCGCGAACCGGAGGATGAAAAGCACCGCCTGATCACGACCTGGCTCGACGAGCTGCCGATGATCAATCACTACTGCTTCGCCGGAAAGCAATCATTCCGCAACGGCTTTCGCGTGCTGGTGGCCGGCGGCGGCACCGGCGATGCGACGATGCTGCTGGCGGAGCAACTGCGCGACACCAACGCCGAAATCGTTCATCTCGACCTCAGCACCGCCAGCATCGCCATCGCGCGCCGGCGCGCCGCAGTGCGCGGCCTGCACAACATCCGCTTCATCCACGATTCCCTGCTCGGCCTACCGGCGCTCGACGTCGGTAAATTCGATTACATCAATTGCGCCGGCGTGCTGCACCACCTCGCCGAGCCCGATGCGGGTCTGCGCGCGCTGCTCTCCGTGCTGCAAGCGGACGGTGCGCTCGGCATCATGGTTTACGGCGAATACGGCCGCACCGGCGTCTATCAACTGCAGTCGCTGCTGCGTCTGATCAACCAGAACGAAACGGACACGCAACGCAAGGTCGCCAACGCCCGTGTCGTGCTCGCCAACCTGCCGCGATCCAACTGGTTCAAACGCGCCGAAGCGGATTTGTATCTCGACCACCAGAACCTCGGTGATTCCGGCGTCTTCGACCTGCTGCTGCATCCGCAGGACCGCGCTTACACCATCGAACAAGTCTACGCGTGGCTGTGCGACAGCCACGGCCTGCACATCGAACTGACCGATGTCGGCCGCGGCCGCGCCGCCTACCAGCCGGAACTGATGACCGGCCGGCCGCAACCGGACATCGACGCGCTCACGCACACGCTGCCGCTGCGGCAACAGCACGCGATCGCCGAACTGCTGAGCGGCGATCTGATACACCACACGTTTTATGCGATGCGCGCGCCGGCAACGCGTGCGCCCTACGGCGACCCCGACTACGTGCCCTTCCTCTTTCACGAACCGGTCACCGGCGGCGACCTCGCGGCACTGGTGCGGCGCCATGGTTCGGCGCCCTTTGTGCTCAACCATTCGCACACCGGCATTGCGGTCAACATCGACCCCGGCAAATACGGCGCGCAGATCTTCGATCATCTCGACGGCAGACGGAGTTTTGGCGAAATCTTTGCGCTGGTGCGGGAAAACGCCGCGCAAGCCGGCGGCGCCCCCGACAACGGTACCCTGTTCCGTGATTTCCAACCGTTGTTCGATTTTTTGACGGTCATCGAACGCCTGCTGCTAAGACATCGATCGGTCACACTCCCGGGCAATCCGGGGCGCTGACCAGCGCGCCAGCGGCGCCGGGCGTTACCCCAACAGCGCGAGCAATGTCTTAAGTTGTGCAGCATCGAGGCATTCGAGATTGTCGAAACCATCGATCACGCGTTCCATTTTCGCCTCGTCGAAACGCACGCCGAGGCAATCGCGGATTTTGGCGCCGTGCTGCGCGGCATCGACCGGCTCGCCCCACGTCCCCGGCGGCTTTCTGCAGAGGCCCTTGTGCACGCTGCCGTCCTCCAGAGTGACCTCCACGCTCATGTGCATGTTGCGCGTGTCGGGCGGGATTGAGGCATCGAATTCAAGCGCGATTTTGCCGAGCAGATTTTCCATGTCGGCGGCAAACCGCCGTTCGTCGCTGAAGGTCTGGATGCCGACCGCGCCGTCGAGCAGCGCTGCGGCGGCCGCATACTGGATGCTGAATTTTCCTTCGAGACCGACGCGCGGCTGCGGCCGGTTGGCATCGAGGATTTCCGGCGAGACGATGCGCACGCTTTTGATCTGCGCCACATCCTTGATCGTCTTGCGCGCTGCGAGTGCGGCGGTGATGGCGAAATGCGTTGGATATTTCGACGGATAAAACTTGATCGCCATACCCGGATCGACGCAGCGCCACGGCGTGCCGAATTCGAACAACACGTCGTAGTCGAAGTGCGCCGCGAAGAAAGTCTGCACGTAGCCGTGTTTGGCTTCGAAGATGGCCGGGTTCGCCGTGAAGCCGCGCGCAGCGAGCAACGCGGCCTCGAGGCCGGCCTGCGCGGCATTGCCGCAGTGCGTGCATTTCACCATCGAGCCGGAGTTGGCCGGCAGCCCCGCGCAACGCGACGACGCCATACCGAGTGCGTTGGCGAACTGCACCGCATCGAGTTTAAGCAGATGCGCCGCAGCCACCGCCGAACCCATTGGCCCCATCACGCCGGGCGAATGAAACGGCAGCGCGCCGCGCGCCGGTTTGGCCGCGGCGAGGATGCGTCCCTGGATTTCGAAACCCTTGGCGCAGGCAGCGATCACCGCGCGCCCGTCACTGCCGCGCGCCTCGGCCAGCGCCAGTGCCACCGGCACCACCGGCGACACCGCGTGTGTCGGCGGGCTCGACATCGGCTCGAAATCGAGCACGTGCATGGACACGGCATTGGCGTAGGCCGCCGCCGACGCGGTTGTTTTATAGCCGAAGCCCCACAGCGTCGCCTGCGGCATGCCGCCGCCCTCGCGCGTGTGCGCGGCGACGATCTTCGGTGCATCTTCCGCAGTGCCGGCGACCGCCACCGCAACACCGTCGAGGATCAATCGCTTGACCGCGGCGATGGCGTCGCTGTCGAGCGCGTCGTAACCTTTTGCGCAGACGACGTCTGCGAGCTTTTTCGTATGTGCCGGCGCAGCGTCGCTATCTTTGCTCATTACCCCTCACCCCTGCCCTCTCCCCGCTCACGCGGGACGAGCATGTTTATCAAGTATCACAGCATTTGTAGCCCGGCATACGCTGCGCTCCTCGGGCTACGTTTCTTTTTCAAGCGCCTCGGCCACCAATTCGGCGAGATCAAGCACGCGCGGTTTCTTCGCTGCATCGCTGGCGCCGACGCCGTCTTCGAACATGCCCATGCAAAAGGCGCACGAGGTGGCGATAACTTCGGCGCCGGTAGCGATCGCCTCTTTCACGCGCGTGACGTTGATCCTTTGCGCGCCCTGCTCCTTCATGAAGGCCTGCCCGCCGCCGCCGCCGCAACAGAACGACTGCGCACGGTTGCGCGGCATTTCGACGACATCAGCGCCTTTCAGCCTGCCGAGCACGCCGCGCGGCTCGTCGTAGACCTGATTGTAACGACCGAGATAACAGGGGTCGTGATAGGTGACCTTGCCTGCTTTGAGCGCAGCCCCCTCGCCCAGACTGATTTTCTTCGACGCGATCAACTCTTCGATCAGCTGGCTGTGGTGGATCACTTCGTAGTTGCCGCCCAGCTGCGGATATTCGTTTTTGATTGCGTTGAAGCAGTGCGCGCAGGAAGTCACCACTTTTTTGATCTGGTAGTGGTTCATGCGCTCGATGGTTTTCATCGCCAGCTGCTGCGCGAGAAATTCGTGCCCCAGACGCCGCGCCGGATCGCCGTTGCAGGACTCTTCCTTGCCGAGGATGGCGAACTTCAAGCCCGCCGCCTGCAGAATGCGTGCGAGTGCGATGGTGATTTTCTGATTGCGCGAGACGAAGGAACCGACGCAGCCAACGAAGAACAGGACATCGACCGTTTCACCCTTCGCCGCGACCTCCTTCATCTCCGCCACCGGCACGTCCATTTTTTTCGTCCACGCGGCGCGTTCCATCGGCACCGCCTGGTACGGATTACCCAGCCGTTCAAGACTGTTGAAGATCGGCTGCACCTCGGGCGGAAAGGAATTCTGCTCGGTCACCAGATTGCGCCGCAGGTTCACCACCAGCGGCACGTGCTCGATGTGCACCGGGCACTGCTCCATGCAGGCGCCGCAGGTCGTGCAATCCCAGATTTCCTGTTTCGACACCACGCCGCCGATCAGATCGCGATGCGGCCCGCGGCCGTTTTTGAAACGCCCGGTGTTGGCGCCCTCGCCCAGCACGCCGGAGAACACACCGCCCTGATCGGCCTGATAACCCGCCAGCGACAGAATCAGGTCGCGCGGGCGCAGCGCCTTGCCGGTGTTGAAGGTCGGACAGAATTCGAGGCAGCGCCCGCAATGCATGCAGGCGTCCACCGACATCAGTTGCGCCCAGTTGAAGTGTTCGAGTTTGGAAGCACCGATCACCTCGGCGGTGTCGAGGTTTTCAATCGCGTCGAGCGCGCCGCGCGGCTTCAGGCGCCGCAGCAACACGTTGGCCATGGCGGTGAACGGATGCACCAGCTTGCTGTACGCCGCGTAGCCGATCAACGCGAACGCCACGAGCGCGTGCGACCACCATGTGAACTGGTGCATATGCGACAGCACATCGGGCGCGATGCTGCGCAGCGCCAGAGCGAGCGGATACGAAACGAAGGACCACGCGCCCCACGGATCGTGCGTCAGCGCCAGCCGCAGCGCCTGCAGCACATAGCCCTGCACCACCAACGCGGCGAGCCAGGCCAGAATCAGCACGTCGTCCGGGCTCGATTCCTGCGTCGCCGGTTTTGTCACCATGCGGCGGTAGAGCGCCAGCGCAATGCCGGTCAGCAGTAACAATCCTGCTGCATTGAGCGCGAATTTGAAGCCAAGATAAAAATCCCCGCGCAAAAAACTGACACCGAACAGCGGTCCCGCAATGTCGGTTTCAAGCATCACAATCGTGGTACCGGCGAGCAGCGTGATGAAGCCGCCGAACAGGCAGGCGTGCATGAGGCCGCCGTAGAGATTGCGTTTGCGCACGATGCGGCCGTGCAGCAGCGTCATGCGCAACGCGTACCAAATGCGCTGCGCCATGTGGTCGCTACGGTTTTCTGCCTGCCCCATGCGCCAGCGCCGCACGCGCCGCGCCAGACCGTAGGCGAGCAGCGCCACCGGCAACGTCATCAGGATGTAGATCGCGACCGCGCTGAACGGATCGATGTTGAAGAGAATTTCGCGCGCCGGATTCATAGGGTCTGTTCCGCGACACGCAGCGCGCGCCGGGCCAGCGTCAGCGTGGCCGCCAGCACCGCGAGCAAGACGAGCGCGATGACCGCACCAAGTATCATCCACAGCGCGGAAATCTGCGCGTGATCGGTGCGCCGGAGCGCGCCGGTCAAGGCGAGCAGCAACGACAGCACTGTTGGCAGCAACAACACCAGTGCCATCCCGCGCGCGAGCTTGTGCGTAAAGCGCGCGGCCAGCGCCGTGAACAGCGCCGGCGGCTCCGCGGCAAGACCGGCGCGCACGCCGCCACCGATCGCGCAGGCCAGCAGCACGCCCACTGCAACGATGCGCAGCGCGGCGAGGCCGGTGGACTCGGACACCAGCAGAATGCCGAATCCGATGGCGAGCAGTATGGGGCAGACCACGGCGTTGCTGCGCCTATGCCACCGGCGCCGCGCCTGCCGCGCCGTTCGCCACCCGTTGCTGCGTCCCGCCTCCGACCGGCTGCTTCATGCCGCCTTCCCCGCTGGGTTAGAATTCCTGCGCCTGTTCTTGTTGTCGTTCACGCCTTTGCGGCACGGGAAAATTATAACGTGGTACTGCGGCGCCTCCCGCACTTTTGCATTGCGGGGCGGATACCGAGCCTGCAAGTCCGCACGCGGTCTTCACTGTTCCGGGAGTAATGATCGATTGAAAGCGCCGATGTCCTCCCGCTACACGCTCGCGCTGGTGGCGATCCTCGTTTCTGCCTGCGCGCCGGCGCAGGCCCGCGCCGCCGACAGCTATCCGCACAAACCCGTGCGCGTCATCGTGCCGCAGCCGCCGGGCGGCGGCGCCGATATCGTCGCGCGGCTCATCGCGCAAAAACTCGGCGAAGACCTGCACCAGCAGATCGTCGTCGATAACCGCGCCGGTGCCGGCGGCATCGTCGGCACCGAACTGGTTGCGCGCGCGCAGCCCGACGGCTACACGCTGCTGATCGGCATCACCGGCAGCCTCACCATCAATCCGGCCCTGCACAAGAACCTGCCGTACAACCCGGTCGATGATTTCGCGCCGATCAGCCTCGTCGTCGTCAGCCCCTATCTGCTGGTGGTGCATGCCTCCGTCAGCGCCAACAATGTCACTGAGCTGATTGCGCTGGCGAAATCGAAAGCCGGCCCGCTCAACTACAGCACGCCGGGCAACGGCTCGCTGGCGCATCTGTCGATGGAATGGTTCCGCAGCCTCACCGGCACGCAATTCACCCATGTGCCCTATAAAGGCACGGCCGCCTTCGGCGCCGTGATCGCCGGCGAAGTGCCGGTGACGCTGGTCAGCGTGGTCAGCGGCATGCCGCAGATCAAAAGCGGCCGCATCAAGGCGCTCGCCATCACCAGCAAGACACGTTCGCGCGCGATGCCCGAGCTGCCGACGATCGCCGAATCCGGCGTACCCGGCTTCGAAGCGAGCAACTGGTTCGGCGTGTTGGCGCCGCGCGCGACACCGCAACCCATCATTCAACAGATCCACGCCGCGCTGGCCGCCTCGGCACGCAGCAATGAAGTGAAAGAGCGCCTGCTGCGCGACGGCGCCGACGCCGTCGGCGGCACGCCGGCCGAATTCGCGCAGTTGATCAAGACCGAACTCAAGCGCTGGGCTGAAGTGGTGAAGCTGTCGGGCGCGAGGGTCGATTGAAAAATTTCACTACGGCACGCGGCTTTTGTTCCTTCCCCCGTTTACGGGGGAAGGCTAGGATGGGGGCACTCGCACGTCAGCAGCGCCCCCACCCTGGCGCGCGGACACATTACTGGCGAAGCCAGCCGCTTGCGGGCAGCGCGCCAGAGCGCTCGCTCCCGCCCCGGATCGCTTCGCGAACGCCGTGTCGCGAGCGCCCTCCCCCGCGCTGCGCGCAGGGGAGGGGACAAATAT
>JANXSE010000326.1 GCA_025356695.1 Betaproteobacteria bacterium
ACGACAGCACTGTTGGCAGCAACAACACCAGTGCCATCCCGCGCGCGAGCTTGTGCGTAAAGCGCGCGGCCAGCGCCGTAAACAGCGCCGGCGGCTCCGCGGCAAGACCGGCGCGCACGCCGCCACCGATCGCGCCGGCCAGCAATACGCCGACAGCGACGATGCGCAACGCAGCGAGGCCCGTGAATTCCGAGACCAGCAATATTGCGAAACCGACTGTGAGCAGAATGGGGCAAACCATAGATTCACATTTGATCAGATATCCAGCTGCTTTCCCTCCCCTTCAAGGGGGAGGAGTTACTTGTTGATTCCGCTTACGCCTGCAATGCCGCCGTCGCCGCGCCCGTGCCCGCAATGCGGCCGAAAGTCGCACCCGCCATCATGCCCGACCCCGATGCATAGTTACCGACCCACAGGCCGCCGGCCATTTCGCCGGCCGCATACAAACCGGGAATCGGCCGCCCCGCGACATGCTGCACTTGGCCGTTCTTCGGATCGATTTTCAAACCACCGTAACAGAACGTCATGCCGCAGCGCACCGGGAAGGCTTCGAACGGCCCTTCCTCGATGCTGAGGCAGTAATTGCTCTTCGGAATGGTGAGGCCGACGGTCGCCTTGCCGTCAAGCTTGTGGCGGTCCGCGTTGAAAGTACCGGAGCCGATCGCGGCGTTGTACTCGCGCACCGTGCGCAGCAGGTTGGTCACGTTGATGTCGAGTTCGGCGGCGATCTCTTCGAGCGAGTCGGCCTTGACGGTCGATGCGTCGTCGTAATTCATCGGGTAGATGTCCATCTTGCGCGCCTTCGAATCGAGAATCTGGAAAGCGATGCCGCCGGGTTGCGACAGAATCGCGCGGCCCATCGCCGCATAGGTGCGCCCGCGCAGATCGTAGGCCTCGTCGACGAAGCGCTCGCCGTGAAGATTGACCATGATCGAGTACGGATACATATAGCGCGCCTTCGAGGCCTTGGTCGAATAGGCGATCGGAATCTTGTACGGCGCGAGGTTGATGTCCTGCGGCGAGGCGTGGCAGGTGCTCCAGCTGCCGTGCGGCATGGCGCCGATGTTCATCGCCATCTGCAGGCCCTCGCCGGTGTTGAACGGCACGCCGCGCAGCCGCACCATGTCCCAGCCGACGCCGAGGTAACGCGCGCGCATTTCCGGGTTCGATTCAAAACTGCCGCAGGCAAGCACGATCGACTTCGCATGGAAAGTGGCGAAGCCGTTCGCCGTCAACGCCTTCACGCCGGTGACGCGGCCCTTTTGATCGACCACCAGATCGACCGCCGAGGTGTCGTAGTGAAATGTCGCGCCGGCTTTTTCGAGCAGATTGAAGTTGCGTTGCTGCAGGCCGTAGCCGCCGCCGTTCATCAACAGAATATTGTCGGACGGCATCTTGAAACCGCCGGCAGGCACCCAGTCGTGGCCCTTGCTCGCCAGCCAGTGCACGGTGTTGCGCGATTCGGTGACGTGCACTTGCAGCATCTCCTGGTCGCTCTGGTTGTTGGTGACCTGCATGATCTCGTCCCAGTGCTCGGCCTCGGTGCGGTGCGGCATGCGTTCGAGCAGTTGATGCAGGTCGGCGTCGGACATGTTCTTCACCAGCGGGCGCACGTCGTCGAAACCGTTGAAGACGAAACGCATGTGGCCGGTCAGCGCGCTGTTGCCGCCGCGATTTCCCTTCGATGCTTTTTCGAGTATGCCGACGCTCGCCTTTTTTTCGAGCGCGGCGTGCGCGGCGGAACAGGCGGCGTTGCCGGCGCCGACGATCAGCACGTCATAGTGAAATTCCTGGTCTGCCATTGTGTTCTCCTGTGCGAATGAATGTGCGGTCGCGCGAAATCACGCCACCGAAAAGGTTTTTGCCGATGCCATTTTTTCCAGGCGGTCGAAGCGCGCCGCCGAGGCCGCATCACCGGCGCCGCCGGTCAACAGCATGAACTTGTGCTTGAGATCTTCGCTCGTCAGCGGCTCGGCCGGCATGCCTTTGTAGGTATCGCGGCGCTTGCTGACCTTGCGGCCGTCCTTCAGCCTCACCGTCACCGTCGAGCTGCGCACCGAACCTTCGCCGGCGCGTTGCTTCAGCTCCAATGCTTTTGCCGTAGCGCGAATCGCCGGATCCTGCACCGCCGATTCGTCGAAGGAGCGCGGATCGTCCGGGTCACGATGCAGTGCAATCGCCACGCAGAACGGCACGCTGTACTGCGCCTTCAGAATATCCACCGGCTCCGGAATGTTGTGATGGGTCATCAGGCGTTCGCTGCCCTCGATCAGGAGATGTGCAACATCGGAAGCACTGAATTTGTTTTCAGTCATCAATTCACGCAGCGCCTGCACCGGCGTGTGCGCATTGACGTGCGCGGCGTAACGCTTGAGGCAGATGCGCCGCACTTCCCAATCGCTGCCGAGGCCCCTGGTCAGCAGTTCCGCTTCACACTGGTCCGCAATGCCGAAGGCATCGAGAAAACCGAACTTGCCTTCGAGTATCGTCTCCGGCCCTTCATAACTCATCCGGGCAAGCCGCGCCGCCATGATGCCACTTTCGGAGGCACGGCCGAGGTGCAACCGTTTGACCATCGCACCGTCCTTCGATTTTGAAAATGCCAGCAGGCCCGACGACAGCGAACCAGCGATCGCGAGAGCATTCGTCAATTGTTTGGCGTTGAGACCATAGACGAGGCCGGCGGCAATCGCGCTGCCGAAAGGCCCGGTCAGACCCGGCGCGTGAAAACCGACATGTTCGGGACTGTGGTGCGTCGCCAGCGCGATGCGGAACATCACTTCGACCGCGGCGACATAGGCCGTCAGCGCGCGCTTGCCATCGACGCCGGTTTCCTCGCAGGCCGCCAGCAGCGCCGGCAGCACGGTCGCGCCCGGATGCGAACCCGCACCCGGATCGCGCACGCTGTCCTGCTCGAATGCGTGTGCCAGCGCGCCGTTGGCGAGCGCCGCATACGGCGCCTGCACTTTCGCCGCGGGATAACCGAGGATCGAACACGGACCGCCGTTGCCATACAGCTGCGCGTAGTCGATGACTATGCGGCTCCACGGAAACTGCGCGCCGTAGCTCATCGCAGCGACGGTGTCGATGATGCAGTCGCGCCCGCGCGCGACGACGTCTTCGGGAATCTGTTCGAATTTCAAATCGGCGGCGAATTGCGCCAGGGTTTGCGAAGCAGTGGCCATGTTGTTCTCTCTCTTTACTTGCTCGTTGTAATTTCAGCCCTTGATACCGGCGTCGCGGATGACTTTGCCGAGACGGGCCATCTCGGATTTTACCGTCGCGCCGAATTCCTCCGGCGTGCTGCCGACGATCTCGACACCCGAACTCAAAAAACGTTCTTTCACTTCGGCGCGATTCAACACGCGCACGATTTCCTGATGCAATCGCACAATCACCGGCTCCGGCGTTTTCGCCGGCGCGAACAAACCAACGATCGACATCGCTTCATAACCGGGCAGGCCCGCCGACGCCACCGTCGGCAGTCCGGGCAACAACGGCGACGGTTGCGGACTCGTCACCGCCAGCGCATGCAGCCGTCCCGATTTGATATGCGCGGCGACCGAGCCCGGTGTCGCAAACGCAAGCTGCACCTCGCCGGCGATCAGCGCATTGAGCGCGATGCCGTTGCCCTTGTACGAAATCTGCGTGACGTCGAGTCTGCCCATCGCTTTGAACAATTCGGTGGCGATCTGGCTCGACGAACCCACCGCGCCGGTGCCGTAATTCAACGCACCCGGCCGCTTGCGCGCCAGCGCCAGCAATTCCTGCGTCGTTTTCACTGGCAGTGAAGGATGCACGACCAGTATGTTCGGTGCGCGCACCGCCAGCGAAATGGGTGCCAGATCTTTCAGCGGATCGTAAAGCACGTGCTCACGCAGATACGGCAGCAGCCAGATATTGCTGCCGTAGAGCAGCAAGAGATGACCGTCGGGCGCGCCCTTCGCCACCGTTTCGCCGGCGATCGCGCCACTGGCGCCACCGCGGTTGTCCACCACCACCGGCTGGCCGAGCGGCCCGGTGAGTCCCTGCGCGATCACGCGCGCGGCGAAATCATTGCCGCCGCCGGGTTCCGAGGTGACGATGTGAATCGCGCGCGCCGGGAACCCCTGCGCGTGCGCGACCGCCGCCATGGCGACAGCCCATGCCGCAGCGAACAGCACGTTGCGCACTCGCCTCAAAGCCGGTTTCCTCATGTGTTTCGAACGGCCCGCGCGGATGCGTTTCGAGCCAGTTCGCATGATAGTCAATGCTGACCGCCGCAGGGCGATGCTGCTACACTAGCTGCTATTCCAATCCGGCATACGTCAAAACCGCCCCGACCTCATGGATCTGCGCCAACTCGAAACCTTCGTGCGCGTCGCCGAGCTCGGCAGCTTCACCCGCGCCTCGATCGTGCTGCAGGCGGCGCAGCCGGCGCTGTCAAAGCAGATCCGCAAACTCGAGGTCGAACTCGGGCAGACGCTGTTCAGCCGCCACGGCCGCGGCATCCTGCTCACCGAGGAAGGCGCGCTGCTGCTCGAACACGCGCGTGGCATCATCGAACAGGTCGGGCGCGCACGCCACGCGCTGAACGCCATCAAGGAGTCGCCGCTCGGCAAGGTGGTGATCGCCACCCCAGCCGTCACTGGCAAGGCGATGACCACCGGCATCATCACCACCTTCCGTCAGCGTTTCCCGAAAGCGTCGCTCGAAATCATCGAAGGCAAGAGCCGCTTCATCACCGAATGGCTGCTCACCGGCCGCATCGACATCGCCATCCTCTACGACCCGCCGGCCTCGCCGCTGCTGGAAATCACGCCGCTGATGAGTCACGACCTGTCGCTGTTTTCGCTCGCCGGCAAAACGCTCGCGCCGAAAGGCAAAGCGGTGCAGTTCCGCGATCTCGGCAAATATCCGCTGATCCTGCCCGGCCATCCGCATAGCATCCGCACGCTGGTCGAAACCGAGGCGGCGAAGGCCGGCGTGAAACTGAACGTGGTGCTCGAAGTCGACGGTGCCTCGTTCATCCTCGAACTCGTGCAGCTCGGCCACGGTTACACCATCCTGCCGGACTTCTCGCTCAAGCGCAGCAGCTTCGCGAAGACGTTGCAGCTCAATGAAATCGTCGCGCCGCGTCTCAAGCGTTCGCTGAAAGTGGCGGTGTCGACGCAACGGCCGGTGACGCGCATCGCGCGCGAAACGGTCAAACTCATACGACAATATCTGGGACCAGGCTCCGAATTCGGCAAACGATGATAGAAACGAAATCCATGCAACATCTAAAACAAGTTCCCTCCCCTTGACGGGGAAGGCGGGGGTGGAGGTGAAAACTTCGATGACTTCCAATCGTTTTACCCCCCATCCCCGCCTTCCCCCTCAAGGGGGGAAGGCGTTTCACTGAGCAATCGAACAGGTCACTATAAAAATGAAGTCAACGAACATCATCGCAACCTGCAAGGTGGGCACCTTGTTGCCCGCGCGGAAATGCATCCCGGAATACGCTGCGCTCCTTCCGGGCTACGCTCTTTTGTTTCTGACGATTGTCGCGACAGCACACGCCGCCGAAGCGCCCTACCCCAACCGCCCGATCCGCCTCGTCGTCTCCGGTGTCGCCGGCAGCAGCAACTTCACCGCGCGCCTGATCGCCAACGGCTTGTCCGGCATTTTCGGCCAGCAGGTCGTCGTCGATGGCCGCGAAGGCGGCGTGATCGCCGCCGAGATCGCGGCGCGCGCCGCGCCCGACGGCTACACGCTGCATCTCAATGGCAGCGCGTTGTGGCTGCTGCCCTACATGCGCGCGCGCGTGCCCTACGATCCGCTGCGCGATTTCACGCCGGTGACGCTCGCCGTGGCGACACCCAACGTGCTGGTCGTGCATCCCTCAGTGCCGGTGAAATCGGTGCGCGATCTCATCGCACTCGCCAAGGCCAAACCCGGCGATCTCAACTACGCCAGCGGCAACGCCGGCACCTCCAACCATCTCGCCGCGGAACTCTTCAAATCGATGGCCGGTGTCAACATCACGCGCATTCCGTACAAAGGCGGTGCACCGGCGATCAGCGATCTCGTTGGCGGTCAGGTGCAATTGATGTTCGGCGCTTCGCTCGCCGTTGCACAACATGTGCAATCGGGTCGCCTGCGCGCGCTCGCCATCACCAGTGCGAAACCTTCCGCACTCGCACCCGGTTTGCCGACGGTGGCCGAGGCCGGCGTACCCGGTTACGCCTCGGTGGCAATCTTCGGCGTGTTGGCCCCCGCGAAAACGCCGCCCCTGCTGGTCGAGCGTCTCAACCGCGAAATGGTCAGGGTGCTGCATCAGCCCGAGGTGAAAGAACGTTTGTTCAACGCCGGCACCGAAGTGGTCGCCAGCAGCGCAGACGCTTTCGGCGTGGCAATCAAAAGCGAAATGACGACGCTCGGCAAACTGATCAAGGATTCGGGCATTCGCGATGACTAGGCGAATCTTCGGCGTGCTGCTGCTCGCTGCGACAACCGCATTCGCGCAGGGCTACCCCGACAAACCGATCCGCATGCTCACCTCGGAAGCCGGCGGCGGCAGCGATTTCGTCGCGCGCCTCGTCGCGCAGGGCATGAGCACACATCTCGGCCAGCGCGTCGTCGTCGATAATCGCGGCATGGTCTCTGCCGAAATCGCCAAACACGCCGCGCCCGACGGTTACACGCTGATCCTCTACGGCAGCCCGCTGTGGCTGTCGCCATTCCTACGCGACAAGCTGCCCTATGATCCGGTGCGCGATTACCTGCCGGTGAGTCTGGTGGTGAGCACGCCGAACGTCGTTGCCGTGCATCCCAGTGTGCCGGTGCAGACCATTGGTGAATTGATTGCGCTTGCGAAAACCAAACCCGGCACACTGAATTATTCCAGCGCCTCGACCGGCTCAACGCAGCATCTCGCTGCCGAACTTTTCAAGAGCATGGCCGGCGTCAACATCGTGCGCATTCCATACAAAGGCAGCGGCCCGGCGCTGAATGCCGTGATCACCGGACAAGTGCAGCTGATGTTTCCAAGCGCCGGTTCCGCCATGCAACACGTCAAGGCCGGACGGCTGCGTGCGCTCGCCGTCACCACGGCGCAACCCTCGACGCTGGTGCCGGGCCTGCCGACGGTGGCCGAAGCAGGCCTGCCCGGTTACGAATCGACCTCGCCGTTCGGTGTGTTCGCGCCGCTCAACACGCCCGACGCCATCATCGCGCGCCTCACCCGCGACATCGCGCGCGGCCTGAACGACAGCGAGATCAAAACGCGCTTCACCGGCGCAGGTGTCGAAACCGTCGGCAGCACGCCAACCGAACTCGCCGCCATGGTTAAATCGGAAATGGCGAAATGGGGCAAACTGATACGGGACGCAGGGATACATGAAGATTAATTTTCCCGCCGCGGTAATTAGTAGGTTCCCTCTCCCCTTGAGGGTGAGGGGCAGGGTGAGGGGTCAGCGCACGCCGATCACCCTCACCCCTGCCCTCTCCCATCGAGGGAGAGGGGGTTTCTCGAGTTCTACAGCGTTTGTTGCATTTGCAATTGCAGCGATCGGTATCGGTGTAGCGACGGCGCAAAATTATCCAAACAAACCAATCCGCGTGATCGCTCCTGAAGCCGGCGGCGGCGTCGATTTCGTCGCGCGCGTGATCGCGCGCGAGATGAGCGTGAGCATTGGCCAGCAGGTGGTGATCGACAATCGCGGCGGCGCCGGTGGCATCATCGCCGGCGACACGGTGGTGAAATCGGCGCCCGACGGCTATACGCTGCTGTTCTGGGGACCAGCGATGTTTCTGCTGCCCTATCTGCGCGAGCGCGTGCCCTTTGATTCAACCAAGGACCTCGCACCCGTGTCGCTGGCAGTGACCACACCCAACGTGCTCGTTGTGCATCCGTCGCTGCCGGTGACGTCGGTGCGTGAACTCATCGCGCTCGCCAGAGCGAAACCCGCGCAACTCAACGACGCCGGCGCCAACACCGGCTCGTCGGCGCACCTCACCGCCGAACTTTTCAAGGCGATGGCCGGCGTCAACATCGTGCGCGTGCCCTTTAAGGGTGTCGGCCCCGCATTGAACGCGCTGATCGCCGGCCAGGTGCAGTTGATGTTTCCGTCGGCCGGTTCGATCACACCGCACGCAAAGTCGGGCCGCCTGCGCGCGCTCGCGGTGACCAGCGCAAAACCGTCGGCGCTGACACCGGGCCTGCCGACCGTCGCCGAGTCCGGCGTGCCCGGTTACGAATCGGTGGCGATCTTCGGCATCTTCGCGCCGGCGCAAACGCCGATCGACATCATTGCGCGGCTGCAACGTGAAATCGCGCGCGCTACGAGCAATCCCGAAGTGCGCAAACGTTTTCTCGACGGCGGCGTCGAACCGGTGGGCAGCACGTCCGAGGAATATGCGGCGACGATCCACCGCGAGCAGGCGAAGTGGGGCAAGTTGATTCGCGATCTTGGGATACGCGAGGAATGATGCGCCTGCTCGCCCCCACCCCAGCCCTCCCCCGCTGCGCAGGGGAGGGAGCAACACACTGGCAAGCGCAACGCTTTGGGTCCCTTCCCCCGTTTACGGGGGAAGGATAGGATGGGGGCGCTCAGCCGCAAATTCAAAGTCGAGCTATATTAGAAACACGTAGCACGAGAAAAAAGCAAAGGGCCACCCATGCAACTCGCCGCAAAAATATTCGAAGCCGCCGATCTCGAAACCGCGGCCGAACTCTGCTTCGAAAACAAATGGACCGACGGCTTGCCGGTGATTCCACCGACGTGCGGCGCGGTCGAACGCATCATCAATTATCTGAAGCGCGATCCCGCCGAGGTGATCGGCGTGATCCAGCCGCGCGACGGTGTCGCCACCATCGAAACCATCGCCATCAACTGCGTGATGGCCGGCTGCAAACCCGAAGTCGTGCCGATCGTCGTTGCCGCCATCGAAGCGATGGTCGATGACGATTTCAATCTTAACGGCGTGCAGACCACCACGCACGGTTGCGCGCCGCTCACCATCGTCAGCGGCCCGGCGGTGAAACGTCTCGGCTTCAATACAAAAGAATGCGCGTTCGGTCACGGCTGCCGCGCCACCGCGACCATCGGCCGCGCGATTCGCTTGATTCTCTGGAACATCGGCGGCGGTTTTCCCGGCGAACCGTGCAAAACCACACAGGGCCATCCGGGCTATTACAGCTTTTGCATCGCCGAGGACGCCGACGCCAATTTGTGGGAACCGCTGCAGGTCGAGCGCGGCTTCAAGTTTGACGACACCATCGTCACCATCGCCGCCGTCGAAGGCCCGCGCCTGGTCGGCAACGGCGCCGGCTACGGCCCCGCCGAAGATGTGCTGCATGTGCTGGCCGACTCGATCGCCACCCTCGGCAGCCCGCAGATCAGCGGCGGCGACATGGTGCTGGTGCTCGCCCCGATGGCGGTGAAAAATCTGCACGACGCCGGCTACAGCAAGGCCGACGTGAAAAGCGAACTCGTGCGCCTCGCCACGCGGCCGGTGCACGAAGTCAGACACCGTCATTCGATCGCCGAGTCGCATCCGGCGCACTGGAAACATTTTGCCGACGCCACCAACGACGAAGCGCGCGTGTCCTTTATCCGCGGCGTCGAGCGCATCGTCATCACCGTCGCCGGCGGCTGGGGCTCGGGCAGCGCGTTTTCTTCGCTGTGCCCGGGCTGGGGCGCGCGCCGCGCCAAGCCGCTGAGCCGCCGCGTCGAATTTCCATCTGCCTGATTAAGCGTAAGCGAACACAATGACGCCGGTAAATAATTTCAAACCCCACCCTCACCCCAACCCTCTCCCTGAGGGAGAGGGTGAGAACCGCGCCAATTCGCTGATGCGAATTAGCGAATGATCAATTGCAGGAGTCCATCATGACCATCCAGCTCTTAGACCCGACCGGCGTGATCGCGAAATCGCAGCGCACCGCCGAGACCGTGCTCGAAACGCTCACCGGCCGTAAAGCCGGTTTCATCTTCAATCAACACGCCTCGGGCCTCGCTTTCTGGAAAGGCCTCGAAGCGGAAGTCGAACGCCTGTTCAAACCCGCCTCGATGCACCGCGTCTATAAAGAGAACACCTGGGCACCCGCGCCCAAAGCCGACGTCGACAAGCTGATCGGAGAAACCGATTACGTCCTTGTCGGCCTCGGGGCCTGAGGCTCCTGCACCTCCGCCGCCGTGCGCGACGCCATCAACGTTTCCAAAGCCGGCCGCCCCGCCGTGCTCTTCGTCTACAACCATCTCGAAAAAGCCGCGCGCGCGCAGGCCAAAGGCCTCGGTGTCGGCGATCTGAAAATTTACGTCTTCCCGCAATACAAACCCGGCGAAGCCTATTCGCCGGAAGAAGCGAAGAAGGCGGTGACGGCGGCGGAAGAATTTCCGAAGATGTTGTTGAACGCCTAGCGTTTGACGCCCCGTTCGTGGTGAGCTTGTCGAACCACGAACGAAGCACAGCGTATTTTTCAGAACAATCGGACCGCCCTTCGACAGGCTCAGGGCGAACGATCATTAATCAACGTACTCTGGATTCCCGCTTTCGCGGGAATGACGCGACGCGTAGAGTGCGCATCGCGCACGCGGGTTCGGCGGCGGACGGTGCACATTGCACACCCTACGAGTTCAGGGCTTTATCCCCGACGTCCTGAAAAATTTCTCCAACCGCGCAAACTCGCGCTCGAAAATCGCGCGGCACTCCGCCGGCGTATTCGGAGCGGCCGGCTCGACGCCATCGCCGGCGAGTTTCTTCTGCACCTCGGGCAACAACGCAATCGCGCCGATTTCGCGATTGAGTTTCGCCACAATCTCCGCCGGCACCGCCGCCGGCGCGAACAACGCGTAGGAATTGCTCCACTCGAATCCCGGCAGGCCCGATTCGGCGACGGTCGGAATGTCCGCGTACGCAATCGAACGTTTCGCGCCGCCGGTCGCCAGCGCGCGCAAACGCCCCGTGCGCACATTGGGTGTGACGATGATCGCCGCGCCGAATACCAACTGGATCTGCCCGCTGATCACATCGACCATCGCTGGCCCGAGGCCGCGGTACGGCACGTGCACGAGTTGAATGCCCGCCATCGATTTGAAAAACTCCATGCCCAGATGCGAGGCCGAGCCGATGCCGGTCGAGGCGTAGTTGAGCGCATTCGGTTTTGCTTTCGCATAGGCGATCAGTTCGCGCACCGATTTCACCGGCAGAGACGGTTCGGCCGCCAGCACGTACGGCTGCGTGTACATCTGCACCACCGGCGCATAAACGCGGCGCGTATCGAAGGGCACTTTCTTCAGCAGCGTTGCCGTCGCCACCGTGCCGGTGCTGCCGCCGAGCAGCGTGTAACCATCGGGCGCAGCCTGCGCCGACACTTCCATCGCAATCGCACCGCCCGCGCCGGTGCGGTTATCGACGATCACGCCCTGCGCCCAGCGTTCCGACAACACCTGCCCGATCGCGCGCGCCACCGTGTCGATGCCGCCGCCTGGCGGAATGCCGACAAGCACGCGTATCGACTTGCGCGGATAATCGTCGGCTGACGCCGCGTGCGCCGCGATGGCTGCCAAAGCGAGCGCGACGAATAAAATTATTGGCATGGTGTGTGGAGGAATGAACGGAATGCAATTGCGCCTGATAAACGGATTGTTGCACAGCGCAGCATTATTGTTTTTTGCGAGCGCCGCCTTCGCGCAGACCTATCCCACCAAGCCCGTGCGCCTGATCGTGCCGCAGCCGCCGGGCGGCGGCGCCGATATCGTCGCGCGCATGATCGCGCAGAAGCTCGGCGAGCAGCTCGGCCAGCAGATGGTGGTCGACAACCGCGCCGGCGCCAACGGCATCGTCGGCACCGAACTCGTCGCGCGCGCCCCGCCCGACGGCTACACGCTGCTCACCGGCATTACCGGCAGCCTCACCATCAATCCGAACCTCTACAAAAACCTGCCCTACAAACCGGTCGAGGATTTCGAGCCGATCAGCCTCGCCGTGATGAGCCCCTATCTTCTCGTCGTGCACACCGCGGTGAATGCCAACAACGTCGGCGAACTCATCACGCTCGCCAAATCGAAGGCCGGCCCGCTCACCTACAGCACACCGGGCAACGGCTCGCTCGCGCACCTTGCGATGGAATGGCTGCGCACCTCCACCGGCACGCAGTTCCTGCACGTGCCGTACAAAGGCTCGGCGGCTTTCGGTGCCGTGATCGCCGGCGAAATCCAGGTCACGCTGGTCAGCGTGGTCAGCGGCATGCCGCAGATCAAAAGCGGCCGCGTGAGGGCACTCGCCATCACCAGCAAGACGCGCTCGCGCGCGATCCCCGAGCTGCCGACGGTGGCCGAATCCGGCGTGCCCGGCTTCGAAGCCACCAACTGGTTCGGCGTGCTCGCACCGCGCGGCACGCCGCAACCCATCATCACGCAGCTCTACAAACTGATGGCGGCCTCGGCGAAGAGCAGCGACGTCAAAGAACGCATGCTGCGCGACGGCGCCGACGCGGTCGGCGGCACGCCGCAGGAATTTGCGACGCTGATCAAGACCGAATTGAAGCGCTGGGGCGAAGTGGTGAAACTGTCGGGCGCGAGGGTCGATTGAATTCGGTGATGAAAGTTAACCCACCATTAAATGTGCTGCATAATTTATTTCGCGCTGCGCTTGGGTTTTGTTCCTTCCCCCGCCTGCGGGGGAAGGCTAGGATGGGGGCGCTCGCACGTCAGCAGCGCCCCCACGCTGGCGCGCGGACACATTACTGGCGAAGCCAGCCGCTTGCGGGCAGCGCGCCAGAGCGCTCGCTCCCGCCCCGGATCGCTTCGCGAACGCCGTGTCGCGAGCGCCCTCCCCCGCGCTGCGCGCAGGGGAGGGGACAAATAT
>JANXSE010000333.1 GCA_025356695.1 Betaproteobacteria bacterium
CATGTACGCCGTCATCTTCGAAGTCGAACCCGCCGCCGGCCGCCAGCAGGAATACCTCGACATTGCCGCAGCGCTGCGGCCCGAGCTCGAAAAAATCGACGGCTTCATTTCGATCGAGCGTTTCTCCAGCCTGACCAAACCCGGCAAGATTTTGTCGTTATCATTCTGGCGCGACGAAGCCGCGATCATGAAATGGCGGCAGCACGAAGAACATCATCAGGCGCAACAGAAGGGGCGCGGCGGCGTGTTCGCCGATTACCGGCTGCGCGTGGCGTCGGTGGTGCGTGATTACGGCATGTTCGAGCGGGAAGAAGCGCCGCAAAAATATCCGGACGTCAAACGCTGACCGCATGCCCGTAGGGCGGATGAGCGAAGCGTAATCCGCCGTATGCGGGTTTCCAGTGCAGCAAACATTCGGCGGAATGCGCTTCGCTTTTCCGCGCTACAACGCTGGTTTTCTCGCGCGGCCCGTAGGGCGCAATAAGCGCAGCGCATTGCGCCGAATGGCGTCGATGGCAAACGCTGGGCTGTGGTTTACGGCGCTGCGCGCCTAACCCACCCTACGAGGTGCTGGGTGGCACTTGATCGCGCAGAAAAACCTGCAGCAAATCGTTGAGAAAACGTCGCCCGAGCGCAGTCGGCTCGACGCGCTGATGATCGCGCGTGATCAACCCCTTGCCCTCGGCGATGTCGAGTTCCTTCAACACCGACGTCAACGGCACACCAGCGCGCTCTTCGAACAGGACCAGTGGAAAGCCGCCGTTGAGCCGCAGCGCATTCATCATGAATTCGAAGCCAACGTCATCGGTGCCGATCTCGTGGCTTTCCTGCACCGCGTCACCCGATGCTGCGCTTTGCATGTATTGCGCAGGCTGCTTGTAGCGCGCCTGCCGCAGAATACGATTGGGAAACGAAATCTTGCTGTGCGCGCCGGCGCCGATGCCGAGGTAGTCGCCAAAGATCCAATAGTTCATGTTGTGGCGCGACTGCCGACCCGGTTGTGCAAAAGCCGAGGTTTCGTAATGCCGATAGCCGGCTGCGGCGAGCGCGTCTTCAGCGTTCTTTTGCATCTCCGCAGTGATGTCGTCGTCGGGCAGCGCCGGCGGATAGCGGTGAAAGTACGTGTTCGGCTCCAGAGTCAGGTGGTAGACCGACAGATGCGGCGGCGCGATCTCGAGCGCGGCGGCGATGTCAGCACGCGCCTCATCAATGCTCTGCCCCGGCAGCCCGTACATCAGATCGAGATTGAAGTTGTCGAAATGTTCTCGCGCAATGTCGATGGCGCGGCGCGCTTCGTCGTCGTTATGGATGCGGCCGAGCGATTTGAGATGCGCGGGATTGAAACTCTGGATGCCGACCGACAGACGGTTGACGCCCGCGACACGGAAAGCGCGGAATTTTTCCGTTTCGAACGTACCGGGATTGGCTTCGAGCGTGATCTCGGCCTCGACCGACAACGGCAGGCGCGCGCGCACTGCGGCGATGATCTGCTCGATGCCGGCGGCGGAAAACACGCTCGGCGTGCCGCCACCGAAAAACACCGTGTAGATCTTGCGCCCCCAGATCAGCGGCAGCGCCGCTTCGAGGTCGGCGGTGAGTGCTGCGATGTAGTCCTGTTCGGGCGCTTCGCCGCGCGCCTCATGCGAATTGAAATCGCAGTACGGGCATTTGCGCACGCACCACGGGATGTGGATGTAAAGCGATAAAGGTGGCAGCGTCTTCAAGTGCAGCGCCGTGTGGGGCATCAGGGATGAGGCGTGAACCAAAACCGGCACCCTCAGGGCTTGCTGCGGCCGGGTGGAAATTCGGACGGCAAACGCCGCGGCGCCAGGATCGGATCACGCGCCCTCGTCGCGGAACGCTTCGCTCCGGCCGACGCCTTCCCGATACCGAGCTCGCCGCGCAAACGTGCCACGAGTTGCGCTAATGCCTGCGCGCGGTGGCTGATCTGATTTTTTTCGTCGGGCGTGAACTCGGCGCCGGTCTGGCGCGTGCCTTCGACCATGAACAAGGGGTCGTAGCCGAAGCCGCCGCTGCCACGCGGCGTTTGGACGATTTCGCCATGCCATTCGGCTTCGCAGATGAACGGCTGCGGATCGTCGGGGCCGCGCGTCAGCACGATCACGCAGTAATAATGCGCCTTGCGGTTGCTTTCGCTGGCGAGCAGTTCGAGCAGCTTCCGGTTGTTACGCTCGTCCTGCGCTTCGCGCGTGCACGGCTCGCCGTCGGCAGGTTCGCCCGCAAAGCGGGCCGAACGCACGCCGGGTGCGCCCCCCAGCGCATCGACACAGATGCCCGAATCATCGGCCAGCGCGGGCAGGCCGGTACTGCGGCTGGCGTGATAAGCCTTCGCCAGCGCATTTTCGACGAAAGTGAAATGCGGCTCCTCGGCTTCAGTAACACCAAGCGAGCCCTGGGCGACGATCTCGATATCCAGCGGCGTGAGGATCGCGCCGATCTCGCTCAGCTTGCCGAGATTGTTTGACGCGATGACGATCTTTTTCATGCGACCCGCGATTACGTTCCCAGCGCCGCGTGTTGCGCCGCGATCAGCTGGCGGATGCCGTTCTGCGCGTGTTCGAGCAGCGCGTTCAATTCGTCGCGCGTGAACGGCTTGCCCTCGGCGGTGCCCTGCACCTCGACCATGCCGCCGTTGCCCGTCATCACCACGTTCATGTCGGTGTCGCAGGACGAATCCTCGGAGTAATCAAGATCGAGCACCGGCAGGCCCTCGTAGATGCCGACGGAGACCGCCGCCACCGTGTCCTGGATCGGGGTCACCGCGATCAGTTTTTTCGCCAGCAGAAAACTCACGGCGTCGTGCAATGCCACGTAAGCGCCCGTGATCGCCGCCGTGCGCGTGCCGCCATCGGCCTGGATGACGTCGCAATCGATCTGGATGGTGCGCTCGCCGAGCGCCTGCATGTCGACCACCGCGCGCAGCGCGCGGCCGATCAGGCGCTGGATTTCCTGCGTGCGGCCCGACTGCTTGCCGCGCGCGGCTTCACGGTCCATCCGCGTATTCGTGGAGCGCGGCAGCATGCCGTATTCGGCGGTGACCCAGCCCTGCCCCTTGCCCTTGAGAAAGCCCGGCACCTTTTCCTCGACGCTGGCGGTGCACAGTACCCTGGTGTCGCCGCATTCGATCAGCACCGAACCCTCGGCATGGCGGGTATAGCGGCGCGTGATGCGAACGGCGCGGAGTTCGTCGGGCTTGCGATGGCTTGGCCGCATAAGTGTGCTATCTTTCCTATGTTAAATATCGTCAATAACGCCACAATAGCGCCGCGACAAGGCCACAACAGGCGCCCGCATCAAGGTGGTCTTGCAGCGCGCGTATTTTACCCTCCACTTTTCGAGTGTTACCAAAAACATGATTCACAGCATGACAGGCTATGCCAGCACCACGCGCGAGCTGGCCACCGCGGCGCTCTCCGTTGAAATCCGCTCGGTCAACCACCGTTATCTCGACCTGCAGTTCCGCCTGCCGGAGGAACTGCGCGCGCTCGAAACCGGGCTGCGCGAACTGGCCACCGCGCGGCTGCAGCGCGGCAAGGTCGAGTGCCGTATTGCACTGAACCCGCTGCCGAACGCCGCCAAAGCGGCTGAACTGAACAACGAAGCGCTGAAACAACTGCGCGCGCTCTGCGAAAAACTGCGCCTGGCGTGGCCCAGCGTGCCCGGCCTCTCGGCCGCCGACATCCTGCGCTGGCCCGGCATGCTGAGCGTGCAGGAGGTCTCGGTCGAAGAACTGCGCGCCGATTGCTACGAAGCGCTGCAGGCCGTGCTCGAAGATTTCACCGACTCGCGCGCGCGCGAAGGTGAAAAATTGAAAGCCATCCTGCTCGAACGCATGGCGTCGATGGAAGAACGCATCGCCGTGGTGGCGCCGCGCATGCCGGAGATCCTCGCCGCACATAAGGAAAAACTCTCCGCCAAGCTGCGCGAAGCGATGGCGGTGGCCGACGACGAACGCATCCGCCAGGAACTGGCCCTCTTCGCCAACCGCGTCGACGTCGACGAGGAACTCGGCCGCCTCGGCGCCCATCTGTCGGAATTGAAACGCATCCTCACCAAAGGCGGCGCCGTCGGCAAGCGGCTCGACTTCATGATGCAGGAACTCAACCGCGAGGCCAACACGCTCGGCTCCAAATCGGTGGATGTCGAAGTCACACGCGTCTCGCTGGACCTCAAGCTCCTCATCGAGCAGATGCGCGAGCAAATCCAAAATATAGAATGAGCGGCAATCTTTTCATCGTCTGCGCGCCATCGGGCGCCGGCAAGACCAGCCTCGTCGCCGAGCTGCTGAGAATCGATTCCGGCATCAAGCTGTCGGTCTCTTACACCACGCGCGCGCCGCGCAGCGGCGAAATCAACGGCCGCGAGTACCATTTCGTCAGCAGCGGGAAATTCGAGGCCATGATCGAGGCCGGCGAATTTCTCGAAAGTGCGCTGGTGCATGACAACCATTACGGTACCTCGCAGGCCTGGATCGCCGAACAGCGCGCCGCCGGCAACGACATTCTGCTCGAAATCGACTGGCAGGGCGCCCAACAGGTGCGGCGGGTGTTTCCGGACGCAATCGGCGTCTTTGTGCTGCCACCATCGTTCGAAACGCTGGTTTCACGCCTCAATACCCGCGCCCAGGACGCCCCGGACGTGATCGCCCGCCGCCTTTCGGCGGCGCGGGACGAGATCAGCCACGTGGCGGAGTTCGACTATGTTATTATCAACGACAAGTTCGGCGACGCAGTAAACGACCTTGTCGCCGTCGTCCGCGCCCAACGCCTGCGCCTGGACGTCCAGACAGCCCGCCACGGCGAGCTCATCAACCGCATGAAATAACGAGGTGCATCCATGGCACGCATTACCGTAGACGATTGCCTGAAGCTGATTCCGAACCGTTTCGACCTGACGCTGGCGGCCACCTATCGCGCCCGCCAGTTGTGCAACGGCGCAGCCCCCATGGTCGAACCGAACCGCGACAAACCGACCGTGATCGCCCTGCGCGAAATGGCCATGCAGAAATACGGCGTTGAAATTCTCGACAAGACGCCGTCCTAGGTTTTTGTCGTAAACGGGGGCAGGCCACACACTGCTTTGCCCCCGCCGCACCGCACTCCCGTCGTTGTGGTAAGGTGAATTGCCCCCATTTGTGGAGTTGGCGATTCGTCACCGCAACCAACCATGCCTGAAGCTGCAACCCTGTTCAAGGAATGGTCCGGCTATCTGAAGCCGGAGGACGTAGCGCGGCTTGAAACCGCCTATCACTTCAGCGAAGCCGCGCACCGCGGCCAGTTTCGCGCCTCGGGCGAGCCCTATATCTCGCATCCGCTGGCGGTTGCCAACATCCTCGCCCAGCTGCATCTCGACCCGCAGGCGCTGACCGCCGCCCTCCTGCACGATGTGATGGAGGACACCGAGGTCACCAAAAGCGAAATCACCGCGCAGTTCGGCAAACCGGTGGCGGAACTGGTCGACGGCGTCTCCAAGCTCGACCGCATCGAATTCGAAACGCACGAAGAAGCGCAGGCGGAAAATTTCCGCAAGATGCTGCTGGCGATGGCGCGCGACGTGCGCGTCATCCTGATCAAGCTTGCCGACCGCCTGCACAACATGCGCACGCTCGATGCAGTCCCGCCGGCCAAACGCAAGCGCGTCGCGCGCGAAACCATCGACATCTACGCGCCGATCGCCAACCGGCTTGGCCTCAACGCGATCTACCAGGAACTCGACGACCTCTCCTTCCGCCATCTCTACCCGTCGCGTTACCGCGTGCTGTTCAAGGCGCTGAAGGCGGCGCGCGGCAACCGCCGCGAAGTGGTCGGCAAGGTGCTCGACGCGATCAAGAAAAAACTTGAACACGACAAGATCGAGGCTACGGTGCAGGGCCGCGAGAAACACCTCTACAGCATCTTCCGCAAAATGCGCGAAAAGCACCTGACCTTCGCCAACGTGCTCGATGTGTTCGGTTTCCGCATCATCGTCAAGGACGTGCCTTCCTGCTACCTCGTGCTGGGCGCGCTGCACGGCCTCTACAAACCGATCCCCGGCGGCTTCAAGGATTACATTGCGATCCCGAAGGCGAACGGCTACCAGTCGCTGCACACCAAATTGTTCGGCCCCTTCGGCAGCCCGCTCGAGGTGCAGATCCGCACGCAGGACATGCACAAGATCGCCGAGGCCGGTGTCGCTTCGCACTGGCTATACAAGAATTCGGACGCTTCGCTCAACGAACTGCAGCAGAAAACCCACCAGTGGCTGCAGAGCCTGCTCGAAATGCAGTCGGGCAGCGGCGATTCGGTCGAGTTTCTCGAACACGTCAAGGTCGACCTTTTCCCGGATGAAGTCTATGTCTTCACGCCCAAGGGCAAGATCCTGTCATTGCCGCGCGGCGCGACGGCGGTCGATTTCGCCTACGCCGTGCACACCGACATCGGCAACCGTTGCGTCGCAGTAAAAATCAACGACGAACTGGTACCACTGAGGACCGAACTGCGCAACGGCGACCGCGTCGACATCATCACCGCCTCCCACGCCAAGCCGAACCCGATGTGGCTGAACTATGTGATCACCGGCCGCGCGCGCGCGCAGATCCGCCACTTCCTGAAGACGGTGCAGTACGAGGAGTCGGCACATCTCGGCGAACGCCTGCTCAACCAGGCCTTGGGCGCGCTGCAGGCCAACGTCGGCGAAATCACCGACGCGCAATGGAAAAAACTGCTGAAGGACAGCAATGCCAAAACACGCCAGGACATTCTCGGCGACATCGGCCTCGGCAAACGCCTCGGCGTGGTAGTGGCGCGCCGCCTGCTGGCGCTGTCCGAATCGCATCTGGTCGAACACAAACCGTCGGCGCCGATCGTCATCCGCGGCTCGGAGGGCATGGCGGTACAGTTTGCGCAATGCTGCCATCCGATTCCGGGCGATCCGATCATCGGTCTGCTCAACAAAGGCCAGGGCATGCTGATCCATACCCACGACTGCCCGGTCATCGCAAAAACGCGCTCCGATCCGGACAAGGTGTTTGACGTCGAATGGGCGCCGGAAACAAAAAAACTGTTCAACGTCAACATCCGCATCGTCGTCAAAAACGAACGCGGCGTACTGGCGAAGGTCGCCGCAGAAATCGCCGACTCCGATTCCAACATCGATAACGTGACGGTGGCGCCGGATTCCGGCGATCAGTACGCGACGATGAATTTCACCCTGCAAGTCGCCAACCGCGTGCACCTCGCGAAAATACTGCGCTCGCTACGCGGCATTCCGGAGGTGGTGCGCATCAACCGCATCAACTCAGGAGCCGGATCTTCAGCTCCGCAGCGAGATCATTAAGGCTCTTCAGCAACGGCGCTGACAGCGGCACCCCCAGCTTCAGGCTTTCCTGCAGACGCGCATGGCTGCCCTCGCCGGGCAGGCGGATCGCATCGACGCCGGGCAGGCGCTGCGAATTACGGATGTCGCGCACGAAGGCATCGACCGACTGCTTGAACTCCGCGACCGGCTGGAACATCGCCACGTTGATCGCCACAATGACGTGGCCCGTGTTGGTCGGCGACGTGTTGTCGACGTTGAAGTCGACGACATCGCGGCCGTTGGCGGCGCCGTTCAGCGTGCCGGCCAGGAGACCGATGATCATCGACAGGCCGTAGCCCTTGTAACCGCCGATCGGCAGCAGAAAACCTTCATTGGATTTTTTCGGATCGAGCAAAGGTTTGCCCAGGCGGTCCATCATCCAGCCCTCGGGCATCATCTCGCCGCGCTGCGCTTTTGTCTTGACCTTGCCGTAGGCGGCCACCGTGGTCGCCATGTCGAGCACGATCGGCGCTTCCTTGCCGGCGGGCACTGCGACCGCGATCGGGTTGGTCGACAGCAACATGTCGATGCCGCCCCACGGCGGCAGATGGTTGGCATTGCCGACGGCGAGATACAAACCGATCATGTCGTGTTCCATCGGCATGGTGGCGTAGAGCGAGGCCGGCCCCGCATGGTTGCTGTGCTGCACGCCGACCCAGGCCACGCCCACCGTCTTCGCTTTTTCGATGGCTTTTTCGGTGGCGAAACGCATCACCAGATGGCCCATGCCGTTGTCGCCGTTGACCAGCGCCATGCCCGGCGCTTCGCGCTCGACGCGGATATCCGGTTTGAGATTGACCGCCTTGCCCTTGATACGACGCACGTACTGCGGCAGACGGAAGACACCGTGGCCGTCGGCGCCGATCAGATCGGCACGCACCTGTAGTTCGGCGATGTTTTTCGCCTCGGCCGCCGAGATGCCGACTGCCACATAGGCGCGCGCGACAAACGCTTCGAGGTCCTTGATGGCAATGCGCACGAGTTCGCTCATAATCCTGCTCCGTTAGTGTTTGGACGCGTGTTCTTCGAGTTCGACCAGCGCGCCGAGAAAATCCTTCGGGTGCACGAAAGCGATGCGCTCGCCGTGCACGTTCAGTTGTTTTTTGCCGTCGCCAAGCACGCGCACCCGCTCTTTGCCGAGGGCGGCGCTGGTTGCATCCATGCTGTCGACGCCGAGGCAGAAATGATGAATGCCGCCATGCGGATTTTTTTCGAGGAACTTCATCACCGGGGAATCGGCACGCGACGGTTCCATCAATTCGATTTTTGCATTCGGTAATTCGACATAAGCCATACGCACGCCCTGCTCGGCGTTGACTTCAATTCTGCCGATCTTCAAGCCGTATTTCTGTTCAAGCGCGCGCGCCGCGGCGTCGAGGTTCGGCACGACGATGGATACGTGGCTGAGTCCGGTGAACATGGTTGGCTCCGTAAGGCATGCGTTATCTGGATAACTTGTTCCGACCATTCCCTCCCCTTCAAGGGAAGGGTTAGGGTGGGGATGGGGTGCCTGCGCCAAACCCCATCCCCCTCCCGCCCCCCCCTTGAAGAGGGAGGTGAAATGCATGTACTAAATAACTTTCTCGCTCCGCAGCGCCGCGATGCGCACCGCATCGTAACCAAGCTCGCCCTGCAGAATCTCTTCGGTGTGCTGACCAAGCAGCGGCGGCGCGCGGCGCACCGAGGTCTTGGTGTCCGAAAACTTGAACGGCGTGCCGATCACCTTGACCGGGCCGATGGTCGGATGCTCGACCGTCTCGATCATGTTGCGCGCTTCGGTCTGCGGATCTTCAAACGCCTGTTTGACCGAGTTGATACGTCCGCAGGGAACGCCGGCTTTCTTCAGCTTTTCGATCCACGCCAGCGCGTCATCAGTCTTCAGCGTGTCGGCGATCGCCGCGTCGAGCACTTCGCGGTTGGCGACGCGGTCCTTGTTCTTGATAAAACGTGCGTCCGCGCTCCATTCGGCGTGGCCGACGGCCTGCGCGAATTTGGCGAACTGCGTGTCGTTGCCGACGGCGACCGCCATCATGGCGTCGCGCGTCGGGTAGGTCGTGTACGGCACGATGCTCGGGTGCCCGTTGCCGAAGCGCCCGCCGTCGCGTTCCGCGCCGAGATAATTGGCACCGACGTTGGCAAGCATGAAAAGGCTTGATTCATAGAGCGACACTTCAACGTGCTGGCCGCGCCCCGTGCGGTGGCGTGCCTGCAACGCGCCGAGGATGGAATTCGACGCCAGCATGCCGGTGCACACATCGACCAGCGCCACGCCGTGTTTGGTCGGTGCGCCGCCGACCGGCCCGGTAATGCTCATCAGACCGGACTCGGCCTGCAGAATGAAATCGTAACCGGGCAGACCACCCTTCGGGCCGTTGGCACCGTAACCGGTGATCGAACAGCGGATCACCTGCGGTGCGTTGGCTTCGAGCCAGGCGTTGGAGAAACCCCATTTCTCGAGCGTACCGGATTTGAAATTCTCCACCAGCACGTCGCATTTTTTGATCAGCGCGGCGAGGATTTCCTGACCGGGCTTGCACGCCATGTTGAGCGTCATCGAACGCTTGTTGCGATTCAAACCGAGAAAATACGCCGCCTCGGTACCGACGAAGGGCGGGCCCCAGCTGCGCGTATCGTCGCCCGTCGGCGGCTCGACCTTGATCACGTCGGCGCCCATGTCGCCGAGCATCATGGCGCATAACGGGCCGGCGAGGATGCGCGTCAGATCAAGCACGCGCAGGCCGGCAAGCGCGCCGGTGTTTTCAGTGGTCATAGAATTCCTGCAGCTTCAAAATTTCCCAAGAACTCCTTCCCCCTTGATGGGAGAAGGCGGGGATGGGGGTGAATGTTACCTCACCGCTCACCCCCACCCCGGCGCGCGGACACGTTACTGGCGAAGCCAGCCGTTTGCGGGTAGCGCGCCAGGCGCTCGCTCCCGCCCCGGATCGCTTCGCGAACGCCGTGTCGCGAGCGCCCTCCCCCGTCAAGGGGGAGGGAGTTTTCCGCTGGTGGTGGTTGTCCGTTACTTCTTTTTCTTCCGCATCGACGGCGGCTCGTTCAAATCGCGATCGAAGCCGTCCACGTATTTCGCCAGCTCGCGCTTGTCGCGTAGGCGGAACTGCTGGAAGTTCGGCTTGCGCCCGGCGAGGAAGGCTTCCATGCCTTCATTGGCCTCGGGCGAGCCCCACACATGCGCGAGCAGCTCCATGCCGTGCTGCCACGAGGCATAAAGACCATCCGATTCGAAATTGAGCGAGCGCTTGGTCATGCGCAGCGTCAGCGCGCTGTGGCCCTTCATGGTTTCGCACCACTTCAGCGTTTCCTTCAGAAGTTCGCGCTGCGGCACGCATTTGTTAATGAGGCCGATGCCGACCGCTTCTTTGGCGGTGAAACGGCGCGCGCAGAAAATCATTTCGCGCGCGAGGCGCTCGCCGATGATGCGCGGCAGGTACTGTGTGGCACCGACCGTCGGGCAGGCACCGACCTTGGCGCCGGTCTGGCCGAGCACCGCATTCTCCGAAGCGATGACGAGGTCGCACCAGAGTGCCAGTTCGTGGCCACCGCCCACGCACCAGCCGTTGACCATGGCGATCACCGGAATCGGCAGGCCGCGGATGGTCATGGCGAGCCCCAGCATGCGGTCGTTCCACATGTAGGCGTTGGTGAAATTGAGGCGCTTCATGGCGTAGAAGTCGCCGCCAGCCGAAAACGACTTGTCGCCGGTGCCGGTCACCACCGCGCAGACGATGGACGGGTCTTCGCGCGTGTATTTGAGCGCGTCGATCATTTCGTCAAGCGTCTGCTCGCGGAAGGAATTCAGCACGCGCGGACGGTTGATGGTGATCCACGCCACCTGGTCCTTCACTTCGAACAGAATGTCGCCGTATTTGCGGCTGCTGGTTTTCTTCGCGGTCGGTTTGCGCTTTGCTGCCATGAATGTCCCCTTGGTTGAATAGGCCCTGGTCGCGCGTTTTGCGCGCAACGGAGCCGGTGATTTTACCAGATCTCGACGCGGCTCCGCTCTGCCGGCCATGCACCGTACTGGCGCGTTGACAGCACCGCCCTCCTCTACTATTGTCACGGAGCGCGCGCAAATTCGCAGCGGCTGCATTCCCACAATAACGCGCGTTCTGGAGACACCCCGATGATTGCCCGACCGATTTTTTTGCCGGCATTGTTCGCCATTGGCGCATGCATCGTTGCATGCCCTGCGCTTTCGCAAAACTATCCGACGAAAGCGATCCGCATGATCGTGCCGTTTGCACCGGGCGGACCGACCGATGTGCAGGGGCGCTGGGCCGCGCAGCAACTCAACGCCGCCTTCGGCCAGCCGGTGATTGTGGACAACCGCGGCGGCGGCGGCGGCGTGCCCGGCACTGAAGCGGTCGTCAAAGCCGCGCCCGACGGCTACACACTGCTCGCCGGCAATCCCGGCCCGCTGACGATTTCGCCGACCATAAATCCGAAGATTCCGTACGACACGCTGCGCGATCTCATCCCGATCATGCTGATTGCCAAGAGCGCGAGCTGTCTGGCCATCCACCCCAGTTTGCCGACCAAGGGCATCAAGGATTTCGTCGCGCTCGCCAAAAGCAAACCCGGCATGATCAATTATGGATCGCCGGGTGTCGGCACCGTCGGCCATCTGGCCACCGAATTGTTCGCCACGCAGGTCGGCGTGCAGCTGAACCACGTGCCGTACAAGGGCGCCGCGCTCTACACCATCGATCTGATCGCCGGCCACATCCAGCTTGCCATCATCCAGTTCGCCGGCTGCGCACCACTGTTGCAACAGGGCCGCCTGCGCGCGATCGGCGCGACGTCCGAAAAGCGCACGCCCCTGCTGCCCAATTTGCCGACGGTGGCCGAACAGGGCGTGCCGGGCTTCGTCAGCTACAACTGGAATGGCGTGCTGGCGCCGGCGGCCACGCCGAAGGCAATCATCACGCGCATCCACGACGTGCTGTCGAAACAACTCGCCACGCGCGAAACGCAGGAGTTGTATTTGAGCCAGGGCCACGAGCCCGGCGGCGGCGACCCTGAAGAATTCGCAGCCTTCATCCGCGCCGAAATCCAGAAATGGGCGAAGGTCGCCAAGGCTGCCAACATCCGCGAGTAGTTCCCTCAACCCCGCATCGTGTATTCGATTTTCAATCCCGCACTCAAGAAAGAGAACGATCATGGCTGAAAAAAAAGACCCCCCGTACTTCATGTATTTCCCCGGCAACTACCGCTGGTCGGCGGCGTTTATCAACATGATCAGTTCGGCGCCGTACGGCGGCTCCGAAATCGGCGAGCTACACAAGATCGGCACGCTGCTGAAAGGCAAGGCGCCCGATGACGACGAGGCGTGGTTCGACGCCTGCGTCAAAGTCGCCGACGGCGTGCGCGGTTACGCCGGCAAATTTGCCGATCAGAATTACCGCCCGGCCGCCGCACACGCCTATCTGCGCGCCTGCAACTACTATCAGATGGCGGAGCGCTTCCGCACGCCGAAGGACGATCGCGCGCTCGGCGCCTTCCGCCGCGGCGTCGAATGCTTCCACCGCTTCATCAAACTCACCGACGTCAAAATCGAAATGGTCGAGGTGCCGTTCGTCGACGGCAAACTGCCCGGTTACTTCGTGCATGCCGAAAACGCCAAACCCGGCCCCAAACCCTGCGTGGTGTTCTTCGACGGCCTCGACGTCACCAAGGAAATCCAGTACATGCGCGGCGTGCCTGACCTCATCAAACGCGGCATCTCGGTGCTGGTGATGGACGGCCCGGGCACCGGTGAAGCGATCCGCTTCCGCAACCATTTCCTGCGCTACGACTATGAAGTCGCCGGCAGCGCCTGCATCGATTTCCTCGAAAAACGCGACGACGTCGACGCCAAGAAAATCGGCATCGTCGCCATCAGCCTCGGCGGTTATTACTCGCCGCGCTGCGCCGCGATGGACCACCGCTTCGCCGCCTGCATTGCGTGGGGCGCGCAGTGGGACTATCACGACACCTGGAAAAAACGCATCGACGCGCAGTTCAAGACCTCGCTGTCGGTGCCGGGCCACCACATCACCTGGATCCTCGGTGTCGATACGCTCGACCAGGCGCTGAAGACGCTCGAACCGTTCAAACTCGACGGCATCATGCAGAAAATGCGCTGCCCCTTCCTGCTAGTACACGGCGCCGAGGACGAGCAGATTCCGCTCGCCGATGCGCAAAAACAGTTCGACGCCTGCGGTTCGCCGGACAAGACCTTCCGCGTTTACACCGCCGAAGAAGGCGGCTCGCAACACTGCCAGCGCGATTACCTGACGCTGGTGGTCGCCGACATGTGGAACTGGTTCGAAGAAAAGCTGGTTCGCACCAAGTAACGTAAATCGAAAAGTGTAGGGTGCGCATCGCGCACGCGGGACGACCTTAAACGGTGCGCGGTGCGAACCCTACGCGTTACCCCTCGCGCCTTGCGCGCAAGGTGGGGAAAAAACAGAAGTAACAATGACACGGGAAAACAACATGAGCGATTACAAAAGCGAAATCCGCGACGGCATGCAGATCGACTGGGACGTGCCGATCAAGATGGACGACGGCCTCGTGCTGCGCGCCGACGTCTTCCGCCCCATCGGCGACGGCAAGTACCCTGCACTCATGAGCTACGGCCCCTACGGCAAAGGGCTCGCCTTCCAGGACGGCTACAAGACCGCGTGGGAAATTATGTGCAAGGAAAACCCCGACGCGGTTTCCGGCACGACGAACAAATACCAGAACTGGGAAGTCGCCGATCCGGAGAAATGGGTACCGGACGGCTACGCGCTGGTGCGCGTCGATTCGCGCGGTGCCGGCCGTTCGCCCGGTTACCTGCAGCACAACAACAAACGCGAGAACGACGACTTCCATCAGTGCATTGAATGGGCCGCCGCGCAGCCGTGGTGTACCGGCAAGATCGGACTCAACGGCATTTCCTACTTCGGCGCCAGCCAGTGGCGCGCCGCAGCGACGCAACCGCCGCACCTCGCCGCGATCTGCGTGTGGGAGGGCTGGGTCGACAACTACCGCGACTCGGCGCGCCACGGCGGCATCATCTGCGTGTTCCGCAAAAACTGGCAGGACATGCAGGTGAAGACCGTGCAGCACGGCGTCGGCGAACGCGGTGCGAAGAGCAAGCTCGCCGGCGAATACTTCTGCGGCCCGGAAACGCTGTCCGAAGAGGAACTGCTGAAAAATCGCGAGAACATGTGGGGCGAGTACCTGAGTCGTCCGCTCGACAGCGACTACTACCGCGAACGCACCGGTGATCTGTCCAAAGTCAAAGTGCCGCTGCTCTCCACCGCGAACTGGGGCGGCCAGGGCCTGCACACGCGCGGCAATTTCGAAGGTTTCGTGCGCGCGGCATCAACGCAGAAATGGCTGGAAGTACATGGCGGTTCGCACTGGGCGCCGTTCTACACCGACTACGGCGTCGGCCTGCAGAAAAAATTCTTCAACTACTTCCTCAAGGGCGAGCAGAACGGCTGGGACAAGCAACCCAAGGTGCAGCTCAACGTGCGTCACCCCGGCGAGAAGTTCGTCATCCGTCATGAAAACGAATGGCCGCTGGCGCGCACGCAGTGGACCAACTTCTATCTCGATCCGAACGGCATGAAACTCTCGCCGACACCGGTCGCCACCGACCAGACGCTGACCTACGACGGTCTCGGCGACGGCCTCGTCTTCTCGACCGGCCCACTGGCGCAGGAAACCGAGATCACCGGCCATTCGGCGCTGAAGGTTTTTATTTCATCGGCGACCAGCAACGCCGACATTTTCGCCGTCATCACCGTTTACGATCCCCAGGGCAAAGAGGTTGTGTTCAAGGGCGCGCTCGATCCGCACACGCCAATCGCCCAAGGCTGGCTGCGCGCCTCGCACCGCAAGCTCGATCCGAAATTGACGCTGCCGTACCGCCCGTACCACACGCACGACGAAGACCAGCCGCTGAAACCCGGTGAAGTTGTTGAGCTAGATGTCGAAATCTGGCCGACCTGCATCGTCGTGCCAAAGGGCTACAGCGTGAAGCTGTTGCTGCGCGGCAAAGACTATGTCTACGACGGCGAAGCCACCACGCTGTCGAACATGAAAAACCCGATGCGCGGCTGCGGCCCGTTCGAGCACGACGACGAGACCGACCGTCCGCCGGCGATTTTCGGCGGCAAGGTCACGTTGCACGTCGGGCCGAAACGTCCGTCGGCGGTGTTGCTGCCGATTATTCCGGCGAAGTAAGTTTGCTGTTCACCCTCCCCTTCAAGGGGAAGGCAGGGATGGGGATGGGTTGCGCACGCTGATTGACCCCATCCCCACCCTGGCAGACGGACACGTTACTGGCGAAGCCAGCCGTTTGCGGGTAGTGTGCCTTGCACTCGCTCCCGCCCCGGATCGCTTCGCGAACGCCGTGTCGCGAGTGCCTCCCCTTGAAGGGGAGGGAATTTAGTTTTTGTTTCCACGCTTCCGGAGAATCCGCATGCCCGACACCGCCGCCGACATTTCAAAAAAAGTCTCGCAACCCAAAGACCACAAACTGATCGTCGAAAAAGACGTGAAGATTCCGCTGCGCGACGGCGGCTTTCTCTACGGTGACATCTATCGCCCGGACTGCGGCGACGAGAAGGTGCCGGTGATCATGAACATCGGCCCCTATCAAAAAGACAAGGTGTGGATCCCGCCGCACGATCTCGAGGAAGCGCCCAACGAATACATGAACTGGGAAACACTCAATCCGCTGTGGTGGTGTCCGCGCGGTTACGGTCTGCTGCGCGTCGATACGCGCGGCTCCGGAAAATCGCCGGGCAAATCGGAACCGAGCACCATGCAGGAAGCCGTCGACGCCTACGATTGCATCGAATGGGTAGCAAAACAGCCGTGGAGTTCCGGCAAGGTCGGCACCTGCGGCATTTCGTACCACGCCGCGTTTCAGTGGAAAGTCGCCGGCCTTAATCCGCCGTCGCTAAAAGCGATCATGCCGTGGGAAGGCCGCGCCGATCAGTACCGCGACCAGGCCTATCACGGCGGCATATTCGCGATGGGCTTTCTCGCCGCCTGGCACAACGCGCAGACCGCGCACCACCTGCTCGGCCGCCCGCGCCAGTACAACCCGGATGCGTTTCAAAATGATTTGCTGTGGAACTACATGCGCAACGATCTCGATTCCGAATACTGGCGCGCCAAGAGCGCCAAGTGGGAGAAGATCACGGTGCCGATGTACAGCGTCGGCAACTGGGGTGGCTACGCCATGCATCTCAGGGGCAACACCGAGGGCTATATGAATGCCGTCTCGAAACACAAGAAGCTGCGCATCCACAGCGGCTCGCATTTCCATCCTTTTCACGCGGAAGAAGCGCGCATCGATCAACTGCGCTGGTTCGACCACTGGCTGAAGGACATTGACACCGGGATCATGGACGAACCGCCGGTCAAGCTGCAGATCCGCACCGGCGGCAACCTCAAGGGTTATCCCTTCCGCTTCGAAAACGAATGGCCGCTCGCGCGCACGCAGTGGACCAAGTTTTATCTGAAGATCGACCGCGAGCCGCTGCCCGATCCCGACGGCGTCGAAGGCGAACTGGTCAAAGCGCCGCTCGCCAAGACTTCAACCGCATCGTATCCGGCGACCAGCGGCCACGGCCACAATCCCGCTGGCGGCGTAACTTTCGAAACGCCGGTGCTGAGCGAAGACACAGAAGTCACCGGCCCCATCGTGCTCAACATCTGGGTCTCCAGCAGCTCGGAGGACTGCGACATCTACGCCACCATCCGCAACATCGGCCCCGATGGCAAAGACGTGGTCGAAGCGGGCCAGCGCGGCGAACCGCAACCCGGCGTCACCAAGGGCTGGCTGCGCGCCTCGCAGCGCAAGCTCGATACAGAGAAGTCGCTGCCCTATCGCCCCTACCACGCGCACGACGAACGCCAGTGGCTGAAGCCGAACGAGATCGTCGAACTGCGCGTCGAAGTCTGGCCGAGCTCGATGGTGTTCAGGAAGGGCCACAAGATCCGCCTCGACGTCGGCCCGCGCGATGGCATCGGCACCGCGCACTTCTCGCACTACAGCGCCGACTACAACATCGGCGCCACCAACACCGTGTATTCGGGCGGCGA
>JANXSE010000338.1 GCA_025356695.1 Betaproteobacteria bacterium
CCGGAAACCGTCGAGCAGTATGCGGTGCGCGTCGAAGAGCAATGGAAGCTCGGCCGCAAAGGCGTTGATGACGGCGTGCTGCTGGTGATCGCCAAAGACGACCGCAAGCTGAAAATCGAGGTTGGTTACGGTCTTGAGGGCGTGCTGCCCGATGCGGTTGCCAAGCGCATTATTTCCGACGACATCGTGCCGCGCTTCAAGCAGGGCGATTTCTACGGCGGCGTGACTGCGGGTGTCGAGCGCATTACCAAAGTAATCGACGGTGAAAAGCTGCCGCCGCCGAAAACACAGGCCTTGCAGAACGGCGGCAGTGTCGACATTAACAATCTGCTGGTCATCGGGTTTGTGCTGGTCTTCGTGGTCGGCGGCATACTGCGTGCGATTTTCGGCAGGTTTGTCGGCGCCGGCATAGTCAGCGGCGCAGTCGGTTTTATTGCCTGGAGCATGGCCGGTGCGGCGGTTATCGCGATTATCGCGGCCATCATCGCGTTTATTTTTGCACTGATCGGCGGTAGCCGCGGCGGCTGGGGCGGCGGCGGTTCCGGCGGCGGCAGCTATGGCGGTGGCGGTTTCGACAGTGGCGGTTTCAGCGGTGGCGGTGGTGGTTCGGGTGGCGGCGGCGCTTCGGGGAGTTGGTGAGATGAGCGCAAAACGCATACTCAAACATCTGTTCGCGCCACACTGGGTCTGCAATCGCGCGTTTCCGGCAGCCGCGCTGGCTGCCATTGAAGCGGCAATCGGCGCTTCGGAAAATTGCCACGATGGCGAAATCAGATTTGCCGTTGAAGCCGGCCTGCATCCGCAGCCCTTGTGGCAGGGGCAAACCGCGCGCCGTCGTGCCGAAGAACTGTTTGCCTCGCTGCGCGTGTGGGACACCGCGCATAACAGCGGCGTGCTGATCTATGTGCAACTGGTCGACCGGCGGATCGAAATCGTCGCTGACCGCGGCATTAGCGCCAGAGTTGAGCAGCCGCAGTGGGATGCCATCTGCCGGCGCATGGAGGCTGCATTCCGCGAACGGCGTTTCGAAGCCGGCGCGCTTGCCGCCATCAACAAGGTCACCGCGCTGCTGGCGCAGTATTTTCCGCCGCAGGGCGATAATCCGAACGAGTTGCCCGACCAGCCAGTCGTGCTTTGAGAGCAGGATTCGGCAGCCTGATTCCGCGTTCCATCCACTGCTGCTAAAATGCCGGCGCTGGCAGCCACATTCCGCATGGGGCTTCCGCAGCAAGGCGAGAATCCCCCCGAAAACCTGTGCCCCTAGTGGCTGAAGTGGAATTGTTATGAAAAATGCAGCTGCCAACCGCGTGCGTGGCGTAGAGCACGATATTCTTCAATTGCCGCAGGCCAGCGATGTCGCGCCGTATTACGAACCGCAGGGCAACGAAATCGCGATTTTCGAGGCCGCTTATCGCAAGCGCCTGCCGGTCATGCTGAAGGGCCCCACTGGCTGCGGCAAGACGCGTTTTCTCGAATACATGGCCTATCACTTGAAGCGGCCGCTGGTGACCGTGTCCTGCCACGAAGATCTGACGAGTTCCGATCTGGTCGGGCGCTTTCTGATTGAAGGTGCGGAAACGGTGTGGCACGACGGCCCGCTGACGCGCTCGGTCAAGGCCGGCGCAATCTGTTATCTCGACGAAATCGTCGAGGCGCGCACCGACTCGACGGTGGTGATCCATGCCTTGACCGACCATCGGCGCAAACTGTCGATCGAAAAAAAGGGCCAGGAAATCGATGCGCATGAAGATTTTCTGATGGTGATTTCCTACAACCCCGGTTATCAGACGGTGTTGAAGGACCTGAAGCCGTCGACCAAGCAGCGTTTCATCGCCATCAATTTTGATTTTCCGGTTGAAGAAACCGAACGCAAGATCGTTGCCAACGAAGTGCCGGGGGTGACGCCCGAACTGGTGAACAAGCTGGTCGCCGCCGGACGCAAGGCGCGGCTCCTGAAAGATCACGGTCTTGAAGAAGCAACCTCGACGCGCGCGCTGGTCTATGCTGCGCACATGATGAACGCCGGCCTTGATCCAATTACCGCCTGCCAGGTGGCGATGGTCAATCCGCTCACCGACGACATCGAGCTGGCCGACGCGCTGATGGAAATCGTCAAAGCGCACTTCGCCTAAAGTTTTCCCGGCAACTTTTCCTGGCAACCCGCTTGGCCGACGCATCCTCCGTCGAACTACCCGCCTCGATCGAGAAGTCGCTTGAAGCCTTAAGCGCGCTGTCATTTGTCGCGCATCGCGAAGTCATCGATGCGCTGCCGGCGCTGCGCCACCACGGCGACGAAGTGGCGCTGGCATGGCTCGATGCGGTCAAACGCATTTTTCAGCACGACCGCGAAGCCGGCAAGGCGTTCGTGCGCGGCAGCCACGAAGCGGAAAAAGTCTCCGAGACCGTGCTGCCGTGGACCGCGCAGGCGCTCGAATTCCTGCAGTGGCCGGGCCCGGCGACCGCGCTGGAAGGGTTCATGAAGAACCTGCCGCGCGCATTCGGCACGTTGGGCCACGCCGGAGAGCGCCGCTGGGCGGAAATCGGGTTCATGTGGTACGCGCGGCACAGCGACAGCGGGCGCACCTACTTCGCCACACCGGTGCTCGATCTTGCCTGCCGCCAGGGCATCACCGGCATCGAGCACTTGTGCGAGCCGATGGATGAATTGTACGAGACGCGCAAGTTGATGCTGGCGTCTTATCTCGGCGGCGCGATCCGCGTGCGCAACCTGCTCGGCGCGCAGGCGGTGTTGCCGTGGGCGCTGCGCGGCGCCGACATCATGCAATCGGGCCGCGCGCGCGGGGAAGCCTATTTCCGCCTCGAAAGTGAGGAAAGCCTGTCGGTCTTGCTCGATCACCTGCCGGGTTTCCGCATGAACGAGCGCAACCGGCTACTCACTTTGCTGCTCAACATCTGGTACGAGCGCCCGTTTGAATTGAAGGAGAGCACATGGTCGCCGGATAAGGGCCGCCCCTTCGTCGAAACCGACGGCCGCAGCCTCTTCTTGCCGGCAGTGATGGCGGACCGCGACGAGGCGATTCTCGCCGTGCTGCATGCGGCAGGCCATCAATTGTTCGGCAGTTTCGAGCGCGCGCCGCTGGCGCAGATATTCCGCGAGGTCGGGGCGGAGCTGCCGAAGTCGGGCCAAATCGCGTGGGCGCCGCTGTTCGCGCGTTACGGCGACGATGTGCCGCGCTTTCAACTGCTGTTCGATGCCTGCGAAGATCTGCGCGTGGATACTCATGTGCAGCGGCATGTGCCGAATTATCTCGCGCGCCTGTACGCGACCGGCGTTTCGCACCGCCTGCGTCCGCCGGAGGCGCTGCCATATTACGATTTGGCGCTCTCGATGGTGGCGGGCGCCCTTGCCATTTCGC
>JANXSE010000349.1 GCA_025356695.1 Betaproteobacteria bacterium
AAACACAAGGAAAAGCACGCGAAACGCCGCGGTGGCGTCGAACCCCAACCCGAGACCGAATGAACCAGATCGCAAAACTGCTGCCGATCGCCAATGTGCTGCTGGACCTTGATGTCGGCAGCAAGAAGCGCGTTTTCGAACGCGCCGGTCTGCTCTTCGAAAACAACCACAGCATCGCGCGCAGCCAGGTGTTCGACAGCCTGTTCGCGCGCGAAAAACTCGGCTCGACCGGGCTCGGCCAGGGCGTGGCGATCCCGCACGGCCGCATCAAGGGCATCAAGGACGCAGTCGGCGCGCTGGTGCGCATGCGCGAACCAATTCCGTTCGACGCCCCCGATGGCGCGCCGGTGGGGTTGATCTTCGTCCTGCTCGTACCCGAACGCGCCACCGACCTGCATCTGCAGATTCTGAGCGAACTGGCGCAGATGTTCAGCGACCAATCCTTCCGCGAGCGCTTGCGCGCCGCGGCCACCGAGGCGGACGCCCACCGCCTGATCAACGAATGGCAACCCGATGCCTAAGATCAGCGCAGCACAACTGTTTGAAGACAACCGCGAGAAACTGCGCCTCGACTGGACCGCCGGACGCAACGGCGGCGGCCGCGAACTCGACAACGAGCATTTGCGCGATTCGCGCGAAGGCCTGATCGGCCACCTTAATTTCATCCACGCCAACTGGATTCAGGTCGTCGGCCGCACCGAACTGGCCCACCTCAACGCGCTCGACGCCGCGGCGCGCCAGCGCACGCTACAACAGATCAAGGCCTCGGAACTCGCCTGCATGATCGTCTGCGACAGCGAGCGTGCGCCCGAATACCTGACGACGCTTGCCGATTCCATAAACATTCCTCTGTTCGCCACGCCGCTCGAAAGCATGGAGCTGATGTGGATGCTGCGCCCCTACCTCGCGCGCGCGCTCGCCGTCTCGACCACCATGCACGGCGTTTTTCTCGACGTGCTCGGCATGGGCGTCATGCTGACCGGTGACAGCGGTGTCGGCAAAAGCGAATTGGCGCTCGAACTGATCAGCCGCGGCAGCGGCCTCATTGCCGACGACGTCATCGAGCTCTACCGCATCGCCCCCGAAATGATCGAAGGACGCTGCCCCGCGCTGTTACGCGATTTTCTTGAAGTGCGCGGCCTGGGCGTGCTCAATATCCGCGCGATTTTCGGCGAATCGGTGCTGCGGCCGCGCAAAAGCCTGAAACTGATCGTGCATCTGGAAAAACCCGCCGGCAGCGAAACGCCGCCGGTCGAACGCCTGCCGTTAAAACCCGGCGTGCAGGACATCATCGGCGTCAACATTACCAAGGTGACCATTCCGGTGGCGGCAGGCCGCAACCTCGCCGTGCTGGTCGAAGCCGCGGTGCGCAACCGCGTGCTGCAGTTGCGCGGAATCGACAGCACCAGCGACTTCATCGAACGCCAGGCGCAGCATATGCGCGACGAAGACAGCTAACCGCCGACACAAAAAAACGAAATGCAACTAATCATCCTCACCGGGCTTTCGGGGTCGGGCAAGAGCGTCGCGTTGAAAGCGCTTGAGGACAGCGCCTACTACACCAGCGACAACCTGCCTGCGCTGCTGCTGCCGGCGCTGGTCGATTTTCTCGGCCACGCCGGCTACACGCGCGTCGCGGTCAGCATCGACGCGCGCAGCGGCGATACGCTCGATCTGCTGCCGCGGCAGGTGCGCGATCTTAAAGCGCGCAAAATCGACGTGCGGGTGTTATTCCTCGATTCCAAAACAGAAACGCTGCTCAAGCGTTTCTCGGAAACGCGGCGCCGCCATCCTCTGAGCAACAACGATCTCACCATCGCCGAATGCATTTCGCGCGAGCGCCATATGCTCGCCGACATCAGCAGCATCGCCCACCGCATTGATACCAGCGACCTCAACCCGAACGCACTGCGCGCCTGGGTCAAGGACATCGTCGAATTCGACCAGGCGGGCATGACGCTGCTGTTCGAATCGTTCGGCTTCAAACACGGCGTGCCGCTCGACGCCGATATGGTTTTCGACGTACGCTCGCTGCCCAATCCGTTCTACGACCCGCAACTGCGAGGGCTCACCGGCAAAGACGCCGCCGTGATCGGGTTTCTCGCTGCCAACAACGACGTACAAAGCATGCTCACCGACATCCGCGGCTTCCTCGACAAGTGGCTGCCGAGTTTCGTCGCCGACAACCGCAGCTATGTCACTGTCGCCATCGGCTGCACCGGCGGCGAACACCGCTCGGTCTACTTTGTCGAAGAACTGGCGCGCCACTTCCACCGCGACCGCCGCGTGCTGGCGCGGCATCGCGAATTGAGCTGATGATGGACAGCAACGACGTCTATATATTTCCGTTGAACACCGTGCTGTTTCCCGGCGGACGGCTGCCCTTGCGCGTGTTCGAGCAACGCTACATCGAAATGACCAAGCAATGCATCGCCAACGACCGCCCGTTCGGCGTCTGCCAGATCAAGGAAGGCCAGGAAACCGGCACGCCGGCGGTGCCCGAAGCCATCGGCTGCCTGTCGCGCATCGTCGAGTGGGACATGCCCCAGCTCGGCGTCTTTCAGCTGCAAACCGAAGGCACGCAGCGCTTTCGCATTCTGCGTTCCGAAGTTGCGCGCAACGGCCTGATCTCCGCCAGCATTGAAACGCTGCCGAACGAAGACCAGGTCGCTCCGTCATCGGCGCTGTGCGCCGAAGTACTCAAGGCCATTATCCAGAAGGTCGGCGCCGAGCATTTTCCGTTGCCGCACCGCTTCGACGACGCCGCATGGATAGGTTATCGCCTGTCCGAAATCCTGCCGATCGACCGCGACACGCGCCAGCGCATGCTGCAACTGTCCGATCCGACCGAACGGCTGACGCAACTGGAACAGGTGCTGAACGAACA
>JANXSE010000387.1 GCA_025356695.1 Betaproteobacteria bacterium
GGCCAGGCGGATGTTCTTGACCTTCGTGCCGACCTTGACGACCGACGATGAACCTTTGACCTTCAGGTCTTTGATGACGGTCACGGTATCTCCGTCCTGCAGCACGTTGCCATGGGCGTCACGCACGATGCGCTGTTCATCTGGGCCTGCGGTGGTCTCTTTCGACCATTCGTGTGCACATTCCGGGCAGACGTACATGTTCCCGTCTTCGTAGGCGAGTTCCGAATTGCATTCGGGGCAATGGGGCAGCGTGCTCATAAGCGCTTTCTTTTTGGTGCGGCCTTAGACGAAATCCGGCGCTCGATGCCGGACCCGGAAAAACAAAAGGCCACCCCGAAGAGTAGCCTTTTGATTCTGGCTCCCCGACCTGGGCTCGAACCAGGGACACACGGATTAACAGTCCGTTGCTCTACCAGCTGAGCTATCGGGGAATAAAACTGGATGGGTGCTGCAATCGGCGTGGATTTTAACCGCTAGGGCGGCCCGCGGTCAACGCGCCGCGAGGCCGTTTAAACTAGGACTTTGGCGATTGCTTCGGCCACCCTCCGCACGTTTTTCGAATTCAGCGCGGCGATACAGATGCGGCCGCTGTCGATGGCGTAAATCGAGTGTTCGGCGCGCAGTTTGGCAACCTGATCCTTGGTCAATCCGGAATAGGAGAACATGCCGCGCTGCTGCACGACGAAGTCGAAGTCGAAATCGGCGCGTGCCATGCGGATCTGCTCGACGAGTTCGCGGCGCATCAGCTTAATGCGGTCGCGCATCTGGCCAAGTTCGGTTTCCCATTGTGCGCGCAGTGCCGGCGTGGTCAGCACGAGCGTGACGGCTTGTGCACCGTGCGTTGACGGGTTCGAATAATTGGTGCGGATGACGCGCTTGACCTGCGAGAGCGTGCGCGCGGCCTCGTCCGTGCTCTGTGTCACGATCGTCAACGCGCCGACGCGTTCGCCGTAGAGCGAGAGCGACTTCGAGAACGAAGTGGACACGAACAGTACCGGGCAGGCCTCGGCAAACTTGCGCACCGCAAATGCATCCGCGTCGATGCCGTCGGCAAAGCCCTGATAGGCCATGTCGAGGAAGGGCATGATGTTGCGTTTGTTGACGATCTCGATGACCTTTTCCCATTGCGCGGGCGTCAGATCGGCGCCGGTCGGGTTGTGGCAGCAGGCGTGCAGCACGGCGACCGAGCCGGCCGGCAGCTTGTCGAGCGAGGCGAGCATGGCGTCGAAATTGACGCCGCGGGTTGCCGCGTCGTAATAAGCGTATTCGTTGACCTTGAAACCGGCGTATTCGAAGATTGCGCGATGGTTTTCCCAGCTCGGGTTGCTGATCCACAATTCGGATTGCGGATTCAGGCGGCGCAGAAAATCCGCGCCGATCTTGAGCGCGCCGGTGCCGCCCAGTGTTTGCACTGTGAGGGCACGGCCGTTTTTGACGACATCGCTGTCGGCGCCGAAGACCAGGCTTTGCACCGCCTTGTTATAGGCGGCCATGCCGTCGATCGGCAGATAGTTGCGCGGCGACAGAGCCTCGGCCATTTTCTGTTCGGCCTGACGCACGCATTCGAGCACCGGTACCTTGCCGTTATCGTCGTAATAAACGCCGACGCCGAGATTGACCTTGTTCGGGTTGGTATCGGCGACAAACGCTTCGGTCACGCCCAGAATCGGGTCGCGGGGGGCCATTTCGACGGCGGAAAGCGGGGAGGCACTCATGTGTGGTTTAAGGTTATCTATTTAAATCAATGGGATGTATTTTTGCCATGCTGCGCGGCAACACAGCGGTAGTTTACCCGTTTGCAGCGCCGGACTAAAGCGCCACAGCTTAATTGGAAGGGATTCGCAACACTGTGGGAAAATGGCCGGTTATTCAGCCCCAGCAGAGCGTTCATGGCCAAACCCGCAGTTCGTGTCGTCGCCACACCCCAGACCCCGCAAGTCGTGACCTTCGAGGGTAGCCCGTTCCGCCTGCATCAGACCTACGAACCGGCCGGCGACCAGCCGGAGGCGATTGCCAAACTGACCGAGGGCATCCGCGATGGCCTCTCGTTTCAGACGTTGCTGGGCGTGACGGGTTCGGGCAAGACTTACACGGTGGCCAATGTCATTGCGCGCATCGGCGCGCCGGCGATCGTGCTGGCACCAAACAAAACGCTGGCGGCGCAGCTGTATTCGGAAATGCGCGAGTTCTTTCCGGAGAATTCGGTCGAGTATTTCGTTTCGTATTACGACTACTACCAGCCCGAGGCCTATGTGCCGTCGCGCGATCTGTTCATCGAGAAGGATTCGAGCATCAACGAACACATCGAGCAGATGCGGCTGTCGGCGACCAAGGCGCTGCTTGAGCGGCGCGATTCGATCATTGTCGCCACGGTCTCGGCGATCTACGGTATCGGCGACCCCACCGATTACCACCAGATGATTCTGCATCTGCGCGAGAAGGAAAAGATCACGCAGCGCGACGCCATCGCGCGGCTGGTCAACATGCAGTACGAGCGCAATGACATCGAATTCAAGCGCGGCGTTTTCCGCGTACGCGGCGACGTCATCGACATCTTCCCGGCGGAAAGTTCGGAATCGGCGCTGCGCGTCACCATGTTCGACGACGAAATCGAAACGTTGTCGATGTTTGATCCGCTGACCGGGCAGATCCTGCAACGGGTGCCGCGCTTCACCGTCTATCCGTCGAGCCACTATGTGACGCCGCGTTCGACCACGCTGCGCGCCATTGAAGCAATCAAGGAGGAACTGCGCGAGCGCATCGAATTTTTCCAGCGCGAGAACCGGCTGGTGGAATGCCAGCGTATCGAACAGCGCACCCGCTTTGATCTCGAAATGATGAACGAGATGGGGTTCTGCAAAGGCATCGAAAATTATTCGCGCCATTTGTCCGGGCGCAAGGCCGGCGATCCGCCGCCGACGCTGATCGATTACCTGCCGCCCGATGCGCTGATGTTCGTCGACGAGAGCCATGTCACCATTCCGCAGATCGGCGGCATGTACAAGGGCGATCGCGCGCGCAAGGAAAACCTCGTCGGTTACGGCTTCCGCTTGCCGTCGGCGCTGGATAACCGGCCGCTGCGCTTTGACGAGTTCGAAGGCATGATGCGGCGCGCGGTGTTCGTCTCGGCGACGCCGTCCGAATACGAACGCACGCATCAGGCGCAGGTGGTCGAGCAGGTGGTGCGGCCGACCGGACTGGTCGATCCGCAGATCGAGGTGCGGCCTGCGTCGTCGCAGGTGGACGATCTGCTGTCCGAAATCAACAAGCGCGTAAAAGTCAGGGAACGCGTGCTGGTCACCACGCTGACCAAGCGCATGGCCGAAGACCTTACCGATTATCTGACCGAACACGGCGTCAAGGTGCGTTATCTGCATTCGGATGTGGACACCGTCGAGCGTGTCGAAATCATCCGCGACCTGCGTCTGGGCGAATTCGATGTGCTGGTCGGCATCAATCTGCTGCGCGAGGGCCTCGACATGCCGGAGGTGTCGCTGGTGGCCATTCTCGATGCCGACAAGGAGGGCTTCCTGCGTTCGGAGCGTTCATTGATACAGACCATCGGCCGCGCGGCGCGACACATCAACGGTCGCGCGATTCTTTACGCCGATCGCATTACCGATTCGATGAAACGCGCGATGGATGAAACCGAGCGCCGCCGCAACAAGCAGATCGCGCACAACCTCAAGCACGGCATCACGCCGATCGGCATCGTGAAGACGGTTCGCGACATGATCGAAGGTGTCTACGATGCCGACGAGGCGCATGCCATGCTGAAGGCGGCGCAGACCGAGGCGGCTTATGAAGCGATGGGCGCCAAGGAACTCACCCGCGAGATCAAGCGCGTCGAACGCGAAATGATGGAAGCTGCGCGCAATCTCGATTTCGAACGCGCGGCGAAAATGCGCGACGATCTGAAGAAACTGAAGCAGCGCCTGTTTATCGACATTGAAATATCGGGCGCCGCCTGATTTACGCAATCAGTCAGGGGTTGCGCGGGTCCTTGGCGGTCGAGTTGCGCAGGATGTCCCAGAGGTAGGGCGTGCCTGATTTTCTCTCGACCGGTTTGGCGGCTTCTGGTGGTGTGGTTTTGGCAACCGGAGCCGATGCCCCCGGCGCGGCGGTAGAGGTTGCGGTCGCTGCGGCGGGCGTAACAGGCGCCGCACTTTTAGCGGCAGGTTCAGCGGATGTTCTCACTTCCACAGGCGGCGAATATTTGTAGTCGGTCAGCACGCCTGCCGGATCGAAATTGAAGGTCACGGTTTCCGTGCTGGCCGACAGGGCGCCGATGAACGGTGCGACATTGGCTCCGGCACCTTCCGCGTGCACAAATACCGCGGTTTGCGAACCGTCCATGTTTTTCGACAGAAAATTCGGACGGCCGAACTGTTTGTAAATCTCGGCTGCAGTGGTTTTTCCTTTGCGCAACTCATCGAGTTTTGTCGCTTCGATTTTCGGCCCGCTGCTGGCGCAGCCAAGCAACAGCGCCGCGAGCGCGGCAGTCAACAGGGTTTTCATCGCATCTGATCCAGGTTAAATGACATTTAGGGTTGCCGGAGTGGTCGCGAGGCCGCTCACGGAAAGCGCGGTCTTGCGTAGTGCCAGCCGGCGCCATCGCAACGCGCGCAGCGTTGCAGGCTGGTGGAGCCGCTGCCGTGGCAGGTAGCGCAGACGATCCAGTCGGCGGGCGCCAGCGTGGCGCGATAGCTGCCGTCGCAGGGGCCATCCGCGGTCAGGTTTGCACAGCGTGTTGCCGCGGCAAGTGTGGATTCGGCGGCGCGTCCGCATTTGGGGCATCCTGCCGCTGGCACCGGTTGAAGTTGATTTGGCATGCAACAGTTCTCGAGATTAAGGGGCGTTGAGCATGCTGACGTGTGCCGCCACCACCCGCCAGCCTTCGGGCGTGCGCATCCAAGTCTGGCTCTGGCGGCCCGATTTTTCGCCGCGATTGAATTCGCAATTAGCGGTGGCGAAGTTGCGGCCGTAGGTGGTGATGACGACCTTGCCGAGGCTGCGTGCCAGGCCGGTGGCCGGACGCGCCGCACGGAAGCCGGCGATCTCGTCGTAACCATAAAGATTTTCAGTGGCGCCGTAGCGCAGCGTGTGTGCGGAGTTCCAGAACAGTTCGTCGAGCACGGCAACGTCGTTGCTGATGAGCGCGGCTTCGTAACGCGCAAACACAGCTTCCATTTCGGCGACGATTTCGGGGATGTTGATGGTATAGGCGTTCATGCCGGCCTCGTCGCCACCGGTGCCTTGGCAACGCCCGCGGTTTCGAGCGCAGCGGCGACACGCAGGCAGTGGTCTTCACGCCACGGTGCCGCAATCACCTGCAAACCGATCGGCAGGCGTCCGGGGCGCCAGACCGGCACGGCGGCGACCGGCAGCCCGGCGAATGAAATCGGTTGCGTGAAGAGGCCGAGGTTGGGGCGCGTCATGACCTTCTTGCCGTCGATGACAATGGTTTCCTGTCCGATCACCGGCGCCGACACCGGCGTTGACGGCGCCAGAATCACGTCCACACTGCTGAACAGTTGCGCCAGTTGCTGCGAATACCAATGCCTGAAGCGCTGCGCCTGCAGATACCAGGTGGCCGGCACCAAAGCGCCGGCGAGCAGACGGTCGCGCGACAACGGCTCGAAATCGCGCGCACGGCGCCGCAAATCGACCATGTGCAGGTTGGCGCCTTCGCTCGCGGTGATGATGTAGGCGGCGGCGCGTGCACGCGCGGCTTCCGGAATCACCACGCGCTCTTTTGCGCGCAGAGCCGCCGCGGCGTGATCGAGTGCAGCGAGCGCTTCGCTGCTGGCATTCTCTTCAAAGTAACCGACGGCGATGGCAATGCGCAGACCGGTGATGCCGTCGTCGATATGCGGCAGACAGGGTTCGACGGCACGCTTCGCGCAAGCCGGATCGTCGGCATCAATGCCTTGCATGACGTCGTAACAGACTGCAAGATCGGCGGCAGAGCGCGCGAATGGCCCGAGATGGTCAAGACTGGCGACGAAAGGGTAGGTGCCGGCGCGCGAGAGGCGGCCGAAAGTAGGCTTGAGGCCGAACGTGCCGCACAGCGACGATGGCACGCGGATCGAGCCGTTGGTGTCGGATCCCAGCGTGAACGGCACTTCACCGCCTGCCACGGCGGCGGCTGAACCGCCGGAAGATCCGCCGGCAATGCGGCTGGGATCGTGCGGATTGCGCGTGGTTCCATAATGCGTGTTCTCGGTAGTGAAGCCGTAGGCGTACTCATCCATGTTCAGCGCGCCGACGAGAACGGCACCGGCGTCGCGGAGGCGGCGCACAAGACAGGCATCACGCGCGGCGGGCGGCCGTTCCTTGTTGATCTTCGAACCCGACAGCGTTGGCAGACCTTCAACGTCGAACAGATTTTTTACTGCGTAGGGCACTCCCGCCAGGGGGCCGGGATCGCGACCCGCGGCGCGCGTGGCGTCGATTGCGGTAGCCTCGGCCAAAGCGCGGTCGCGCGTGACGCTGGTAAAGGCGTTGAGCGCGGGCTCCAGCGCGGCGATGCGTGCGAGTGCCGCCTGCGTTGCCTCGACGGCGCTGCAGTCGCCATTGCGCACCGCGACCGCAGTGGCGATTACTCCGGCGTCGTGGGCGAGCATGGCACGAACACCGCGGCCGGTTCATCGGTTTCATCGAGCGGAAATGCGGCGACGCTGGCGGCAAATTCCGCAATCATCCGGTAATAGAGCAGCACGCCAGGCAGGTGCGAGGGGTCGAGTTCGAGGCCGACTGCAAGCGCCGCCTGTTTGACGATGCTTTCGTTGATCTCGTTAATGGCCACAATGCACTCCCGGCAGGTTCATTACAGGGCGAGGCAGGCTTTGACGTTTTCGGCATCCATGTTCGTGCCGACGCCGCGTTTGATGATTTCACCGCGCGACATGACGATGTAGTGATCCGCCAGTTCTTTGGCGAAGTCGTAATACTGCTCGACCAGCAAAATGCCCATCTCGCCGCTCTTCGCCAATTGCGAGATGACGCTGCCGATGTGTTTGATGATCGAAGGTTGTATGCCCTCGGTCGGCTCATCGAGAATCAGAATTTTCGGATCGGAGGCCAGCGCGCGTCCGATCGCAAGCTGTTGCTGCTGTCCGCCGGAGAGATCGCCGCCGCGCCGGTGCAGCATTTCCTTAAGGACGGGAAAGAGGTCGAAAATTTTCGACGGCAGGCGCGTGCCGCGTGATTTTGTTGCCAGGCCCATCAGCAGGTTTTCTTCGACCGTGAGGCGCGGAAAGATTTCGCGTCCTTGCGGCACATAGGCAATGCCGAGACGCGCGCGCGCGTAAGGCGGCAGGGTGGTGATGTCGGTGCCGTTGAAGACGATGCCACCGCTGCGCGTCGGCACCAGACCGACCAGACATTTGAGCAGCGTGGTCTTGCCGACGCCGTTGCGGCCAAGCAGGGTGGTGCAGGCGCCGACCGGGACCTCGAATTCGAGATCGCGCAGAATGTGACTGCCGCCGTAGTATTGGTTGAGACCGGAAATTTTCAGCATCTCAGCGTCCCAGATAGACTTCGACAACGCGCTGGTCGTTCTGCACGGTTTCCATGTTGCCCTCGGCCAGCACGCTGCCTTCATGCAATACAGTCACCTTGCGCGCGATGCGGTTGACGAAATCCATGTCGTGCTCGACCACGACCAGCGAATGTTTGCCGGCCAGCTTGTTGCAGAGTTCGGCGGTGCGTTCCGTTTCCTCGTCGGTCATGCCGGCGACCGGTTCGTCGAGCAGCAACAATTGCGGTTCCTGCATCAGCAGCATGCCGATTTCCAGCCATTGCTTCTGGCCATGCGAGAGCAGACCGGCAAGGCGTTCTGCCTGCGTCGACAGATGGATGAGTTCAAGGGTTGCGGCGATGCGATCGAGTTGCGCCGAATCGAGGCGCGCGCGCAGACTCGGCCACACGCGTTTGTCGGTTTTCATTGCGAGTTCGAGATTTTCGAACACCGTGTGTTGTTCGAACACCGTCGGCTTCTGGAACTTGCGGCCGATGCCGGCGTGCGCGATTTCGGCTTCCGATAATTTCGTCAGATCGATGGTCTGGCCGAAGAATGCCGTGCCAAGATCGGGGCGTGTTTTTCCAGTGATGACGTCCATCATGGTGGTCTTGCCGGCGCCGTTGGGCCCGATGATGCAACGCAGTTCGCCGACGTCGATCGACAGGCTCAGTTTGTTCAGTGCGCGAAAGCCGTCAAAGCTGACGGTGATGTCTTCGAGATACAGGATCGCGCCGTGGGTCGTGTCGAGGCCCGATTGCGCGATGCGGCCGTAGGACGGCGAAGTCTGGTCGCCGCTGTCGCGCATGATTTCGGGCGTGGCGTTCGTGTTCATGATTTCTTCTCCGTCGGCGCCTTGCCTTGCAGGCGGTCGCGCACACGGCCCATTAATCCGACCACGCCGTCGGGCAGAAAAAGCGTCACCCCGATGAACAGCAGGCCGAGAAAAAACAGCCAGTATTCGGGAAAGGCCATGGTGAACCAGCTCTTCGCGCCGTTGACGATGCCGGCGCCGAGGATAGGGCCGATCAAGGTGCCACGGCCGCCGACGGCCACCCAGATCGCAATCTCAATCGAGTTCGCTGGTGACATTTCGCTCGGGTTGATGATGCCGACCTGCGGCACGTAGAGCGCGCCGGCGATGCCGCACAGCACCGCCGACAGTGTCCAGATGAAGAGCTTGTACCAGAGCGGGTTGTAACCCGAGAACATGACACGGCTTTCGGCATCGCGGATTGCCGTCAGTACGCGGCCCAGTTTGGACGTCACGATGGTGCGCGCCAGCAGCAGCATGGCGATCAACACCGTGCCGGTCAGCACGAATAGCACCATGCGCGTCTGGGGCGTGGTGATCGGATAATCGAGGATGCGCTTGAAATCGGTAAAGCCGTTGTTGCCGCCGAAGCCGGTGTTGTTGCGGAAGAACAGCAGCATGGCGGCATAGGTCAGCGCCTGGGTAATGATCGAAAAGTACACCCCTTTAACCCGTGAGCGGAAGGCAAAGAAACCAAAGATAAAGGCGATGAGTCCCGGCACCACCACCACCAGCATCGCACACCACCAGAACGAGTCGCTGTTCCACCACACCAGCGGAAATTCCTTCCAGTCGAGAAAGACCATGAAGTCGGGCATGTTGAGGCGGTACTGGCCGTCGGCGCCGATCTGCCGCATCAGATACATGCCAAAGGAATAACCGCCGAGCGCGAAGAACAGGCCGTGGCCGAGCGAGAGGATGCCGGTGTAACCCCAGATCAGGTCCATTGCCAGCGCCACCATGGCGTAACACATGATCTTGCCGATCAATGTGATCCAGTAGGCGGACAGGTGGAAGGCGCTGTCAGCGGGCACCACCAGATTCAGTACCGGAAAGACAACAAACAACACCAGTGCAAAAACCGCCAGCGCGGTCCAGCCGCGCGGCCCGTACATCCGGCTGATAAGGGAAGTGGAGGGCGTCATCAGTTTTCCACCGCCCGGCCCTTGAGCGCGAACAGGCCCTGCGGACGCTTCTGGATAAAGACAATGATGAAAATCAGCACGCCGATTTTTGCGAGTACCGCGCCCTGCCAGGCTTCAAGCAGCTTGCTGGCGAAGCCCAGGCCGAGCGAGGCGTACACAGTCCCGGTGAGCTGGCCGACGCCACCGAGAACGACGACCATGAAGGAATCGACGATGTACGACTGGCCGAGGTCGGGGCCGACGTTGCCGATCTGCGACAGTGCGCAGCCGGCGAGCCCGGCGATACCCGAGCCGAGGCCGAAGGCCAGCATGTCGACGCGCGGTGTGGGCACGCCAACGCAACTGGCCATGGCGCGGTTCTGCGTGACGCCGCGCACGAAGAGGCCCAGGCGCGTGCGTGTCAGCAGCAGCCACACCAAAACAACGACGGCAGCAGCGAACAAAATGATGACAACGCGGCTCCACGGCAGCACCACGCCGCTCAGCATTTCGATGCCGCCCGACATGAAGGCCGGGTTTTCAACCTGCACGTTCTGCGCGCCGAACAACGTGCGCACGCCTTGTATGAGAAAAAGACTGATGCCCCAGGTCGCCAGCAGTGTTTCCAGTGGACGGCCGTAGAGGAAGCGGATCACCGTGCGCTCGAGCGCAATGCCGACCAGCGCCGAGGCGAGGAAGGATACCGGCACGGCGGCAGCGAGATACCAGTCGAAGGCGCCGGGCAGGTGGGTGCGAAACAGGTTTTGCACCACAAAGGTGGCGTAGGCGCCGATCATGATGAGTTCGCCATGCGCCATGTTGATCACACCCATCAGGCCGTAGGTGATGGCAAGACCGAGCGCAGCGAGCAGCAGGATCGAGCCGAGGCTGATGCCGGAAAAGAATTGTCCTACGCGTTCCCCCCAGACCAGACGCCCCTCGACCGCGCGCAGACTTTTCTGCGCGGCAATGCGGATATCTTCATCCGGTTCGGCGAAGCTGCCGTCCTTGGAGGCGAGCAGCGACAGCAGCAGCGTCTTGGTATTTGAATGGTTTGAATTTTCCAGCTTGCGCAGGGCGGCCAGCCGCGTTTCCTTGTCGGTGCTTTTCAGTTCCAGTGTGGCCTGGATCAATTCCAGCAGTGGTTTGATGGTCGCGTCGGTTTCACCGGCCAGCGCTTTTGAAACCAGCGGCAGCATCGCCGGCTCCGAACTCTCGGTCAGTGCCTTGGCGGCCGCCAGCCGTACCGCACGGTCGGGCGAGATCAGCTTAAGCGCCGCGATGGCCGATGCGATTTCTCGTCGCAGGCGGTTGTTGACCGAAATGTCTTCGTGTTCGGCGGGCAGATCAGCCTTGGCGCCGCTGACGGCATCAATGGCGTTGTCGCCCTTGATGAGGTAGACACGCTTGGCGGCGGTCTGCAATTCTCCGTCGGCCAGCGCCTGTAAAAGTTCGAGTGCCTGGACATCGCCTTCGGCGACCAGTGCGGCGATAGCCACGACCTGTTCGTCGCCGCTGCCAAACGCCAGTTTTTCGACCGTTGCCGTGTTCAGGGCAAGTGCCGGTGGCGTTGCAACAGTCAACAGAAATGCCAGCGCTGTGATCAGTAGACGCATTACCTGCTTTACAAATGAGGTTCCAGAAACGGCGACGGCGCTTTCGCGCCGCCGCCTGCTGATGCCGCTATTTCTTGGCGGCTACTTCAGGCTCGTCTTTTTTCTTGTCGTTGCCCGGGATATACGGGCTCCACGGCATGGCTTTCACCGGGCCGGGGGTTTTCCATACTACATTAAACTGGCCGTCGGCTTTGACTTCGCCGATGAACACGGCTTTATGCAGATGGTGGTTCTTTTCGTCCATCTTCGAGGTGATGCCCGACGGTGCGGTGAATGTCTGGCCGGCCATCGCCGCGACCACCTTGTCGGTGTCGGTCGATTTGGCTTTTTCCACCGCCTGTTTCCACATATGAATACCGATCCATGCGGCTTCCATCGGATCGTTCGTCAGCGGCTTGTCGGCGTTCGGCAGTTTCTTCGCCTTGGCGTAGGCAGCCCATTGTTTCTTCCAGGCATCGTTCGCCGGGTTCTTCTGCGACATGAAGTAGTTCCATGCGGCAAGGTGGCCGACCAACGGCTTGGTATCAACGCCGCGCAGTTCTTCTTCACCCACCGAGAACGCCACCACCGGCACGTCGGTCGCCTTCAAGCCCTGGTTGCCCAGTTCCTTGTAGAAGGGAACGTTGGAGTCGCCGTTGATGGTCGAGACCACCGCAGTTTTGCCACCGGCCGAGAACTTCTTGATATCGGCGACGATGGTTTGATAATCGCTGTGGCCGAACGGCGTGTATTTCTCGTCGATGTCCTTGTCCGCAACACCTTTCGATTTCAGGAAGGCGCGCAGGATCTTGTTGGTTGTGCGCGGATAGACATAGTCCGTGCCGAGCAGCACCCAGCGCTTGGCTTCGCCGCCGTCCTTGCTCATCAGGTATTCAACCGCCGGAATGGCCTGCTGGTTCGGCGCCGCACCGGTGTAGAACACGTTCTTCGAAAGTTCTTCACCTTCGTATTGCACGGGGTAGAAGAGCAGACCATTGAGTTCTTCGAAAACCGGCAACACCGATTTGCGCGAAACCGAGGTCCAGCAACCGAATACCACCGAGACTTTGTCCTGAGTGATCAACTGACGGGCTTTTTCCGCGAACAACGGCCAGTTCGAAGCCGGATCGACGACTACCGCCTCGAGTTTCTTGCCGAGCACGCCGCCTTTGGAATTGATTTCGTCAATCGCCATCAGGGTGACGTCTTTCAACACCGTCTCGCTGATTGCCATCGTTCCGGACAGCGAGTGCAGCACGCCGACCTTGATGGTATCGGCTGCGATCGCCGAAACGCTCGACAAACCGAGTGTTGCCGACAGTGCCACGCCGCTGGCGACCGACGCCAGGCGCTTAATGAATGTTCTGCGATGCGACATATGAATACACCCCCAGAGAGAAGTTGATTTTCGAAAGTTCAGTGCAGGCAACGTGCCTTGCGGCTGCTGCTGGCGCTATCTCTATCGCAGGTTCCATGCCATGTGCCGCAGGGGAGCCCAAACAAGGTGAAAAGCCCTGTCTGATTAGGGTGTTATGAAAATGGCATTTGGGAGAATTCGCGCGCGCATTTCACGTGCGCAAAATTTGTTTTGTATCAATTTAGTGCGTCGCAACAAGTTTGTGCGCTTTGACGGTGCAAAATTATTACGTTTTTAAGTCCCAGTACGCATTCGTGCGTATTCGAGCGAATTTCTAAAAATTCGATCGTCAACAACAAGTTTAGAGTCTGATTTCGTGGTGGCGCCATTCAATTCACTTGCATTTGTCAAGAAATTGCATCGCGCGCATGCGGAATTCACACATCTCTATTTTTTTCAGAAAAATATTTTTTCAATGGCACGCTAAATGCTTTTAGCTGGTCATGCACTGCAACGAACCGCTCAACGTGCATATTGAAAAATTTTTTAATTGCGAAGGAATAGAGATGCAATCAACTGTTGGAAATGTCGGCTCAAGTGGTGCGCGCCCGATCGTGGGAACCCGGCGTCGAATCGGCATCGGCGCCTTTGTAACGGCTGCGGTTATTGCGGCCTCAACGCAGACCGCGCATGCCGGCGCGGAGTTCAAGCTTGGCGATGATGCTTCGTTAAACCTCGGTATCGGTCTGCGCACGAGCTACACGTCGACCGAAAACGGGGCGCCGAATGGCAGCTCCTATTCCAACCAGTTCTCGGCTGAAAACACGCGTATCTATATGAGTGGCGCGTTCGGCAAATACATCAAGGCGACGATGAACTTCGATCGCACCGGCGGCGCCTCGGCGACTGGCGGCCTGCAGATGATCGACGGCATCGCGCAATTTGAATTTTCCGAAGGCTTCAACGTCTGGATGGGCCGCATGCTGCCGCCGAGCGACCGTCCGAACCTCTACGGTCCGTTCTACACCAGCGCATGGTCCTATCCGGGCATCGCCTCGGGTGGACCGTCGATCGCCGCGGGCCGCGACGATGGCGGCATGATCTGGGGCAGCATCTTCGATAGCAAACTGGCCTACTCGGTCGGCGCCTTCAACGGCCACAACCGCGCAGCGGCGCTGTCGAACAACAGCAACAAGATGCTGTATGCCGGACGCCTGCAATACAGCTTCTGGGATGCCGAAACCGGCTACTACCGCAACGCCACTTATCTCGGCGACAAGAGCATCTTCACCATCGGCGGCTCGATTCAAAGCCAGTCAAGCGGTGTCGGCAGTGCGGCCGCCTCGGGCAACCTCAAGATTTCGAACATCGATTTCCTGATGGAGAAGAAGCTTGCGAACGGTTTGGTGCCGACTCTTGAAGGCGGTTACTACAAGTACAGCCTCGGCGCTGTGGATTGCGGATCGGGTGAAACCGGCGCGCCGGGTTGCGGTGCTGCGACCGGTAACATCGGCGGCCTGGTTGCCGGCAGATCCTATCTGGTCACGGGCGCCTTGCTGTTCCCGACCAAATACGGCTGGGGCCAGTTGCAACCGTTCGTTCGCTTCCAGAAGATGGAACGCGACATCACGCAGACCACAAGCAAGGGCACCGACTTCGGTCTGAACTACCTCATCAAAGGCTTCAACGCCAAGGTGAGCGCGGTTTACACGAAGTTTGACGATTCGAGACTGGCGATTGCTGCCCGTAAATCGGATCAGTTCATGCTCGGTGTGCAGCTCCAGTACTAAAGTCAACAAGTTAACCCGTGCGGGTGCCGGCGGCCTTCGGATCGAATGAAATCACGTGGATCCGATTGCCGCCGGTTGTGTTTGTGTATACGGCATCTGGCATGACATGGGGATGGGTCTGCTGTCCGGGGGCGGGGAGCGGATGAATTTGACGTTGGTGTGCGCAAAGGTGCCGGCATCGCCGGTTTGATCGCGTGGACTGCAAGCAATCGGGGGGATGGCAACGATGACAAGCTTCAAGCCGAAGATCTGGACGACCGGAGACTGGAACGCATTCTTCGGTTTTGGCACCAATATTCTGGTCAACCTGCTGACCCTGACTGCGCTGTTGCGTTACGTGCTGAAAATGCCCGATGACCTGATCTTCGGACGCATTCTGCCGGCGACGGGCCTCATGCTCTGTCTGAGCACGTTCTACTATGCGTGGCTGGCGTACAAGCTCGCAAAAAGCAGCGGGCGCAACGACGTCTGTGCGTTGCCATCAGGCATCAGCGTGCCGCATATGTTTATCGTGGTATTCGTCATCATGCTGCCGATCGCACTTAAAACCGGTGATCCGGTCAAGGGCTGGGAGGCGGGATTGACCTGGGTATTTATCCAGAGTTTCGTGCTGATGGCGGGGGGCTTCGTTGCACCGCTGGTCCGTAAAATTACACCGCGCGCAGCGCTGCTGGGCGCGCTGGCCGGCGTTTCGATCGCCTTTATTTCCCTGCGGCCGGCGCTCGACATGTTCATGACACCGGTGATCGGCATCGTCTGTTTCGTCATCCTGCTGGCAAGCTGGGTCGGCGGTGTGCGGTATTACAAGGGCATTCCGGCCGGACTGGTCGCCATTGCGGTGGGTTCGGCCATTGCCTGGGGATCGACCGCGCTGGGCCTGAATTTCGGTGGCATGAGCGCGGCGAATCTTGGCGGCTCATTTGCCAGCTTCGGTTTTTCGTTTCCGATTCCTGCCATCGGGCATGTTTTCAGCGGCTTCGAGTTTCTTGGCGTGATTCTGGTCACAGCCATCCCGTTCGGCATTTACGATCTGGTCGAGGCGATGGATAACGTCGAAAGTGCCGCGGCAGGCGGCGACAGTTTCCCGACCACGCGCGTCTTGACCGCAGACGGCGTGGTCAGCCTGATCGGCTGCCTGATGGGAAATCCGTTCATCAATGCGGTCTACATCGGCCATCCCGGCTGGAAGGCGATTGGCGGACGCATTGGCTACTCCGCTGCGACCGGCGTCATGGTATTGGTTTTGTCCTGGTTCGGCATACTTGCGGTACTAATGGCATTGATTCCGGTCGTCGCGATTTCGCCGATCCTGCTCTACATCGGCATGCTGATCGGCGCCCAGGCCTTCCAGGAAACGCCGAAGCAGCATGCACCGGCGGTAATACTGGCCCTGGTGCCGCAGGTGGCGGCATGGGGCAAGCTGATGATCGACAATTCGCTCGGCGCTGCCGGTACCAGCGCGGCGGCGGTGGGCCTCGACAAACTGGGGCAGGTTGGCGTGCTCTACCACGGTCTAGAAGTTCTCGGCAGCGGTGCAATTCTGGTCAGCCTGGTGCTCGCCGGGATCACCGCCTGCATGATCGACCGCAAATTGAAAAAAGCCGCAGCCTTTGCTCTGGCCGGTGCCATCCTCACGTTCTTTGGTTTCATGCATAGCGAGGCAATCGGCATTGCCAAGACGCCGTTGGTGGCGCTCAGCTATCTTGGCGTGGCCCTGCTGCTGGCAGCCTGCGCAAAGTACGCAACCGTTTCGGCGCAAGCCAAGGATACTCATCATGAACTCGATGCAATGCCCGAACCCGCACCCGGAATGTGAGCGGGTGCCGTTGGCGTTTCGATGGGGGCTCGCTCAGTGGCTGTCGTAAACGCCAAGCCGTATTCCTATGCGTTCGAGCCGGCGACGACCGCATTGATCGTGATCGACATGCAGCGTGATTTTATCGAACCCGGTGGGTTCGGTGAAACACTGGGCAACAATATTGCTCTGCTTGCCGCCATCCTGCCGACGGTGGCCGAACTCATCGCCACCTGCCGTCGGCACGGCGTGCGGGTGATCCACACGCGCGAAGCGCATCGCAGCGATTTGTCGGACTGTCCGCCTGCCAAATTGAAGCGCGGAAACCCTAAATTGCGCATTGGCGACCAGGGCGCGATGGGGCGCATCCTGATCGATGGCGAGCCGGGCAACGACATCGTGCCGGCACTGGCGCCAATTGCCGGAGAAACGGTCATTGTGAAGCCGGGCAAGGGTGCTTTCTATGCCACGGCACTGGGCGATATTCTGCGCCTGCAGGGCATCACGCATCTGCTGTTCGCCGGAGTTACCACCGAGGTCTGTGTACAGACCACGATGCGTGAGGCCAACGATCGCGGCTACGAATGTCTGCTGGTCGAAGACGCCACTGAAAGTTATTTCCCGGCATTCAAAACCGCCGCGCTGGAAATGATCCGCGCGCAGGGCGCCATCATCGGCTGGACCGCAACCTGCGCGGAGGTCGCCGCTGCGCTCGGCGCGCGTTAAGCAGGCGAAATTCCACCATGGACGGCATCGACCGGCTTGCGGAAACATGCATAATGCAGGCTGATATGAGTATCGTCAGCGAAGCGCGCGCCGCGCCGGCAATTTTAGCCGCACACGCCTCCGAACCCGAGCCGCACGGCCGCGGCTGGCGTGCGCGGCTGGCGCTTGAATACGGTGCTGACAATGGCGAAACGCGGCTGCTCAAACGTGAGCACGAAGGTCCGCTTACCGTGCAGAAGGCCCTGTATCCGGAAGGCCGGTCGGTTTGTCATTCGCTGATCTTGCATCCGCCCAGCGGCATTGTCGGCGGCGACCGGCTCGATATCGGTATCGGCGTCCAGCAGGGCGCGCATGCGCTGGTGACGATGCCGGGCGCCACGCGCTGGTACCGTTCCGAAGGCGAGACCGCGGTGCAGACCATCAATGTGCGGCTGGGCCGCGACGCGGTGTTTGAGTGGTTGCCGCCGGAAACCATTATGTTCAACAATGCCATTGCACAATTGCGCAGCCACATTACGCTGGAGGCCGGTGCACGTTATACCGGTTGGGAGATTTTGTGCCTCGGCCGCACAGCCTCGGGTGAAAAATTCGCCAGTGGCAGCCTGCGTCAGCAGACGACGATCAGAATCGGCGGTGAACTGGTGTGGGACGAACGCGTGCGGCTGTCGGGCAATTCGCCCTTGCTGCATTCCGCGGTCGGTCTCGGCGCTGCGCCGGTGACAGCAACTATGCTGGCTGCCGGTATGAAAATTCCAACCGAGGTGCTGACGCGTTGTCGCGGGCAGGCGGTGCAGGGTGGAGCACGCGCCGGCGTCAGTGCCATCGATACGTTGTTTGTCGCGCGTTATGTCGGCCCCTCCACCGAACAGGCGCGCGAATATTTTATTTCGTTATGGCGGGAACTGCGGCCGATTTTTGCCGGGCGCGCTGCTGCTACACCAAGAATCTGGAACACTTAGCCGGGGAAGGCGCCGATGGAACTGACACCACGCGAAAAAGACAAGTTGGTGATATGCACTGCCGGCTTGCTGGCCGAACGGCGCCGCGCGCGCGGCCTCAAACTGAATTATCCGGAGGCGGTGGCCTTTATTTCTGCCGCGATCATGGAAGGCGCACGCGACGGCAGGACCGTCGCTGAACTGATGAGCTACGGCACGACCTTGTTGACGCGCAAGGACGTGATGGACGGCATCGCCGAGATGATTCCGGATATCCAGGTCGAGGCGACCTTTCCCGACGGCACCAAACTGGTGACCGTGCATCAACCCATCAACTATTGATCTTCTCTAAATACATGACAACCGATTGTCTGCTCGCGCGTTACATTTCTATCGGGTTGATTGGAGATGATGGGAATGGTGAAGACGCGGTTGGAGGAGGCAACGAAGAAGCGGCTGCGCGCAGGGCGTCT